>JAWKVW010000026.1:0-47579 GCA_041397845.1 Hyphomicrobiales bacterium | reverse complement strand
GAAGGCATGACGCCCGAGGCGGTGAAGCGCCTGTTCGACGGCGCAAAGGGTGCGCCCGCCGCCCTGACGGGTGGCGAAGAAGCGCTGGTGGCCGGATTGCAGGGCCACGCGTTGATCCATCCCGAGATGCCCGAAGAGGTGCGTCTCGAATGTCCGCCCTGGGCGGTGGCGCCGCTCAGGCGGCGCTTTGGCGAGGCCTTCGGCGCCGAGATGGCGGCAGCGCTGGTGCCGCCGCCGGTCGACCTGCGGGTCAATCCGGGAAAGTCGACCCGCGAGGCCATGCTCCGTGAGTTGGGGGAACTGGGCCTTGCTGCGGAGGCAACGCCGCTGGCCCCCCATGGCATCCGCGTCTCGGAACGGTTCTCCCTGTCCCGGTTGCCGGCGTTGAAAACCGGCGAGGTCGAGATCCAGGACGAGGGCTCACAGCTTGTTTCGTTGCTGGTCGGCGCCAGGCCCGGCGATCGTGTGGTCGACTTCTGCGCCGGGGCGGGCGGCAAGACCCTCGCCATGGCCGCCGGGATGAACAACAAGGGCCGCATTATTGCCTGCGATGTCAGCGAGGGCCGGCTGAAGCGCTGCGGCGAACGGCTCCGCAATGCCGGCGTGCACAACACCGAGACCCGGTTGCTGTCGAGTGAAACGGACCGCTGGGTCAAGCGCCACAAGGCCAGCTTCGATCGCGTGCTGGTCGACGCGCCCTGCACCGGCACCGGCACGTGGCGGCGCAATCCCGATACCCGCTGGCGCGCGCCGGAGGGGAAGGGTCTTGATGAGCTCCTGTCCCTGCAGGCCCGGATTCTTGCCAGTGCCGCGCGGCTGGTGAAGCCGGGCGGGCGGCTGGTCTATGCGACCTGCTCGCTGCTCACCGAAGAGAACGAGGAGCAGGTGACCGCGTTCCTTGCGGCAAATCCGGCATTCCGCCTGACGCCGCTTCGCGACGCCGCGCCGCATCTGGCGGCGGCGGCCGATGGCGATTGCCTGTTGCTGACGCCGGCGCGCAACGGAACCGACGGCTTCTTCGCGGCCGTTCTCGAGCGCGAACCGGCACTGGCAACGGACTGACAGGCCGCCCCCGGGCCTACTTTTTCGGCAGCGGCACGCCCTTGGTGGTGAACGTCCGCCCCCGTGATCCCGGGTGTCCCGCACCCTTCTTCGCCGCTGTCCTGGCCCCTGTCGTGGTCGCTCCCGCCGGCTGGTGCGCCGGCACCAGTTGATCGGGGCGCGGGCCGATGAGGTCGGCGCGCCCCATGGATTTCAGCGCCTCGCGCAGGAGCGGCCAGTTGTCCGGGTCGTGATAGCGCAGGAAGGCCTTGTGCAGGCGGCGCTGCCGGCCGCCGCGCACCGTCTCGACCGCCTCCGTTGCCCCGTGGCGCACGCCCTTCAGCGTGTTGACGCCGGTATGGTACATTGCCGTCGCCGTTGCCATGGGCGAGGGCAGGAAGGTCTGCACCTGATCGGCCCGATAGCGGTTCTTCTTCAGCCACAGCGCAAGGTTCAGCATGTCCCTGTCGGTCGTTCCGGGGTGCGCCGCGATGAAATACGGAATGAGATAGTATTTCTTGCCGGCCTTCTTCACCGCGGCATCGAACATCGCCTTGAAGCGGTCATAGGTGCCGATGCCGGGCTTCCGCATCTTGTCGAGCGGCCCGCGCTCGGTGTGCTCGGGCGCGATCTTCAGGTAGCCGCCGACATGGTGGGTGACCAGCTCCTCGATATATTTCGGGCTCCGGACGGCAAGGTCGTAGCGCACGCCCGAGGCGACCATCACCTTCTTGACGCCCTTGACCTCGCGCACCTTGCGGTAGAGCCGGATGAGGTCGTCATGCGAGGTGTCGAGGTTCGGGCAGATGTCGGGGAAGACGCAGGACGGCAGGCGGCAGGCCGCCTCGATCTTTCTGGTCCTTGCACGCCATCCGGCATGTTGGCGGTCGGCCCGCCGATATCCGAGATCACGCCGGAAAAGCCGGGGTCTTGTTGCGATGTTCTCGATCTCGCGCAGGATCGAGGCCTTCCGAAGGGTTCTGGATGATGTGCGGCTTCATGTTCGGTGATCGAGCAGAACGTGCAGCCGCCGAAACAGCCGCGCATCACTGTCACCGAGAACTTGATCATCTCGGTGCCGGGATTTTCGCATCGCCATAGGAGGGATGCGGCCTTCGCGTATAGGGCAGGTCGTAGACGGCATCCATCTCCTTTGAGGTCAGGGGGATCGGCGGCGGACTGAGCCAGAGGTCGCGGTCGCCATGGCGCTGACCAGCGGCCGGGCACGCCGGGATTGGCCTCGCGGTGCAGAACGCGCGAGGCTCGGGCAGGGCCTCGCGATCGGTCTCGACCCGTTCGAAAGAGGGCAGCCGGATGACGGTGTCGCCGGGCGGCGGCCTGCCGCCTCGTCGGCGGACTGAAGGTCGTCGGCGTGCAGTTCGGTGAACTCCGTCGGGCACGGGGCGGAACAGGGCAACGCCGCGGATGGTCGCAAGGTCGCGCGCCGTCTCGCCGGCAGCAAGCCTTCTGGCGACTTCGACGACGGCGCGCTCGGCATTGCCGTAGAGCAGGAGGTCGGCCTTGGCATCGGCGAGGATCGAGCGGCGCACCTTGTCGGACCAGTAGTCGTAGTGGGCGATGCGGCGCAACGACGCCTCGATGCCGCCCAGCACCAGCGGCACGTCCTTGTAGGCCTCCCGGCAGCGCTGCGCATAGACGATCGTGCTGCGGTCCGGCCGCTTGCCGCCTTCGCCGCCCGCCGTATAGGCGTCGTCATGGCGCAGCCGGCGGTCCGAGGTGTAGCGGCGACTACCGATCGTACGCTGCCGCCGGTCACGCCGAAGAACAGTCGCGGCCGGCCGAGCGCCTTGAACGGCTCCGCCGATTGCCAGTCGGGCTGCGGGGAAATGATGCCGACCTCGAAGCCCTGGCTTCGAGCACGCGCCTGATGATCGCCATGCCGAAGCTCGGGTGGTCCATAGTATCGCTGGTCACGAGGACGATGTCGCATTCGTCCCAGCCGAGCGCCGACATCTCGGCCTGGCTCATCGGCAGGAAAGCGCCGCGCGTTTGCCGGTGGCGGTTCGGCTCGTCAGGGCCGGCCCCGGGCGGCCATCATTCCCGTGTAGGGCGCCGGCGAGGCGGAACTTCAATTCGCTTCGGCATGAATTCCCGCAACGGTGATGTGAGGACGAGGGAGCAAGCCGGCGTGACGGCCTGCCCCGGCGAAAGTCCGCGCCCGCCATTCCGGTCAATTCGCCGCCTCATCCTGGAAGCCGCCGCCCAATCTCGGCATCGGCGCCGGGCCGTGCCATTCCGGCGGCCGACTGAAACCCCATCGAGTTGCTGACCAGATCCCGCATGGCTCCCGCCGCTTCTTCATCTCCGCTCCATCCGCCCCGACCATGGCGGCCGTCCGCTGCTTTGACGGCGCCGAGCTGTTCGTTGCCGAGGGCGAGCGCCTTCTGCCTTGTCGGGCCGCAACGGCTCGCAAGCCGACGCTGCTGAAGATCGCCGCCGGACCCATCGAGGCGGATCGCGGCGAGGCAAGCCCATCCGGCGCGACCGTCCGCTATCTGCCGCAGGAGCCGGACCCGACCGGCTTCGCAACGACCCTTGCCTTCGTCGAGGCCGGCCTTGCCCCGGGCGATGATCCGCACCGCGCCCGCTACCCGCTCGAGCACCTGGCCTCACCGGCGAGGAAAGCCCGGAAGCGGCCTGTCCGGCGAGGCCCGCCGCGCCGCGCTCGCCCATGCTGGCGCCTGGAGCCGGACATCCTGCTGCTCGACGAGCCGACCAATCATCTCGACCCTTCCGGCAATCGAATGGCTCGAGGACGAGCCCAGCGCAGCCGCTCGGCTCTCGTCCTCATCAGTCATGATCGCTGCTTCCTTGAAAACCTGTCGCGCGCCGTCGTCTGGCTCGATCGCGGCCAGACCTGCCTGACCAGGGCTTTCGCCGCCTTCGAGGGCTGGCGCGACGACCTGCTCGCCCGCGAGGAGGATTGAGCGCCACAAGCTCGATCGCAAGATCGCCGCCGAGGAAGACTGGCTGCGCTATGGCGTGACGGCGCGGCGCAAGCGCAACGAGCGCCGCCTGCGCAACCTGCATGAGCTGCGCGACCGACGCCGCACCGAGCGCCGCGTCGACGGCAACGTCAGGATGACGGTGTCCGAGGCAGATCCTTCCGGCAAATCTCACGTCGAGGCCGTCGGCCTGATGAAGACCTATGCCGACCGGCCGATCGTTGCCGGTTTCTCGACCCGCATCCAGCGCGGCGATCGCGTCGGCATCGTCGGCCCGAACGGCGCCGGCAAGACGACGCTGATCGAGCTTCTGACCGGTCGGCGCGAGCCCGATGCCGGCACGCTGAAGCTTGGCGCCAATCTGCAGCTCGTCACCCTCGACCAGCGCCGCGACAGTCTCGATCCGACGGAGACCGTGGCCGAGGCACTGACCGGTGGCCGGGGCGACACGGTGATGCTGCCCTCCGGGCCCAAGCACGTCATGAGCTACATGAAGGACTTCCTGTTCGAGCCGGGACAGGCCCGCCAGCCGGTCTCGGCCCTGTCCGGCGGCGAGCGCGGCCGGCTGATGCTTGC
The DNA here is from genome assembly GCA_041397845.1 of Hyphomicrobiales bacterium. Lineage (GTDB taxonomy): Bacteria > Pseudomonadota > Alphaproteobacteria > Rhizobiales > JAKPQE01 > JAKPQE01. The sequence continues at coordinate 42,996 of JAWKVW010000026.1, read as the reverse complement.
CCGCGCGCTCGCCCGGCCCTCGAACATGATCGTCCTCGACGAGCCGACCAACGATCTCGACATGGAAACCCTCGACCTGCTCGAGGAAATGCTCGCCGACTATCCCGGCACCGTGCTGCTCGTCAGCCACGATCGCGACTTCCTCGACCGGGTGGTGACGAGCGTCGTCGTCTCGGAAGGGAACGGCCGCTGGGTCGAATACGCCGGCGGCTATGCCGACATGCTCGCCCAGCGTGGCGCCGACGTTGCCGCAAGGGCCGTGGTGGCAAGGCAGGCAAAGCCCAGGGGCACCGAGGTGCCCGCCGCAGCGCCGGCCCGCAAGGAGCAGAAGCGCCGGCTGACGATGAAGGAAATGGAAGCGCTGAAGACGCTGCCCGGCCGCATCGACAAGCTCCACAAGGAAATTGCCCGGCTCGACGGCATGCTCGCCGACACGGAACTCTATGCCCGCGATCCGGCGGCGTTCGACAAGGCCGCCAAGGCCCACGACAAGGCCGCCGCCGAGCTTGCCGCCGCCGAGGAAGAATGGCTGCGCATCGAGATCCTGCGCGAGGAACTGGGCCAGTAACCGGCGATGTGGGGCGGCGGCCCGCGATCGCCGCCCGAAAACACCGACGGCCGGATCGATCCTGTCGATCCGGCCGCCGTGTTTGCCGTCGGGCAGGGGCGCTTACCCGGCGGACGCGAAACGTTCGATCTTGTCCTTCACGACCGGCTCGGCGAAGCGCACGCCGCCTGCCTTGCCGTCCGACCAGACGGCCGTGCCGGTGCAGCAATGGTCCTCGCCGACGACGCGGATCTGCTTGCCGATATCGGCCGGCGACAGGCCCTCGATGCGGGCGCCGCCCTGCGAGATGTCCTGGATGCGCACGGTCCGCTGCTGGCCGTCGATCTCGACGGTGGTCGGCTTGCTGACCGCCTGGCGCTTGAACTGCCGGCGGTCGAGCTCGGCGAGATCGCCATGCAGGAGGTTTGAAAGCTCGTCGAGCGAGGCAAGGACAAGATGGCTGGCGTCGGTCAGCTTGCGCAGCTCCGACAGCGCCTTGTCCGAATCGCCCGCAGCATGTGCCGCAAGGCTCGCCTTGGCCGCGGCATGCACCCGGCCATGCGGCTCGGCGAGGCGCTTGTAGGGCTCGAGCGCGCGGATTTCCGGCGTGTTGAGCGAATCGTACCACTTGCCGAGGCGACAGCCATGATGATCGGGAATGGCGCTCGCCTCCCAGTTGGCGCGGCCCATCATCGTATCGACCACGCGCTTGCGGAACAGGATGTGGTCGATTTTCGCCATCTCGCAGAGCGCCCGATGCGAATCGGCCCGGAACCAGGACTTGGCCGTATCCGAGAAGCGCGTATTGCTCTCGTGCAGCTTGTCCGACATCGATTTCAGGAGGTCTTCGTTTTCCGCTGCCGTGCGCGCGACCGCGTCGATGTTGTGGGCGATTTCCGAGCTCGTGTCCTTCTGCTGATGCAGGATGCCGGAGATCTCGATCATCCGGTCGGAAACGTTGCGCACCTGCGAGGCGATCTGGTCCATCGTCTCGGCGGCGGTGCTGATCGCTTCCTCGCCTTCGGCAACCGCCGAGTTCGAGCGCTGCATCGTCGAGGTGATGGTGCTCATGCCGTCGCGCAGCGAGGCAATGCGCCGGGCGATGTCCTCGGTCGACTTGGAGGTCTGGTTGGCCAGCCCCTTGACCTCGGAGGCAACGACCGCGAAGCCCTTGCCCGCCTCGCCGGCGCGGGCCGCCTCGATGGTGGCGTTGAGGGCAAGGAGGTTGGTCTGCTCGGCAATGCCCTCGATGACGGTGAGGATCTGGCCGATCTGCTCGGAGGCGGAGGACAGCTCGTCGACACTGGCGGCCGTCTCCTCGACCGCCTGGGTGATGTTGCGGATCGCCTCGCGCACCTGCATCACGGCGCTGCGGCCGGCGCCGACGGTGTCGTCGGTCGAGCGCGCGTCTTCCGCCGCGCCTTCCGAGTTGCGCGAAATCTCCTCGACCGAGGCGACGAGCTCCGCCGCCGCCGCCGAGATCGTCTGCGCGTTCATCGAGACGTTGCGGGTATTGCGCGACAGGTGGGCAAGCTCCAGCGCCACCTCGTTCACGTCGCCGACGGAGCCGGCAAGGTTCTTGAGGTTGCGCAGGTCGCCCTCGCGCGCCACTTCCTGCTCCTTCTCGGCGATGACGCCGTTTTCATAGACCGTGTTCGACAGGATCATGTCCATGAAGGCGCGAAGGATCAGCGCCTGCAGCGCCTCGGCCGTCTTGCCGGGCCGCATCTTGTACTTGGCGGTGATGTGCGGCACGAGCCGCATCAGCATCCAGGCATAGGCCGCCATGTACCAGCCGGACGGAAGGCCGATGCGGATATGCGCCTTGCCGATGGCGATCGCGCGGGATTCATAGTCGGACGGCAGAGTGTCCCGGAACAGGTTGTTCCAGTGCTCCATCTGCGCCGTCTTCAGGTGATCGATATGGCCGTTGCCCTTGAAGTGATGGCTGAGCTCGGGATTGGTCTGGAGGGCAGTGTAGAAATCGGCGAGGTGGGCCGGCAGGTGGCGGCTGACGTCCCGCCAGACGGCCTCGGGCTTCTCGTTATCCGAGCCGGCGGACCGCATGAAAGACATGATCCGATTGAAGGTCTGATCCATGGTGATTTCTGTCCCTCCGGAAATCTTACAGGGGTATTGTCTTGCCCGCCGAGTATTTCTTGGGCCAAAAGGCCCTGCGCTGGTCCCACGTTTAGAAAAAAGCTAATGAAGTAATCCTAACGAGGTATTACTTACCGATCGACGTATGGTTGCCGAACCTGCAAAAACGGCAGGTCGCAAGCCGCCTGTGCGAGGCGTTGCCGCCGCCGGCACGGTTTCGCTGTCCCGAACCCCGATGGCGATGTTGCTGCAGGAACTATTGTCCGGCGGGCAGACGATTTCGGTCGATCACCTGAAGCCGGCCACGGCCGTTGCTCTGTTTCTCGATCCGCACTTGCACCGGAATGCGCTCGTGCATCGCCTCGACATGGCTGATGACGCCGACCCGTCGGCCACGACTTTGCAGTGCTTCGAGCGCTTCGATCGCCGTGCCGAGCGTGCGCGCGTCGAGCGAGCCGAACCCCTCGTCGATGAACAGGGTATCGACGAAGCCGGCCCGGCCATCGAGGGAGGAAAGCGCCAGCGCCAGGGCAAGCGAGACGAGAAAGCGCTCGCCGCCGGAAAGCGACTGCGTCGAGCGCACCTCGTCGCCCATGTCGCGGTCGATGACCATCAGCCCGAGGTCGCCGGCGCCGGTCCGCTCCAGCCGGTAGCGCGGATTGAGCGTTGCGAGCTGTTCGTTGGCGAGCGCCACCAGCAGGTCAAGGGTGACGCCCTGCGCGAACCGGCGGAACTTGGTGCCGTCGGCCGAGCCGATTGCCATGTCGAGCGCCGCCCAGATCTCCTGCTCGGTCTTCAACCGCGCCGCCTCGCCCGCCAGCTCTTCCGCCTTCAGGCGCGCGTCGCCGTCGCGCCGGGTTATCTCGCGGATTTCGCCGGCCCGTTCGTCGAGCCGGGTTGCCGCCTCCTCGATGGCTTGCAGCTCGGCTGCCGCCGCCGAAGCGTCGATCTCCGGGCAGGGCAGGGCGGCATGGGCCGACAGCCGCTTCCCGGCCTCGTCCACGAGCGCTCTTGCCCGCGTTACGGCATCGTCGAGCGCCTTCAGTCGCGCGAGGATCGCCGGCCGCTCGTCGACGCCCGCCGCGATCAGGGCCTTGGCGGTCTCCCGGTCGAGCTGCGCTTCGGTGAGTGCCGCTTCGGCCGTGTCCTTGGCCGCCTTGGCCGCACGCCCGGCCTCGCCCGCCGCAAGGAGGGCGGTGCCGTGATTGGCCGTCATGGCCGATAGCTGCGCATGGGCATTCGCCCGGCCGCTCTCGGCCTCCTTCAGCCTCGCCGCCGCCGTGCGCACCGCGTCGGCAAGGCGGTGCCGGGCAGCGCCCGTCGCCTCGCCGCCGAAATAGGCCGCCCGCGCGGCGTGATGCTCTTTCAGCATTTCCGTCGCCGCCGTGGCGGCAGCGCGCGCGCCACCGAACGCGTTCTCTGCCTGCCGGAGGCTGACGTCCGCGCCGGCAAGACCGCGCTCCGTCTCCTGCCGCAGCCGTTCCGCCTCGCTTCGTTGCCGCGCCCATTCGCCATGCTGGGTGACGGCCGCCTCGAGCCGCCGCAATGCGTCCTGCGGGGCTTCGACGCCAGCCTCGGCATCCTCGCCCGCCGCTTCAAGCAGCGACCGGAAATTCGCCCGCAGGCCGTCGAGCCGTTCCCGGGCAATGTCGCGCGCGCTGTTGCGGTCGGTCACCTCGCCGCGCACCTGCGCCAGACGCGCCTCGACCGTGCCGGCCTCGCGCCGCGCCCCGGCAATCCGGTCGGCAAGGTTCTCGATCCCGGCGAGCAGGCCGGCGGTTTCTTTTGAAAGCGCCGCAATCCGGGAAAGGCGCGCCTCGACATCGGTTCTGGTCGCGGCGAGCGCTTGTGCAAATTCGGCAAGCGTTTCCCGTGCCGCCGCCTCGCTTGTGTCGCCGATCGCAAGACCGGCTGGTCCGGCGGCCGCAACCAGCCGCTCGGCTGCCGCCGGCCAGCGCGACCGCGCCTCGCCAAGTCCGGTCTCGGCCTGCGCTTCGGCGCGTCGGGCGTTCGCCAGCCGGACCGCTGCCTCCGCCTGCCGGCGATCGGCGTCGCGCAGCGCTGCCGCCGCCTCGGCAAGCTCGGTGTCAGCCGTCGTTCGCGCCGCAACGAGATCGGCGACAAGCCGCGCAAGGACCGCATCGTCATGGCCCGGATGGTCGCGCGAACCGCAGACCGGGCAGGGCTCGCCATCGGCGAGGTCGAGCCGGAGCCGCGCCGCCGCTTCCCCCGCCGCCGCCTCGGCCCGCGCCGCGCCGCCCGAGGCTGCCTCGGCCCGCGCCTTCGCCGCCGCGTGCACCGCCGTTGCCTCCGTGCGCTGCGTTTCGCCCTGTTCAAGGGCAATGGCACTCTCGCCGCACTCGATCTTTGCCGTCTCGTGTCCGGCCTTTGCCGCAAGAAGCGTTTCGAGTCGGCGGTCCGCCTCGGCAAGCGCCAGCGAGACCTCGCCGAGGCGGGCGCCAAGGCCGCGTGTCGCTTCGGGATCGAGCTGCGAAAGCGCCCGCTCGATCGCCTGCCGTCGTTCCCGCTCGGCAGCAAGCTTTGTCTCGTCCGCTTCGATCGCCTGCTGCAGCCCTGTAAGCTTGCAAGTGTCCTCTTCCGCGGCCGTCGCCGCTGCGTCCGCCGCTTTGCGCGCCTCGGCGAACGCCGTCGCCGCCTCGCCGACACGCGCGGCAAGGGTGCGCGCCTCATCCATCCGGCCGGCGATGGCGGCAAGGTCCGGACGGCCGGCAAGAAGGCCGTCGAGCCGTTCGATCTCCTCGCCGCAGCGCATTGCCGTCGCGCGCAGCTTCGCCTGGTCGGCTATGGCCTTGTCGAGAACGTCCTGCGCCAGCCCTTCGGCCCCGGCTAAGTCGCGCGCCGCAGCCGTGGCCGTTTCGATCAGCGTGTCGAGTTTCGAGGCGGCATCGAGCAGTGGCCCGGCGGCATCGAAGGCGCTCTCCGCCTGCCCGTGCGCGGCCCTGGCGGCAGCCTCATGTTCCGTCTTCTCGTCAAGGGCAGCGGTCGCTTGCCCGAGCGCCTCGGCCGCGCCGTCGAGCGTGGTCCGCGCCTTGTCGGCCGCGCCGGCGCTGCGCTTTGCCTCGCCGAGGACGGGGGCAAGTCCCAGCGCCCGCTCGATATCGGCAAGCCGGCTTCTCTCGCCTGTTGCCGCAGCCTGATTGATCTCCGCGCCTTCAAGTCCTGTTGCTGCCTCGGCGGCGTGGGTTGCGAGCTCCGTGCCACGACGGAAGTGCTCGAGCATCGCAACGAGCTCGGTGCGCCGTCCGGCGGTCGTGCGCCGTGCGGCCTCGACCTCGGTGCTTTCCGCCGCAAGCGCGGCGCGGGTCGCCTCGTCGAGAAGGCCAAGGGACTCGCGACGCCGGTCGATGGCCTCGCCGGCATCGCGGATGTCCTTGTGGAGACCGAAGACGCGCTTCGAGATCGCCGCATAGATTTCCGTGCCGGTGACCTTTTCGAGAAGGTCGGCCCGCTCGCGGTCGTCTGCTTTCAGGAACGCGTCGAACTCGCCCTGGGCGAGGAGCACGGTGCGCCGGAACTGGTCGAAGGTGAGGCCGATCCGGCGCGGCACCTCGGCCTCGACCTCGCGGATGCCGGCAACGACCGGCTGGCCGGTATCGTCGAGCAGTGCCCGCTCGACCTTCTGCAGGCGGCCGTCATGCCGCGCGCGCGCCCGCTTGACCGACCAGACGGCGGTGAAGCGCTCGCCGCCGACCTCGAAGTCGGCCTCGGCCCGCGCCTCGATGGCGCCCTTGCGGACCAGCGACACCGGCGCGTCGGCCGAAAGCGTCTCGCCGCTCGCGTCGCGGATCGGATCGCGCCGGGCGTTGCGAAGCCGCGGCACGGCGCCGTAAAGGGCAAGGCAGAGCGTGTCGAGCACGGTCGATTTGCCGGCGCCCGTTTCGCCGGTGATGGCGAAGATGCCGGCATCCGCCAGCGGCGCGGCCGAGAAGTCGACGGCAAAGTCGCCGGCAAGGCTGGCAAGGTTGCGGCCGCGCACCGCAAGAAGCCTCATGACCCGGCCTCCTCGACCGCCCGGCGGAAGGCAAGGAGGTGGGCCGGTTCCGGCTCGACCCCGTGTGCGGCAAGGAATGCGGCGCGGAAAATGTCTTCCGGCGAGCGCTCGGCAAGGCGCACGAGCACCGGCTCCGGCCCGGCGGCGGCCGCCTCGGGTCGGGCGACGTCGATCGAGACGATGCGCAGCGGGTAACTGGCGGCGATCTCGTCGACGGTCGCATGCAGCGTCGGCGCCGGTCCGTCTATCTCGATCATCACCTGCGCGAACGGCCAGTCGCGCTCGGCCAGATCCTCGCCGGGCGAAAGGGCCGCGAACGCCTCGGCGAGCCCCTCCGGCCGGACCCGGCCGCTCGCCGGTACGCGCAGGAACGCCACCGGCCGCTCGACCGGCACATGCTCGACCGTCGCCTGACCGCCATCGATCTCGACAAGGCTGACCCCGTGCCGATAGCCCTGCTCGGCGACCGACATCGGGAACGGCGCGCCGGAATAGCGGACCGTCTCGCGCCCGATCCACTGCGGCCGGTGCAGATGGCCGAGCGCGACATAGGCGAGCCCTTCGGGAAAGATCGAGGCCGGAACCGCATGCTCGCCGCCAACGAGAATGCGCCGCTCGCTCGTTGATTCGGAAAGCGCGGCGCCGGAAACGTGCAGGTGGCCGGTCGCGATGAGTGGTTCATCGCCGATGATGGCGCGGGCCGCTGCGACATGCTCGGCATAGACCGCGCCGACTGCCGCCGCGATCGGCGAGGGCGCCCCCGGCTCGATGACGGCCGCAAGGCCGGGCAGGTCGGCCGCCCGCAGATAGGGCAGGGCGAGCACATGGGCGCCGACGGCGCCGGCCTCGTCGCGGATCGGCACCAGATGGCGCGCCATGTCCGGTGCTTCGCTGCGGCCGCGCAGCGCCCCGATCGCATGGATGCCGGCGCTGGCATAGAGCGCCCGCGGCACCTCGATGCGGCCGGCCGAATCGTGATTGCCGGCAATGAGCACGACGGTCAGCGACGGACGCGCCGCCTTCAGCCGGCCGACGGTCTCCATCAGCAGTCGTTCGGCGTCGGCTGAAGGGTTCTGGTGGTCGAAGATGTCGCCGGCGACGATCAGCCCGTCGACCCGCCGCTCGCCGACGATGTCGACGAGTGCGTCGAAGAACCGGACATGCTCATGGGCACGGTCCCAGCCCTTGAGCTGGTGCCCGAGATGCCAGTCGGCGGTGTGCAGGAGGCGGATCATCGCCTCCGTGTCTGCCGCGTTGCGGCCCGTTCCGCAACGCTTTTATGCGATCGACTGGTAGTAGATGTTCTGCGGGTGGTTCGCCTCGGCAAAGAAGAACCAGCGCTCGACGAGCAGGCCGAGCGCCTGGATCGCCACCGCCGCGAACAGCGGCTCCGGCCGCTGCAGCACGATCGCCATGACCGTCAGGATGAACGGCACGAGGAAGGCGGCAACGAGGAACAGCCAGCGCGTCGATTTCAGGAACAGCGGCGACTTGCCGTGGAAGAACTCGCGCGTGTTGAACGAGCCGCCCATCGAGCCCTGTGTCTTCTGCGCGATCTGCCGGTGATGCACGCCGATTGCGGTCTGCAGCGTCGACTTCGGCCGGATCCGCCGGTTGCGGATGAGCGAGGCAATCCGGGTGCCGGTGGCCAGCACCAGCAGCAGCGCCGACAGGCCGCCGAAGAAGAAGGTCAGGTCCGGCTGGAACATCGCCGCGAGCACGGCGGTGAAGAGGAAGCCCGATGCCCCGCCGATCAGGATGTAGTTGATGACCGTCAGCGGCGTGTGCCACTCCTGCAGGAACTTGAGGCTCGCATAGATCATCGCCGTGCAGACGAAGAGCGCGAAGGCGAGCACCGTGCCGATGGCGACGATCGCCAGCGACAGTGTCACCGGCTGCGCCCCGACGCGCTCGATCAGCACCGGGTTCCACTCGAAGAAGTGGACGAGCAGGTAGAGAAACACCGCGCCCATGAACGCTGGCAGGGCGATGACCTCCCGCGACAGCCAGGACGTCCGCCATTGCGCCGCGGCGCGCCAGGCCCGTTCCGGCCGGCCCAGATGGAAGAACGAGGCGAACAGCCCGCCGACAAGGAAGGCGAGCGCCACGAACGCGCCCGTCGCGTTGAAATAGGGCTGCGGCGGCATCGGCAGGAGATCGAAATAGGCATAGATCTCCGCCGTCGCCAGCGCGAGGAAAATGCCCTGGCCGAAGCCGAGAAGCACGGTGAGGAAGATGACGGAAAATGCCGGATGCATCTCGGTTTCCCTTATCGAATGGGCGCCGGGGCAGTTTCTGTGCCCCTGACCCTCCCCCTCGCGGGGAGGGTGGACGGCGCGTTTGCGCCGGCCGGGTGGGGGGTAATGTGATGAAAGCCCCCCCCCTCGCGGGGAGGGTGGACGGCGTTTGCGCCGGCCGGGTGGGGGTAATGTGATAAAGCCCCCTCGCGGAGGGTGGGCGTGTCGGCTGTGGTTACCCTCACCCAACCCTCTCCCCCAAGGGGGCGAGGGCTCGATGCCGAGGTCGGCGCGGCTCCCGCTCAGCCAACGGCGGTTCCCTCTCATCCAACGGCTCGAGGGCTCGGGGCGGCAATCCTTGCGTCCCCTCCCGCCGGGGAGAGGGACAGGGTGAGGGGGCCCTGCTCGACGGCCTGCCGGTTGCCAGTCTCGTTGCCGAAATGGCGATCGGCGGAAGGGTTGGGCTCCGTCCCTTTCCGGCCCGATGATCGGAAAGGCGGGCAGGCTCGAGGCGGCAATCCCTTGCGTCCCTCTCCCCGCCGGGGAGAGGGACAGGGTGAGGGGGAAAGTCCCGCTGCGGCCGGAAATCCCGCGGTGCGAGGACTTCAACACGAGGCGCGAACCGCCGGCGAGGCGGACGGAGGCCTGGCCGGCCGGGCAGGCAGAACGCTTCCCGACCCTTCCCGGCGCGGCCGAGAAGGGATGGGCAGGCGCCGCAATGGCTCTCGCGTTCAACCCGGGTCCGGACGGCGTCATCGCGGCACTACCAGGGCATGACGTCGTCGAGCGTCGGTTCGTTGAGCTCGGGCTTCGGCATGTACTCTTCTTTCTTCAGCGGATTGTCGGCGCGCACCAGCTCGTCCTCGTGCAGGTGGAGGCGGGTCTTGCGCCGCGGCAGATAGTGGTTGGCGGGCTTGGTGCCCCATTCCGGCATCAGCTCGAAGCCGGCTGCCTCGCGGATGGTGCGCGACACGACCGATTCCGGATCATGGATGTCGCCGAAAAGCCGCGCATTGGTCGGGCAGGAGAGCACGCAGGCCGGCCGCCGCTCCCGCTCGGGCAGCGACATGTCGTAGATGCGGTCGACGCAGAGGGTGCACTTCTTCATCACCTTCTGGTTCTCGTCGAGCTCGCGCGCGCCGTAAGGGCAGGCCCAGGAGCAATACTTGCAGCCGATGCACTTGTCGTAGTCGACAAGCACGATGCCGTCCTCGGCCCGCTTGTAGGAGGCGCCGGTCGGGCAGACCGGCACGCAGGGCGGCTCCTCGCAATGCAGGCACGACTTCGGGAAGTGCACCGTCTCCGTGTTCGGATAGGTGCCGACCTCGAACGTCTGCACGCGGTTGAAGAACGTGCCGGTCGGGTCCTTGCCATAGGCGTTGAAGTCGCTGAGCGGACCGGAAAGGCCGGAGGTGTTCCACTCCTTGCACGACGTCACGCAGGCATGGCAGCCGACGCAGACATTGAGATCGATGACGAGCGCAAGCTGGGTCATGACCGGTCTCCCGACTGGCTGGCGTCGAACTCCTGGGCGCCGCCGAACAGCGCCTGCCAGAGCTTCGGCCGGCGCCGCACGCCGGGCGGCGTCGGCATCGGCTTGAACTGCGGCGACGTCTGCTCCGGCTCGCCGGCCTCGGCCTTGTAGATTCGCACCCGCACGTCGAACCAGGCGGCCTGACCGGTCACCGGGTCCGAATTCGAGCAGCGGTTGCCGGTCACCGGCTCGGGCGGCAGCTCCTCGGAGATGAGGTGGTTGAGCAGGAAGCCGCGCTGCGATTCATTGGCGTCCGGCGAGAGATTCCAGGCGCCGGCCGCCTTGCCGATGGCGTTCCAGGTCCACACCGTGCCCGGCTCGACCGCTTCGGAGAACCGGCACATGCAGCGCACCTTGCCCCACTGCGACTCGACCCAGATCCAGTCGCCGTCGTCGATGCCGTGCCCCTTGGCCAGCTTCGGATTGACGTAGAGATAGTTGTGCGCGTGGATCTGGCGCAGCCAGGCATTCTGCGAGTCCCAGGAATGGTACATCGCCATCGGCCGCTGGGTGATCGCGTTCAGCGGGAAGCGCGCCGTATCGGTGCGCTGCGCCTCGAGCGGCTCGTAGTAGAACGGCAGCGGATCGAAGAAGGTGTCGACGCGCTTGCGCCACCGGTCCGGCGGCTGGCGCGAGATGCCCTTGCCCTGTGCGGCGAGGCGGAAGCTCTGCAGCACCTCCGAATAGAGATGAATGAGGATCGGCTCGGCATAGCGGGTCAGGCGGTGGCGCTGCGCCCAGTCGAGATAGCCGCGGTTCCAGTTGCGCATGTACTGGTAGGAGCGCGGCAGCTCGTAGTGATAGTTGCAGTCGTTCGCCGCATACATCTCCCACTGCCGCGGGTTTGGCGCGCCGCGCAGCGTCTTCTCGCCGCCATTGCCGCGCCAGCCCGACAGGAAGCCGATGCCCGAGCCCGGCTCGGTCTCGTAGTTGATGATGAAGTCCGGATAGTCGCGATACTTGCGCCGCCCGTCGGCATGCACGAACGCCGGCAGCTTCAGCCGCGAGCCGAGCTCGATCAGCACCTCCTGGAAGGGCTTGCACTCGCCGGTCGGCGGCAGCACCGGAATGCGCACGGAATCGACCGGGCCGTCGAATTCCGAGATCGGCCGGTCGAGCAGGCTCATCACGTCGTGCCGCTCCAGATAGGTCGTGTCCGGCAGCACGAGGTCGGCATAGGCGACCGTCTCGGACATGAACGCGTCGGCAACGACGATGAACGGGATCTTGTATTCGCCGTTCTCGTCGCGGTCCGCCATCATGTCGCGGACGTTGACCGTGTTCATGGTCGAGTTCCAGGCCATGTTGGCCATGAAGATGAGGAGCGTGTCGATCTTGTAGGGATCGCCGCGCCAGGCATTGGTGATCGCGTTGTGCATGAGGCCATGCACCGCGAGCGGGTATTCCCACGAGAACGCCTTGTCGAGACGAACCGGCTCGCCGTCGTCGTCGACGAAAAGGTCGTCCGGGTCCGCCGGCCAGCCGAGCACCATGCCGTCGAGCGGCGTGTTCGGCTTGACCGCGAGCGGCGTCGTCGGCGTCTTCGGGCAGGGCGGGATCGGCCGCGGGAACGGCGCCTTGTGGCGGAAGCCGCCGGGCCGGTCGATCGTGCCGAGAATGGTCATCAGGATCGACAGGGCACGGATCGTGTGAAAGCCGTTCGAGTGGGCGGCAAGGCCGCGCATCGCGTGGAAGGCAACCGGATTGCCGGTCACCGTCTGGTGCTCGTGACCCCAGGCATCGGTCCAGGCGACCGGCATCTCGATGCGCTGGTCGCGGGCAACGACGCCCATCTCGTGCGCCAGCCGGCGGATCGTCTCGACCGGAATGCCGGTGATGCCCGACGCCCATTCCGGCGTATACTCGGCAACGCGCTCCTGCAGGAGCTGGAAGGCCGGCTTGACCGGCGTGCCGTCCTTCAGCGCAAAGCCGCCGAGCAGGAACGGGTCGACCCCCTCGGCATGCGACAGCACCGGCCGGTCGGACTCGCGGTCCCACCACAGCTTGTTCTGCGGATCGAAACAGCCTTCCTCGACCGGCACCTCGGTGCGCACGAACATGCCGTATTCCGACGAACCCTCGTCCATGTTCACGAGCTCGGCCGAGTTCGTGTACTTGACGAGGAAGTCGCGGTCATAGAGGCCGAGCGCCAGGATCTCGTGGATGAGGGCAAGGAACAGCGCCCCGTCCGTGCCCGGCTTGATCGGCACCCACTCGTCGGCGATCGCCGCATAGCCGGTCCGCACCGGATTGACCGAGATGAACCGCCCGCCGTTCCGCTTGAACTTCGACAGCGCGATCTTCATCGGGTTGGAGTGATGGTCCTCGGCCGTGCCGATCATGATGAACAGCTTGGCCCGGTCGAGGTCCGGCCCGCCGAACTCCCAGAACGAGCCGCCGATCGTGTAGACCATGCCGGCCGCCATGTTGACCGAGCAGAAACCGCCATGCGCGGCATAGTTCGGCGTGCCGTACTGCTTGGCGAACAGGCCGGTCAGCGCCTGCATCTGGTCGCGGCCCGTATAGAGCGCGAACTTCTTCGGATCGGTGGCGCGGATGTTGCCGAGCCGCTCTTCGAGGATGTCGAAGGTCTCTTCCCAGCTGATCGCCTCGAACTTGCCCTCGCCGCGCACGGCGCCGGCCTTGCGCTTCAGCGGCCGCGTCAGGCGCGCCGGCGAATACTGCTTCATGATGCCCGACGCGCCCTTGGCGCAGATCACGCCCTGGTTCAGCGGATGGTCGGGATTGCCCTCGATGTAGCGGACCTTGCCGTCCTTCAGCGTCACCCGGATGCCGCAGCGGCAAGCGCACATGTAGCAGGTGGTATCGACGGTCCGCTGGCCGGTGCGGTCCTCGGAAGGTATCGGCTCGTCTGCGCGATAGGTCGGTGCCACGTCTCATCCTCCCTGCGCTTTTGCAGCGCCACTGAAGCATCACCGCCGCGCGCCGCCAGATGCCGCGGCCGGGTCGGAACTAGCGATGGTGCGGGGAAAACTACCGGAACCGGTCGCCGAAATCCCAAGGCGCCGCCGCGCCGTTTCGGCGCATCGCTTGCTGCCCGGAACTCGCCGGCAGACCGCCGACTTCCCCCCGTTTCAAATTCTCCGGCGGTCTTGCGCCGCCCGCATCACGCCCGACCGCCGTCGCCGGGCGAAGGCGGGCAAGCTGCGAATTAATATCCGTATATACTAATATTCCAATTGAATGAAGTGCGTCCTTCCCGGTGTTCGCCGTCATGTGGCCGAAATGGTGCATGTTTTTGCGTTGCGGCCGATTGTGCAACGCAAAAACACCGGACGGCTACTCTGCAAAATGACGTCGCACGGGCGACGCAAGACAATGGCCGCGGCCGGTTCAACTGGACATCGCTGCGGCAGGCGGCACGAAAGGCGCCGGCCGGCCGCGGCTCGAGCGCCAGGCCGGCACCTGCCGCCGGCGTTGTTCCGATTGCCGAATGCCTTAACCGACCGGGTGGCCGCAGGAGGTGCAGAACCGGGCGCCGTCGGCCAGCTTGTTGCCGCAGGCCGTGCAGAAGCGCGTCGCCGGCTGGTCGGCGTCCTTGCCGCTCTTGGCCCCGGCAACGAGGTCCCGCTCGGCGTTGAAGACGTTGTCCATCATGAACTCCGTCGGCCGCTCGGTGGCGTTCCGGTAAGTCCCTGCCTTCGCCCCGACACGAAGAATGCCGAGCTTGGCGAGCGTGTCGAAAAGGCCCATTGCGTGTCCTCCGTGAACGGGCGGCCGCGTCCGGCCGCCCGCGCTGGTTCATTGCACGTCGATCTTCATCACTTCCTCGCCGTCCGGATCGACCACATGGACGGCGCAGGCGATGCACGGATCGAAACTGTGGATCGTCCGCTGGATCTCGAGCGGCTGCTTGGGGTCGGCGAGCGCATGGCGATCCATCAGCGCTGCCTCGTAGGCGCCCGGCTGCCCGGCCGCATCGCGCGGACCGGCGTTCCAGGTCGACGGCACCACCGCCTGATAGTTGTCGATGCGCCCGTCCTTGATGACGATGTAGTGGGCGAGCGCTCCGCGCGGCGCCTCCATGAAGCCGACGCCCCTTGCCTCCCTCGGCCAGGTCGAGGGATCCCAGAGCTCCGGATTGTGCACCGCGACGTCGCCGCCCTTGATGTTGGCGATGAGCGTATCGAGCCAGCCGAGCATCTGGTCGACGACGATCTTGGTCTCGAGCGTGCGCGCCGCCGTCCGGCCGAGCGTCGAGAACATCGCCTCGATCGGCAGGTCGAGCTTCGTCAGCGCCATCGTCGCCAGCTCGCGCGTCTGCTCGTGGCCCTTGGCATAGAGCATCAGCACGCGGGCGAGCGGCCCGACTTCCATGGAGTTGCCGCGCCAGCGCGGCGCCTTCAGCCACGAATAGTCCTTCTCGACGTCGAGCTGCTCGTAGGGTGGCTTCGGTCCGCTGAAGGCAAGGCTGGTCTCGCCGTCATAGGGGTGCAGGCCCTTCTCCTTGCCGACCGAATAGTCGTACCAGGAGTGCGACACGAATTCCTGCACCTGCGCCGGGTCGTTGAGATCGAGCGGCAGGATTTCGTTGAGGTTCCGGTTGAGGATGACGCCGGACGGAATGAGCCACGACGACGGATCGTCCATCCCCTTGGCCGGGAAGTCGCCGAACGTCATGAAGTTGCCGAGACCCTCGCCGCGCTGGAACCAGTCCTTGTAGAACGAGGCGATCGCCAGCGTGTCGGGTACATAGACCTCGTCGACGAAGGCCTGCATCTTGGCGATCGTGTTGCGGATCTCGCCGAGGCCGACAATGTTGGTCGCCGTTGCCGCGACCGCACCGTTCAACGATGCCGGGCTCGAGCTGATCGGCGTCGGCGCGCCGCCGACGAGGAAGTTCGGGTGCGGGTTCGTGCCGCCGAAGATCGTGTGGATCTTGACGACGTCCCGCTGCCAGGCGAGCGCCTCCAGATAGTGCGCGACGGCGATGAGGTTGACCTCGGCCGGCAGCCGGTATTCCGGGTGGCCCCAGAAGCCGCCGGCGAAGATGCCGAGCTGTCCGGCCTCGACGAACGTCTTCACCTTCTTCTGCACGTCGGCGAAATAGCCCGGGCTCGACTTCGGGAACGACGAGATCGACTGGGCGATCGTCGAGGCCGCCGCCGGGTCGGCCGAGAGCGCCGAGACGACGTCGACCCAGTCGAGGGCGTGCAGGTGGTAGAAGTGCATGACGTGGTCGTGCACATACTGCGCCGCGATCATCAGATTGCGGATCAACTGCGCATTGGCCGGGATCGGATAATGCAGGGCGTCCTCGACGGCCCGCACCGAGGCGATGCCGTGCACCAGCGTGCACACGCCGCAGATCCGCTGGGCGAAGGCCCAGGCGTCGCGCGGGTCGCGCCCCTTCAGGATGAGCTCGATGCCACGCACCATGGTGCCCGACGAATAGGCGCTGGTGATCGCCCCGTCGTCGCCGGTTTCGGCCTCGATCCGCAAGTGACCCTCGATCCGCGTGATCGGGTCGACAACGACACGATTGTTCATCTTGGTTCTCCCTTCACGCGTTGAGGAAGCCGGCGAGGATGCGGTATTGCGCCTCGTTCTCGCGGGTTGCCGCCGCCTCGCCGTCGATCGACAGGCTGGTGCGGGCCATCCGCGCATTGACCGCGGCCTGCCAGGCCGGATTGCCGGACTTCACATGGGCCGGCGGCGCGACCAGCGCCGCTGCCGCCCGGGCGACGAAATAGGCCGCCTGTTCCTTCCAGTCGCCTTCCGCGCCGCAGCGGGTGTGCCAGTCGATGCTGGCCCGCCGCGCGCCCTGGAAGGCGGCCGAGAGCATGTCGCCGGAGGCGCCGCGCTCGGCCGCATCGACCGCCGCCGTCACCCGTTCGTCCGCAATGAGCGGCAGCACGGCGCGCACGAACATCGCCCCGACCTTGCGTTGCCGGTCGATATCGAGCCCGTCGAGGGCCTTCCTGAAGGCCGTGTCGTTCTGGATCTCAGCCATCGTCCTCACCCCTCGGCCTTCTCGGTCTCGACGAGGTGCTCGGCGAGCAGTTCGGTGAGGCCGACGACCGGAATGTCCATGTTGTTCTCTTCCAGCCCTTCCTCGAGCTGGATGCGGCAGTTGGCGCAGGCCGTGATCAGCTTCTCCGGCTTGACCGCCTCGAGCTGCCGCTTCTTGGCGTTGAACGCCGTCAGCTTCAGCTCCGCCGCTTCCTCGATGGCGCTGACGCCGCCGCCGGCGCCGCAGCACCAGTTCATCTTGCCGGCGTCCGGCATGTCGACGAAGTCCTTGACCACCATGCGCACGAGCCGCCGCGGCTGCTCGAGCACGCCGCCGCGCCGCACGAGCTGGCAGGGGTCGTGGAACGTCATGCGCTCGTCCTCGAAGCCCTCGGTCTTCAGCTTGCCGGCGGCCCTGAGGTCGTCGAGCACTTCAAGGATGTGGCGCGCCTTGAACTTGTACGGCCGGCCGATGAGGTTCGGGCCTTCCCAGCGCAGCGCCGTATAGGCGTGGCCGCATTCCGGGCTGATGACGGTCTTGACGCCAAGCTTCTCGGCGGCGTTGACGACCCGGCTGACGAGCTCGCGGGCAATGTCGGCCGAGCCGATCTGGATGCCGGAATTGGTCGCCTCGAACGCCTCGCTCGACAGCGTCCAGGAAACGTCGGCCGCATTGAAGATGCGCGCCACCGCCTCGAGGTATTCCGGGTAGTTCATGATCTCCATCGACGACATCAGCACCATGTAGTCGGCGCCCTGCCTGTCGACGGGGATGGCAAGGCCGGTGTCGTTCTCGACATGGCCGATCTGGGCCGAGACGGCCTTCCAGGTGACGCCCATCGGGCTGCCGATCTTGACCGCCCGGGTCGAGGCGCCCTGCAGCCCCTCCGGCGAATAGCCGGCCGCCACCATGCCCTCGCGCTGCTTGCGGATCATGCCGGCGATGTCGTTGCCGACCGGGCAGACCATCGAGCAGCGGCCGCACAGCGAGCAGGCGTTGTAGGTCAGCTCCTGCCAGTCGGCGAGCAGCTTGTCGGTCACCTTCGGCGCAAGGCCAATGAGCGAGGCGAGCTTGCCGAACAGCGTATATTCGCTCCACCACACCCGGCGCAGCGGCTCGAGCTTGTGGATCGGCGTGTAGCGCGGATCGCCCGTCTCGTTGAAGAACAGGCAGGCATGCGCACACAGCCCGCAATGGACGCAGCTCGAGAAATAGGCCGAGACGGCGCCGTCGATCTGTTCCTTGAAGGCATTGATCGCGAGTTTGGCACGGTCGGTCATGATTGCACCCCTTTCCGGCCAAAGGCCGAGCCGGTGTACCAGCGCGCAAGGAACAGCGTGAACGTGTGCATCAGCTTGCTGAACGGGAAGACGACGAGCAGCAGCTCGACGCTGAGGATGTGCAGGGCCAGCATCCCCTCATAGCGGATGAGGAGGTGATGGAACGCCATGTATCCGGTCAGCAGCGGCAGGAACGTCACCGCCCAGGCGAGATAGTCCTCGAAGGTCGTCAGGAACTTCAGCACCGGGTCGCGCAGCCGGTTGACGAGGATCGCCACCAACGCCGCGATCGCTGCGACCGTGGCGAAATCGACAAGCGGCGTCGGCAGGTTCGGCCAGCCAAAGCCGAACGTGTCGCGCACGAGCGCGATATGCGGCGCAAGGAAGACGAGCGCCACGAACAGCCCGATATGGAAGACATAGCCGGCAAGGATCGTGAAGGCGCTGCGCTTGAAGGTTCCCGCCTCCGGTACCGAGCGCGAGAACACCGAGCGAAGGCCGGCGCCGGTACCGTCGGCGCGCGGTTCGGCGAAGTCCGTCTTGCGGCCGAGAACGAGGATTTCGACCAGCCGGACGAGGACGCCGGCAAGGAAGATGAACAGCGCGATCTGGAACAGCGGGCCGCGCACGAGATCGAGAAAGGCGTCGGATGTCATGACGATTTCTCCAGGTTGTCGACCGTCACCGTGTGATGGTGCGCGGCCGCGTCCTTCTTGACGGCGCGGTGCAGCGCGCCTGCGGCAAGGCCGGCGGCGGCGCCAAGGCCCGCCGCGACCGCTGCCGCCTGCGTGATGTCGCGCAGCGGCGTCGACAGCGGCCGGTAGAAGCCGCCCTTGTCCCAGAAGTCCGGTTCCGAGCAGCCGAGGCAGCCATGCCCGGACTGGATCGGGAACGACACGCCGCCATTCCACTTCAGCGTGGCGCAGGCGTTGTAGGTGATCGGTCCCTTGCACCCGACCTCGAACAGGCACCAGCCCGAGCGGGCGCCTTCATCGTCGAATGACTTGGCAAAGAGGCCCTTCTCGTAGAATGGCCGGCGATAGCAGCGGTCGTGGATGGATTCGCCGAAGAAGGCGAGCGGCCGGCCGAGCGCGTCGACCTCGGGCAGCTTTCCGAACGACAGCAGGTAGGCGATCGTGCCGGTCATCGCTTCCGGGATCGGCGGACAGCCGGGAATGTTGATGACCGGCTTGTTCCTGACGATCTGCGAGATCGGCACCGCGCCGGTCGGATTGGGCTCCGCCTTCGGGATGCCGCCGAAGGCCGCGCACGAGCCGACGGCGATGACGGCGAGCGCATCGGCGACGGTTTCCTCCAGCATCTGCAGGTTGGAGATGCCGGCGATCGTCGAATAGATGCCGCCGTCCCGCGTCGGCACCGAGCCGTCGACGACGACGACATACTTGCCCTTGTTCTCGGCCATCGCCGCTTCGCGGGCATGCTCGGCCGCCGCCCCGGAGGCCGCCTGCAGCGTGTGGTGATAGTCGAGCGAGATGAAGTTGAAGATGAGGTCCTCGAGCGTCGGGCTGAACGAGCGCGTGATCGACTCGGTGCAGCCCGTGCACTCCTGGAACGACAGCCAGATGACGGACTGACGCCGCGCCTTGGCCAGCTCGTCCGCCATCGCCGGCGCAAGTCCTGGCGGCAATGCCATCAGCGTCGCGAGCCAGGACGTGTATTTGAGGAAAGCCCGCCGCGATATTCCACGCGCGGCGAGCATCTCGCCAAGTGTCTCATGGGCCGGCATCGGGTCCGTCCTCCGTGATGGCGTCCGTCGCCCCGGCGGACGCAGGTCCGGTATGGTCGCCGAGCCGCCGCGCTGCCGCGGCGATGTCGGCGGGATGGCTGAGCAGAATCTCTGGAACCCTGGTGATCTCGATCGTCTCGGTCGCGATCTGGTCGTCGCCGCCGAAATGGCGCACCCACCAGACGCCCGCATAGGCCGTCTCGCGCACCGTGCTGCGGCCGGCGACGAGGAGTTCGGCCATGACCTCGCCGGTGCCGAGCGCCTCTTCGAGCGCCGCCGCGTCGCCTGGTCCGAGCGGCAGGCTGGCAAGGTCGATGCGCCCGCTCTCGCCGGTCGCCGCGAGCCGCTCGAGCAGCGCCGCGATCTCGGCAAGCACCGGACGAAGGAGGCTGGCCGGAGCGTCGGGGCAGGGAAGGGGAACGGTGTTGTTCATGCGCCCCACCTCCGCGCGATTTCAAGCACCGTCTCGCACGCGAGCGGGATCGATGCCGCGACCGGCTCGGTCGGCTCCAGTCCCCATTCCGTCGACATCGGCTGCACTGTGACGAGCGCGCAGCGCTGCGGCGCCCGCCCGGAAAGCAGGGCGGCGTCCATGAGGTCGGCCAGCGCCACCTCGTGCACGGTCTTCTTGCGGCCGCCGATCTGTCTGGAAAATTCGTTGCCCTCGAAGGAGCGCACACAGCCCGGCTCGGCGTCGACATCGCCCGCGTCGACGACGATCAGCCCGTCAGCGTCCTCGATCTCCGGCAGGAGCGCGAGCCCCAGCGTGCCGCCGTCGTAAAGTGCGACGGACCCGCCGATATCCTCCCGCGCCCTCAATGCATCGACGATATGGATGCCAACCCCGTCATCGGACAGGAGGCTGTTGCCGATACCGAGTACGACGACCCTCTTGTTGCTTTCGTTATACCGGGTCATGGCGACCGCTCCCTCAAGCAGTCATCAAAAAGACTAGGCTCCCTGCACTGGAAGGCCTTGATGTAGGTCAACCGCCGCGCCCGCGATTACTTTGCCGGGCGCAAAATTCGGTTGTCTCGGGCCTTGCCGGCTGCCAAGCTACCGATCAGCCGGCAAGGCTGAGGACCAGAACCGCACCGGCGCTCAGCGCCTGGAGGATCGGCACGACCAACGGCACCTCGAAGGCCGGCGCTGGGGCAGCTGTGTGCTGGGGCGAGGTCCGCCCTCCCGCAGCTTGATGACGACAAGGGCGACATCGACGACCGTGAAGACCGACAGCGCGATTCGTGACGTCCGCGCGGCGAGAACGCCGATCGGGAAGGCAAGTGCGCGCGAGGATGAGCGCGCCGACGAGCCCCGTCGCAATAAGTGGCGTCCGCGTCACCGGATGAATGGTGCCGAGCAGGCGGCAGGAGCCGCGCGCCGAGAGCCCATAGAGCACGCGCGACGCCATAACCATCTGCACGACGATGCCGTTGAGCGTCGCGACGACGGCGATGATGCTGATCGCCGTCGCGCCAAGGCCGGCGCCGCGCTCGGCGACAAGGGCGAGCGGCGCCGACGAGCCGGCGAGTTCTTCCGGCGTCAGCACGAGCACCGTGACGGCCGCGACCGCGAGATAAAGGGCGATCGAGACGACGAGCGTGATCACGATGGCTCGCGGCATGGTGCGGCCGGGGTCGTCCACCTCCTCGACGACATTACCATGTCTTCAAAGCCGATGAAGGCGAAGAAGGCGAGGAAGCCGGCGCGATGCCGTCGACCGCCGGCAGCGCCTCGAACTCGACGACGCGCGGCAGTCTTTCGACAAGGCCGGGATCGGTCGCGACGGCACCGCCGACGACGGCGACAAAGGCCGCCGATTTCGACGAGCGTCATCAGCCCGGCGACCGCGACGGATTCAACGATGCCCTGTGGCGACCGCCGTCAGCGCCACGATGACGATGATGATCACCAGCGCTTCCGGCAGGTCGACGAGCATGCGGATATAGGCGGCGGCGCCGAGCGCGATGGTGGCGGAGGAGACAAGGCCGGCGCCGGCGACCGCAAGCCTGACGACGTGCCGAGCCGGCGCGAGGAAAAGCCCTCCTCAACATAGATCTGCTTCGCCGGCGCTGGCCGGAAACCGCGTTGCCAGTTCCGCGAACGAGAGCGCCGGAGAACGAGATGACGATGCCGGCACGAGAAAGGAGATCGGCGCGCGACGCGCCGCCGCCGCCCTGACCTCGCCGGACAAGGACATAAATGCCGGCGCTGATGGTGACGCCGAGCCTGTAGAGCACCAGCAGCGGCAGGTTGAGCCCGCGCTTCAGCGACCCGTGGCAACGGCCGGCATGCCCGCCTCGCCTCAAGCGGTTTCTGCATCACGCACCTCCTTTAACGACAGATTGCGCCTGAAAGGGGTGGTCGGCAGCCCCCGCGGCGCTCCGCCGCCCCGCTGCGGCGACGAAAAGTGGAATTACGGAAGAATGGCCGCCGCTGTCGGCCGCAAGCCGGGTCAGGCACGGTGCCGGCCCGAAAAAGCGCTGATTTCCGGGCTGATCGCGACGCTGAAAGCCCTCGGAATCATTATTGTTGAAAAAGCTTGCCGACAAGCCTGCCATTTGCGCAAAGGGGCCTTATACCCTGCACCGCGTTTGGGCGCATAGCCTGGGATGGTAGAGAGCCCGGACTCTAATCAGCGGGTCCAAGGTTCGAGTCCTTGTAGCGCCCACCAAACGGCACCTTCCCCGAAAAATTCCGGTGAGATCACCTTGCTCCGGCGAGGTGCGGTGTGTTGCGTCAGATCATCGAAATTTCCCTGCCGGACTGCCATATTGATGCGACAGGCGTCGGCCGTTGCCGCGGCGGGGCGCTTGCCGCCGGCACGCCGTCCACGCAGCCGGTAACGGAGCGATGACGATGTGCACGGGTTTGCGGATACGGCGAGGCGACGGTCGAGCCCGGCAAGGGCACGAGGATGACGCACACGGCCACCATCACCATCACCACCACGGCCATCATCATGATCATGCTCACGGGCATGATCATGATCACCCCCACGACCATGATCACTCCTATGACCATGACCCGCGACCACGATCACCACCATCATGAACATGCCGGATGGCCGGCACCGTCGATTTCGGCGGCGGCATTGCCGGCGTTCATGTGCCCGGAGCCGAGCGGGTTATCCGCATCGAGCGCGATATCCTTCCAGAACGATGCACTTGCCGCCGACACATTTCTGCTCGCACCCGCATCGCTGGCGCTGAACCTGTCTCGAGCCCCGGCGCCGGCAAGACCAGCCTCCTTGTCAAGGTGCTCGGCATGCTGAAGGCCGAGGTGCCGCTCGCTGTCATCGAGGGCGACCAGCAGACCTCGAACGATGCCGACCGCATCCGCGCCACCGGCGTTCCGGCCATTCAGGTGAACACCGGCAAGGGCTGCCATCTCGATGCCGACATGGTCGGCTATGCCCTCGACAAGCTCGTCCCAGCCGGGCGGTGTCGCTTCATCGAGAATGTCGGCAATCTCGTCTGCCCGGCCGCGTTCGATCTCGGCGAGGCCGCCAAGGTCGTCATCCTCTCGGTCACCGAGGGCGACGACAAGCCGCTGAAATATCCGGACATGTTCGCGGCCAGCGATGTCATGATCATCGCCAAGACCGACCTCCTGCCGCATGTCGATTTCGATGTCGGGAAAGCCGTCGGCCATGCGCGGCGGATCAATCCGGCGATCGAGGTGCTGCAGCTTTCCGCCCGCACCGGCGACGGGCTGGAAACCTTCCTTGCCTGGATTGCCGCCCGGCGCACTGCCAGCGCGGCCGCGGCCGAATAGGGTATCGAGCGGATGTGCCTTGCCATTCCCGCCCGCGTCGTCGAGCTCCTGCCGGACCAGATGGCACGGGTGAGCCTCGACGGGGTCATGAAGGAAGCCTCGGTCGCGCTCGTGCCCGAGGTCGAGCTTGGCGACTACGTCATTCTCCATGTCGGCTATGCCCTGTCGCGGATCGATCCGGCCGAGGCGGCGCGGACCCTCGAGCTTCTGGCCGAGGCCGGTCTCGTCAGCGCGCCGGCGGAGTGAGGCGATGAAATATGTCGACGAGTTCCGCGATGGCCGCATCGCCCGCAGCCTTGCCGCCGCGATCGCCGTCGAGGCCGATAGCAGTCGCGATTATCGGTTCATGGAGTTCTGCGGCGGCCATACACACGCCATCTCGCGCTACGGCATCGAGGACCTGCTGCCGGAAAACGTGCGCATGATCCACGGGCCGGGCTGCCCGGTCTGCGTCCTGCCGGTCGGCCGCGTCGATGCCGCCATCCGCCTTGCCCGCCGGCCGGAGGTGACGCTCCTCACCTATGGCGACCTGATGCGCGTGCCGGGCTCGGGCGGCGTCAGCCTCCTGCGCGCCAAGGCCGGGGGCGCCGACGTGCGCATGGTCTATTCCACCCTCGATGCCCTGAAAATCGCCGAGGCCGAGCCGGAGCGCGAAGTCGTGTTCTTCGCCATCGGCTTCGAGACGACGACGCCGCCGACCGCCCTTGCCATCAAGCTCGCGCGGGCAAAGGGGCTGAAGAACTTCACTGTCTATTCCAACCACGTGCTGACGCCGGCCGCCATCGGCCACATCCTCGAAAGCCCGGAGGTCCGGAAACTCGGCATCGTGCGCATCGATGGCTTCATCGGCCCGGCTCATGTCTCGACCGTCATCGGCACCCGGCCCTACGACTATTTCGCCGAGGAGTTCGAAAAGCCGGTCGTCGTCGCCGGCTTCGAGCCGCTTGATGTGATGCAGGCGATCCGCATGCTGGTGGCGCAGGTCAATGAAGGCCGCCACACCGTCGAGAACCAGTACGTGCGCGCCGTCCGGCCGGAAGGCAATCTGACCGCCCAGCGCGAGGTCGCCGACGTGTTCGAGCTGCGCGAGACCTTCGAGTGGCGCGGCCTTGGCGAGGTGCCCTACAGCGCCCTGCGCATCCGCGCCGCCTATGCCGGTTTCGACGCCGAGAAGCGCTTCGACATTCCCTATGTGCCGGCGCCGGACAATCCGGCCTGCGACTGCGGCGCCATCCTGCGCGGCATCAAGGAGCCGCGCGACTGCAAGCTGTTCGGCACGGTCTGCACGCCGGAAACGCCGATGGGCTCGTGCATGGTGTCGTCCGAGGGCGCCTGCGCCGCGCACTGGACCTACGGCCGGTTCCGCGATCCGGCAGGTGGCACCAGGAGGGCGTCATGAAGGCGTATCACCGCAAGCTCGACCTGAAGGCCGGCCGCGTCGAGCTTTCGCACGGCTCCGGCGGCCGCGCCATGGCAAAGCTCGTCGACGAGCTGTTCCATGCCGCCTTTGCCAATGACGAGCTCCTGAAGGGCAACGACCAGGCATGCTTCCCGGTCGCCGCCGGCCGCATGGTCATGTCGACCGACGGCTATGTCGTCACGCCGCTGTTCTTTCCCGGCGGCAATATCGGCGACCTCGCCGTCAACGGCACCGTCAACGACGTCGCCATGGCCGGCGCGACACCGCTCTGGCTCTCGGCCGCCTTTGTCATCGAGGAGGGCCTGCCGCTCGCCGACCTGAAGGTAATTGTCGACACCATGGCCGCAGCGGCGGCAAAGGCGGGCGTCGCCATCGTCACCGGCGACACCAAGGTCGTCGAGCGCGGCAAGGCCGATGGCGTGTTCATCACGACGACCGGCGTCGGCGTCCTGCCCGACGGGCTTGCCCTCTCGGCCGACAGGGCCCGGCCGGGCGACGTCGTGCTCATCTCCGGCACGATCGGCGATCATGGCATTGCGGTGATGTCGAAGCGTGAGAACCTCGCCTTCGAGACGGCGATCCAGTCGGACACGATGGCGCTCGCCGGCCTCGTCGCGGCGATGGTCGCGGCCGGCGGCGATGCCATCCGGGTGATGCGCGATCCGACCCGGGGCGGCCTTGCCGCAACGCTGAACGAACTGGCGACGAGTTCCGGCGTCGGCATCGTCGTCGAGGAAGAGGCGATCCCGGTGCGCGCCGAGGTGGCGGCGGCCTGCGAGCTGCTCGGGCTCGACCCGCTCTATGTCGCCAACGAGGGCAAGCTCGTCGCAATCGTCGCCCCGGAAGTCGCCGATGCAGTGCTTGCCGCCATGACGGCCGATCCGGCCGGCGCGGCTGCCGCGATCATCGGCCGGGTGATCGAGGAGGATCACCACTTCGTCCAGATGACCACCGCCTTTGGCGGCGGCCGCATGGTCGACTGGCTCTCCGGCGACCAGTTGCCCCGGATCTGCTGACGAGCGATCTGCTGACGAGCGATCTGCCGAGGAGCGTTCTGCTGCGGGGCGGTCTGATGAATGGGGCCGCGCCGGACCCGGACCGGCTGGCGCCGGCCCGGTTCGCCGGGGTGATCAGTTGTCCGGCACGAAGATGACGGTTGCCAGCGGCGGCAGGTCGACGAGCGCCGACTGGCCGAAACCATGGCTCGGCACCGGCTCGCTTTCGATCGCGCCGCCATTGCCGAAGCCCGAACCGCCGTAATCCCAGGCGTCGGAATTGATCGCCTCGCGCCAGCGGCCGGGCCAGGGCAGGCCGATGCGCTTGCCGCGCCGGGCGACCGGCGTGAAGTTGCACAGCACCAGCGCCGGCTTGTCGCCCTCCTCGCCCCAGCGCGCGAAGGCGAAGATGGACTCGGCCGCATTGTCGACTTCGAGCCAGGAGAAGCCGCGCATTTCCGAATCGAACCGGTGCAGCGCCGGCATTTCCCGATAAAGGTGGTTGAGATCGCGCACCAGGAGCTGCATGCCCCGGTGCCGCGGATCACTGACAAGATGCCAGTCGAGGCTCTGGTCGTGGTTCCACTCGGCCCGCTGGGCGAATTCGCCGCCCATGAACAGCAGCTTCTTGCCCGGATGGCACCACATGAAGGCGAAGTAGGACCTGAGGTTGGCAAATTTCTGCCAGTCGTCGCCGGGCATCTTGCCGATCAGCGAGCCCTTGCCGTGCACCACCTCGTCATGGCTGAGCGGCAGCACGAAGTTCTCCGAGAAGGCATAGGTGAGCCCGAAGGTCATCTGGTTGTGGTGGTAGAACCGGTGAATGGGATCACGCCGCATGTAGTCGAGCGTGTCGTTCATCCAGCCCATGTTCCACTTGAAGCCGAAGCCGAGCCCGCCGCCGCTGGTCGGCCGCGAAACCTGCGGCCAGGCCGTCGATTCCTCGGCGATGGTCGCAATCCCCGGCGCCTCGGCATAGACCGTCTCGTTGAAGGAGCGCAGGAATTCGACCGCTTCGAGGTTTTCCCGGCCGCCATGGATGTTCGGCAGCCACTCGCCGTCCCGCCGCGAATAGTCGAGATAGAGCATCGAGGCGACCGCATCGACGCGCAGCCCGTCGATGTGGAACCGCTTCAGCCAGTAAAGCACATTGGCGATGAGGAAGTTGCGCACCTCCGGCCGGCCGTAGTTGTAGATGTAGGTGGCCCAGTCCGGGTGATAGCCGAGCCGCGGGTCCTCGTGTTCGTAAAGGCAGGTGCCGTCGAAGCGGGCAAGCCCGTGCGCGTCGCTCGGGAAGTGCCCCGGCACCCAGTCGAGGATGACGCCGAGCCCGGCCCGGTGGCAGGCATCGATGAGCAGGGCAAAATCGTCCGGCGGGCCGAACCGGCTCGTCGGTGCGAACAGCCCGGTCGGCTGGTAGCCCCAGGACGGTTCGTAGGGGTGCTCGTTGACCGGCAGCAATTCGATATGCGTGAACCCCATCCAGGCCGCATAGGCCGGCAGCGTCTCGGCCAGCTCGCGATAGGAGAGCTTGCGCCCGAACTCGCCGCGCCGCCAGGAGCCGAGATGCACCTCGTAGATCGACACCGGCTGGTGGACGAGATCGCCGCCGCCGCGCGCCTTGAGGAAATTGGCGTCGTGCCAGCTCGGGTCGCGCAGCCGGTGCACGATCGAGGCATTGCCCGGCGGCTGCTCGCAATAGAACGCGAACGGGTCGGTCTTCAGCGGCTGCACCCGGCCGTCCTGCGCCCGGATCTCGTATTTGTAGCAGGCGCCTTCGCCGACATCCGGCAGGAAGATCTCCCAGACGCCGGTGACGCCGCGCGGCCGCATCATGTGCCGTCGGCCGTCCCAGCCGTTGAAGTCGCCAACGACCGAAACGCGCCGCGCCATCGGTGCCCAGACGGCAAAGCCGGTGCCCGAGACGCCGTCGAGCACGCGCGGATGCGCGCCGAGGATTTCGTAGAGCCGGCGGTGCGAGCCTTCGGAAACCAGATACTCGTCGACCTCGCCGATGATCGGCCCGAACCGGTAGGCGTCCTCGAACTCCCAGGTCGATGAGCCCCACCGCGCCTTCAGCCGGTAGGCGAATTCGCGGCAGTGCTCCGGCACGACGCCGGCGAAGATGCCGGCCTCGTGCACGAGTTCGAGCTCGGCAAGGTCCGAGCTGTCGCCCCGGGCAACGACCGTCACCGCGTCGGCGCCGGGCAGGAACGCCCGCACGACCAGATGCCCGCCGACCTCGTGCATGCCGAGGATGGCGAACGGATCGGCATGATCGGCGGCGGCCAGCGCCTCGAGATCGGGATGATCGGCCAGAGCGATTGGATCAGCCGGCTTGGAGCGCGCCTTCCGGGGCTTTTTCGGGGCCTCGGGGCGAGTGTCGCTTTCCGCTTTTTTGCGAGCCATGATCTCTCCGTCAGAAGGTACCGATCGGCACCCTCCAGATATCGTGGGCATAGCCACGAATGGTGCGGTCGGAAGAGAACCAACCGACCTGCGCCGTGTTGATGACCGCCCGGCGTAGCCAGTCGTCCTGCCGGACGAAAGCCGCGTCGACCGCCTGTTGCGTCTCCACATAAGACCTGAAGTCGGCGGTCACGAGGAAGTAGTCGTCGTGCCGCAGCTTGTCGACGAGCGGCCGATAGCGGCCCGTATCCTCGGGCGAGAACAGGCCGGCCTCGATCACCGCCAGCACTTCCGAGAGCACCGGGTCGCCCTCGATCGTCGAGCGCGAATCAAAGCCGCGCGCCCGGATCTCGTTCACGTCCGCCGCCGTCAGGCCGAAAATGTGGATGTTCTCGTCGCCGACGCGATCCTTGATCTCGATATTGGCGCCGTCGAGCGTGCCGATCGTCAGCGCGCCGTTGAGCGACAGCTTCATGTTGCCGGTGCCGGAGGCCTCCATGCCCGCGGTCGAGATCTGCTCGGAGAGGTCGGCGGCCGGAATCATCACCTCGGCGAGCGAGACGTTGTAGTTCGGCAGGAACGCCACCTTCAGCCGGTCGCCGATGACCGGGTCGTTGTTGACGGTCCGGGCAATGTCGTTCGCCAGCTTGATGATGAACTTCGCCATCACGTAGCTCGGCGCCGCCTTGCCGGCGAACAGCTTGACGCGCGGCGTCCAGTCGGCGCCCGGATCGTTGCGGATCGCCAGATAGCGCGCCACCGTCTCGAGCAGGTTGAGAAGCTGGCGCTTGTATTCGTGGATGCGCTTGATCTGCACGTCGAACATCGCGTTCGGATCGAGCGTCAGGCCGATCCGCCGCTCGACCTCGGCGATCAGCCGCTGCTTGTTCTGCCGCTTGGCAAGGCCGAACTTGCGGCGGAATTCCGAATCCTCGCTGAGCGGGCGGATATCCTCGATCTGCTCGAGATCGGCCACCCAGCGGTCGCCGATCGCATCGATCAGCAGCGCCCGCAGCGGCCGGTTGCACTGGTAGAGCCAGCGCCGCGGCGTGATGCCGTTGGTCTCGTTGACGATCCGCTCCGGATAGAGCCGCGACAGGTCGTAGAACACCGTCTCCTTCATCAGCGCCGTGTGCAGCGCCGACACGCCGTTGATCCGCCGGCTGCCGAGGAAGGCGAGGTTGCCCATCCGCACCGAGCCGCCATTGGCATGGTCGATGATCCGCACCGCGTCGAACGGCACCTGCGACTGCATGCGCTGCACCTCGCGCATCTGCCACTCGTCGAGCCACTCGATGATCTGCAGATGCCGCGGCAGGATGCGGCGGAACATGTCGACCGGCCAGCGCTCCAGCGCCTCCGGCAGCAGCGTGTGGTTGGTATAGCCGATGCAGTTCCGCGTCGTCAGGAACGCCTGCTCCAGCGGCACGCCATGCTCGTCGACCATCAGGCGGACGAGCTCGGCAACCGCGATCGCCGGATGGGTGTCGTTCATCTGGATGGCGACATGCTCGTGCAGGCGCTTCAGGTCGCCATGCTGGTGCACGTAGCGGCGCAGGAGGTCCTGCAGCGAGGCCGACGTGAAGAAATATTCCTGCTTCAGGCGCAGCTCGCGGCCCTTCGGCGTCGCATCGTTCGGATAGAGCACCCGCGAGATCGTCTGCGCCAGCACCGCCTGCTCGGCGGCGTGCAGGAAGTCGCCCCGGTTGAAGCTCTCGAAATCGATGAGCTGGATCGGCTTGGCCGACCACAGGCGCAGCGTGTTGATGTGCCGTCCGCGCCAGCCCGGGATCGGCGTGTCATAGGCCGCCGCGATGACGCGGTCGTCGCCCCGCCACTTCGCCCGGCCTTCGCCGTCGACCTCGACGCGGCCGCCGAAGCCGATCTCGTAGGCGACTTCCGGCCGCTCGAATTCCCAGTTGTGGCCCGAGATCAGCCAGTCCTCGGCCTCCTCGATCTGCCAGCCGTCGGCCAGACGCTGCTTGAACAGGCCGTGCTCGTAGCGGATGCCGTAGCCATAGGCGGCAATGCCGAGCGTCGACATCGAATCGAGGAAACAGGCGGCGAGGCGCCCGAGGCCGCCATTGCCGAGCGCCGCGTCGGCGTCGTAGGCGACGATCTCGTCGAAATCGAGCCCGAACGATTCGACCGCCTTCTTGCACTCCTCCTCGATGCCGAGATTCGACATCGAATCAACGAGCAGCCGGCCGATCAGGAACTCCATCGACAGGTAGTAGACCCGCTTCTGGCCGGTGTCGTAGACGCGCCGCGTCGAAGGCATCCAGCGATCGATGATGCGGTCGCGGACAACGAGCGAAAGCGCCGTGCACCAGTCCTTCGGCACCGCATGGTCCGGGTCCTTGCCGACCGAATAGACGAGCCGTTCGAGCAACGCCTGACGCAGCGATTCCGCGTCCACGGTTCGGGTCGGCATGGGAAAGCGTGCTGAACCATTCATGACGCAATCATCCTGTCTCGGGGGCGCAAAATGCCAGGTCCTCGGGCTTTGGAGAAACCGGCGCGGAGATCTTCGCGGGCGCCGGCCATTGGCGAAATCGGTCTGTCCTTCAACGAAAGCAGAACCCTTTTGCTAGCATGAAAACCGGTCGCGCGCGAAGCTCCGCCATGCGGAAAAATGTGGCAAGCCCTGCAGGGGTTTGCGGCGGTCGGCATTCCCCGTGTGCGTCAAAGGTGCGGGGCCTTGCCGATCTGCCGGCGAAAATGGCGCGGCGCCGGGCCATAGAGAATCCTGCCGAGGAACAGGGCGGAGCGGAGCCGCGCCGTCCGCAGCGCGTCGAGATGGTCCGTGACCGCCGCCCTTGCGGCGAGGTCGAGATCAGCCATCGCCGCCACCCGCTCGATGAGGATGGCAAGGTCGCGCTCGAGCCCGAGCAGTTCCTGCAGCGCATCGAGCTGGCGCCGCCGCGCCGGGCCGTCCGCGCCGAACTCGGCCGTCAGCCTGGCCAGCGTCAGCCGGTCCTTGACCCGCTTGCGCCAGTCGTGCAGCGCCTCGATGTCGAGCTCCGAGGCGTGCACATGGTGCCAGTCGCGCCGGCCGCGCCGGTAGACGCGCATGAGGCTGGTGCGCAGCAGGTCCTCGTCCGGGCGCTGGACGCGGAGCGTGGCGGCGATCCGTTTGGCCGCAACGAGCGGCGCGGTCGCCTCCTCGGTCTCGTGCATGCCCTGGTGGGCGGCCTCCGCCTCGGCCGCAAGGCGCGCGACGAGAGCCGCAAAACCGCTCCGGGCCGGCCCCGGCGGCGCCGATGCCGCCGCCTGCCGGGCAAGGTCGAGGAGAGCGTCGCTCTCCCGCGCGCCGGCCAGCGCCGCCGCGGCAAGTCGCAAAAGGTCGGCTATCTCGCGCGCCGCGACGCCGATTTCGGGCCGCAGCACCCGGAGAAGCGTGCGCGCCCGCTTGATCGCCAGCCGTGCCTTGTGCACCCGCCGGTCCCGCTCGAGCGCGGTATCGCCGATGAGGGCATGGGCGTTTTCAACGAAGAACAGCAGCCGGCCGGCAAGATCGTGGTGATGGTTCATTTGCATCTGACATATTGCGTCGCGCTGCCGTCCTCGTAGGTGAGGGTCAGCTTGTTGCCCTCGACCTTCATCACATAGGTCTCCGTCCAGGTCTCGCCTTCGCCGGAGCACTTTGCCCTGGCGACATAGCTGCCGCCTTTCTGCGTCACGCTTGTGAACGGGCAGGAGCTTTCATAGCCCTCGATGCCCTTTCGGCTGACCTTGATCGGCACCTGGTCGGTCATGCTCGGCTTGTTCTTGCACCAGGCGGCCTCGGCCGCCCACTTGCCCTCGAAGGGTTCGCCGGCAAGCGCTGTCGTGGCAAGGGTCGTCGCGGCGATGAGGATCAGAAAGCTGCGCATGATTCTCTCCTGATGCGAAGGGCGGCGCGCCCGCAATCGAGCACGCCGATCGAGGCCGCGCAATGGCTGGTGCCTTTTGGCGCGGCGCTTTCCCTTGCCATGGAAAAGGGAGGCCCCTATCGTCCGCCAGCTATCGGCATGGCGCCCGGCGATGCACTGGAAAGGCGGCGGAACATGAAACCGGCGAACAGGGTTTTCACCTCTCTTGGAACGACGATTTTCGAGGTGATGTCGCGGCTTGCCGCCGAGCACGGCGCCATCAACCTCGGCCAGGGCTTCCCTGATGTCGACGGGCCGGAGGACCTGCGCGCCGCCGCCGCCGAGGCCGTGATGTCCGGACCGAACCAGTACCCCTCGATGATGGGCATTCCCGAGCTGCGTCAGGCGGTCGCTGCCGGCAACAAGCGGTTCTATGATCTCGACGTCGACTGGCAGCGCGAGGTCATGGTGACCTCCGGCGCCACCGAGGCGTTGACCGACTGCCTCCTCGCGCTCATCGAGCCGGGCGACGAGGTCGTCCTGTTCGAGCCGCTTTACGATTGCTACCTGCCGATCGTCCGTCTCGCCGGCGGCGTGCCGAAATTCGTCCGCCTCGCGCCGCCGCACTGGCGCGTCGAGC
This sequence comes from Hyphomicrobiales bacterium, assembly GCA_041397845.1. Classification (GTDB taxonomy): domain Bacteria; phylum Pseudomonadota; class Alphaproteobacteria; order Rhizobiales; family JAKPQE01; genus JAKPQE01. The sequence continues at coordinate 10,470 of JAWKVW010000026.1, read as the reverse complement.
GCGCCGCCCTCGAGGCGGCCTTCTCGGACAAGACCAAGCTCGTCGTCGTCAACAATCCGCTGAACCCGGCCGGCAAGGTCTATCCGCGGCAGGAGCTCGAGATGATCGCCGAGCTCTGCGTGCGCCATGATGCCTATGCCGTCTGCGACGAGGTCTACGAGCACATCGTCTTCGACGGCGACGGCCACATTCCGCTGATGACCCTGCCGGGCATGCGCGAGCGCAGCCTGCGCGTCGGTTCGGCCGGCAAGACGTTCTCGTTCACCGGCTGGAAGATCGGCTACATCACCGCCGCCCCGGAACTGCTCGCGCCGGTCGCCAAGGCGCATCAGTTCATGACCTTCACGACGACGCCGAACCTGCAGAAGGCCGTCGCCATGGGCCTCGCCAAGGGCGACGACTATTACGCCGCGCTCTCCGGCGATCTGGAGAAGAAACGCGACCGCCTTGCCAATGGCCTGCGCGGCATCGGCATCGACGTTGCCCATTGCGCCGGCACCTATTTCATCACCGCCGACATCGGCAATCTCGGCCTTGGCGACGATGTCGAGGCCTGCCGCCGCCTGACCGTCGAGGCCGGCGTCACCGCCGTGCCGGTCAGCGCCTTCTATGAGAACGACCCGCCGAAGAATTTCGTTCGCTTCTGTTTTTCAAAGCGCGACGAGATCCTCGACGAAGCGGTCGCCCGCCTTGCCGCCTATCTGAAGAACCGTTGAGCCGTCACCTTGCCGGGCTGCCGGCGATGGTGCCCGTCAGGCTTCCACCAGCTCCGGATGATCGGCCATGAAATGCCGCAGCGCCGCGAAAAGCTGCGCGGCATGGGCGTTGTCCTCGCGGCCGAGGGCGCCGCGGATGTCGTCGACGATCATGTCGCGGATCTGCTCGGCTCCATGCGCCTGATGCAGCAGGTAGGAGGCGAGCGCCGCCGCCGCGATTTCCGGCATGTGCTCATGCTCGGCGATGGCGTCGATCTCGTCGCGGTCAAGGCCCGTGAAGGCGATGCAGTCTTCAATCGAAATCATGGCGTCCTCCGGCTCTCTTCTGGCCGGCCGCCCCGCAGGCCGTCATCCTGTGCGAAACGGCCGTTACCCGTAATGTAAGCCGTTTGCGGCCGTTTGCCGCCTTCGATAGGATCACTGCGACAAACCGCGACACGAGGTGACTGACATGACCGGCTGCATCGTTGGCTGGGCGCATACGCCCTTCGGAAGACTGGACGGCGAGACCGTCGAGAGCCTGATCGTTCGCGCCGCCGGCGAGGCGGTCGCCCATGCCGGCCTTGCCCCGGCCGATATCGACGAGATCTATCTCGGCCATTTCAACGGCGGCTTCAGCACGCAGGATTTCACCGCCAGCCTCGTGCTTCAGGCCGATCCCGCCTTCCGCTTCAAGCCGGCGACCCGCGTCGAGAACGCCTGCGCCACCGGTTCTGCCGCCGTCCATGAGGGGCTGAAGTCGATCGCCGCCGGCAGGGCGCGCTTCGTTCTCGTCGTCGGCGTCGAGCAGATGACGACGACCCCCGGCCCGGACATCGGCCGCAACCTCCTCAAGGCATCCTACCTGCCCGAGGATGGCGACACGCCGGCCGGTTTCGCCGGTGTATTCGGCAAGATCGCCGACGGCTACTTCCAGCGCCATGGTGACCAGTCCGACGCTCTTGCCGCGATCGCCGCCAAGAACCACCGCAACGGTGTCGGCAATCCTTTCGCCCAGATGCGCAAGGACCTCGGCTTCGATTTCTGCCGCGCCGAGAGCGAGAAGAACCCGTATGTCGCCGGCCCGCTGAAGCGCACCGACTGCTCGCTCGTCTCCGACGGTGCCGCCGCGCTCGTTCTCACCGACCCGCAGACGGCACTGCGCATGAAGCGGGCGATCGCCTTCCGCGCCGCTGCCCATGTGCAGGACTTCCTGCCGATGTCGAAGCGCGACATCCTGAAGTTCGAGGGCTGCAAGGTTGCCTGGCAGCGCGCCCGCGCCGATGCCGGCATCAGCCTCGACGACCTCTCCTTCGTCGAGACCCACGACTGCTTCACCATCGCCGAGCTGATCGAATACGAGGCGATGGGATTGACCGCGGAAGGCGAGGGCGCCCGCGCCATCCTTGAAGGCTGGACCGAGATGGACGGCAAGCTGCCGGTCAATCCGTCCGGCGGCCTCAAGTCCAAGGGCCACCCGATCGGTGCCACCGGCGTTTCCATGCATGTGCTGACGGCGATGCAGCTTGCCGGCGAGGCCGGTGCCATTCAGGTCAAGGACGCCCGCGTCGGCGGCATCTTCAACATGGGCGGCGCCGCCGTCGCCAACTACGTCTCGATCCTCGAGCGCATCAAGTAGTGCTGGCGCGGCCGGCGGCCTCGAGCCACCGGCCAAGGTCGGCGAGGGTGACGAACGCCCCCGCCGGCTTCTCGCCGGCAAGCGGCCGGCACGGATTGCCCGGATCGCCGAGATGGTCGACCGCCGCCACCGCAAGGTCGAGCGGGTCGTCGGCCGTATAGCGGCTGGGCGTCATGGCGACTGCGATGCCGGCCCTTGCCGCCGCCGTCGCGCCGACTTCCGAATCCTCCAGCGCCAGGCAGGCATCGGCCGGCAGGCCGAGCATCGCGAGCGCGTTGAGGTAAAGCTCCGGATCGGGCTTCTTGCGTCTCACCGTATCGCCGGTCGAGAACACCTCGAACCGGTCGAGGACGTCGCGGCCGAGACAGGCCAGCATCAGCGCCTCGACATTCTGCCGCCCGGTCGTCGTCGACACCGCCAGCCGCACGCCGGCCGCGACGGCTTCGGCGATCAACCGGCTGACGCCCGGCCGCAGCTCGACCTGACCGGCGGCGACGCGCGCGCCGTAACGCTCGGTCTTGAACGCGAAGATCCGGTCGACCTCGGCCTCGAAGCGCAGCGCCGCCTCGGGCTCGAACCGGCGCACGAAATGCAGCATTCGCTCGCGGCTGCCGCCGACCTTCAGCAGTTCGGCGTAAAGCGCCTCGTCCCAGAAGAACGGGTAGCCGAACGCCGCGAAGGCCTCGTTGAAGGCGGCGCGATGGGCTTCCTCGGTCTCTCCGAGCGTCCCGTCGACATCGAAAATCAGGGCCTTCAGCGTCATCGCAGATCTAGTCCGTCGGCGGCGCGACGGCCGTGAGCGCCTTCAGGCCGTCCGCTCTCAGCAGCAGCGCGGCGGTTGCCTCGCCCCAGGCCCGGTTTGCCGTCTCGGAAGGATGGAAACCGTCGATGGCGAATGCATCCGGCGCGATCGAGGTGAAGCGCGGCAATACCATGACGCCGCGCTCGCGGCAGAGCTGGGTGGCGATCGCGTTGAAGAGGTCGCCGCGCACGCCGAGGATGGCTGCGAGCGCCCGCGGCAGCACCGGCACCTGACGAAAGCTCATGTTCTGCGACCAGAGCACGGCGGCGTCCGGAAAGCGCGCCTTCAGCGCATAGATGAGCGTGCCGAATTCGCGCTTCCAGCGCTTTGCCGTATGCCAGTTCTTGGCATCGTTGATGCCGACGGCGAGGACGACCGCATCGAACGGCCCGCGCTCCAGATTTGGCACCACCGCGTCGCGCAACTGGCCGGCCGTCGCGCTCGGAAAGCCCGCCGCCCGATAGCTCACCGCCCGGCCGGTCGCCGCCGCCATCGCCGCCGCCACCTGATGGGCATAGCCGTGCTCGGTGCGGGCAATCGCGGTTCCCGCCACCGAGGAATCGCCGACAACCAGCAGCCGCATGGCCGGCGCCGCCCCGCCGATCTGCGCCCGCACCGGGCCGACGGCCGGCGGCATCCGCCGCGACCGCAGCCTGACGCCGATGCCCTGGAACACATAGACCGGCAGCAGCGCCCAGGTTCCGAGCACGGCAAGCCGCAGGGTGAAGGTCGACATGTCTTGGCTCTCTTGCTGAGTGTTTCCGCAAGAAAAAAGGCCGTGTGCGTGACACGGCCTTTGGAAGTTCCGCCGGACCGTGCCGGGTGTCAGGCCTTGCGGCGCTCCACCAGACTGGTCACCGCCGACACCGTGGTGGCGGCAAGCGCGATCTTGACGACATCGCCGAGAACGAACGGGTAGAGGCCCCACTCGAGGATCGGCTTGTCCCAGCCGAGCAGATTGCCGAGCCACAGGAGGCCGAGGCCGAACAGCACCGCGTCGGCCAGCAGCATCACCGCGCCAAGCTTCAGCGGCGAGCGGGCCCAGCCCTGCTCGGCGAACCAGCCGACGATGACGGTCGCGGCGATGAAGCCGAGCAGGTAGCCGCCGGTCGGACCGACCATATAGGCAAGGCCGATGCCCTTCTCGGGCGTGCCGGTGAACACCGGCAGGCCGAGCGCACCCTCGGCCATGTAGGCCATCACGGTGACGAGGCCGAGGCGCCAGCCATAGGAGGCGGCCAGCGCCATGATGACGAACGTCTGCAGGGTCATCTCGACCGGCCAGAACGGCACCTTGATCTTGGCCGAGAGCGTCAGCATCATCGCGCCGAGGATGACGAGCAGCGTCGCCCGCAAAAGGCCGTGCACCGAGTCTCCCGACCAGAGCTTGCCAGCCAGCGTCCGCTCGGACATCACCATGTTGGTCATCAAGAAATCTCCCTCCGAAGGCGATCCTTCGTCATTGAACGGCCATGTATAAAATCTCGTCCTCGCCGCGACAAGGGTCGAGTCCGGTCTATTCGGTGCGTTTTTTGGATGACCCGCCGGTGCCGGCCGTGAAATGCTGGCCGTTCCGACCCGAAGCGGAGGCTTGCTGCACGTGACGCTGGTTTTCGACCGCAATTTCGACCCGAACTACGGCCGCCCTGTCGAGGTGGCGCCGGGCGTGCGCCGGATCACCGCCGAGAACCCGGGGCCGTTCACCTTCCACGGCACCAACACCTATATCGTCGGCTCCGGCCGCGTCGCCGTCATCGACCCTGGCCCGGATGATCCGGCCCATGTCGAGGCGATCCTCGCCGCGACCTCCGGCGAGACGATTACCCACATTCTGGTGACCCACACCCACAACGACCACTCGCCGGCCTCGCGTCCGCTTGCCGCAAGAACCGGCGCGCCAATCCTTGCCGAGGGACCGCACCGCGCTGCCCGCCCGCTCGAGATCGGCGAGATCAATCCGCTCGATGCCTCATCTGATCAGGATTTCCGGCCGGATGTCGTCCTTGCCGATGGCGATCGCGTCGCCGGCGGGGACTGGACCATCGAGGCGGTGACGACGCCGGGCCACACCGCCAACCATCTCGTCTTCTCGCTTGCCGGCGAGGGCGTCCTCTTCTCCGGCGATCACGTCATGGGCTGGTCGACCTCGATCGTTGCCCCGCCGGATGGCGCCATGGTCGACTACATGGCTTCGCTCGAGAAATTGCTGGCGCGCGGCGAGGGGCTCTATCTCTCAGCCCACGGCGCCCCGATCCGCGACGCCATGGACTACGTCGCCGGCCTGAAGGCGCATCGCCTCGGCCGTGAGCAGGCCGTGCTCGACCGCCTCGCCGCCGGCGATGACCGGATTGCCGACATGGTCCGCGCCATCTACGAGGGCCTCGATGCACGGCTCTTTGGCGCCGCCGCGCTCAATGTCCTTGCCCACCTCGAGGATCTCGTTGCCCGCGGCCTTGCCGAAACCGACGGCGCCGCCGCGATCGGCGGCGCCTATCGGCTGAAATGACCGGCGACCGTCAGAGCGTCTTCAGCACCCTGCCGAAGATCTCGACGATCTGGTCGATTTCGCTCTTCTCGATGGTCAGCGGCGGCGCGATGATGCCGGCATCGCCGGTGAACTTCACATGCAGGCCCTCCCAGAAGAGCTTGCGGGTAAGCTCGACACCGCGCGCGCCCGGCGCGCCCGGCTTGGCCGCCACCTCGACCGCCGCCATCATGCCGTAGCCGCGCAGGTCGAAGACGATGTCGTTCGACTTCAGCGACCAGATCGCATCGAGGAAATAGTCAGTGAGCTCGGCGCCGCGCGTCAAAAGCCCCTCGCGCTCGTAGATGTCGAGCGTGACGAGGCCGGCAGCGCAGGCCGCCGGGTGCGCCGAATAGGTATAGCCGTGGAAGAACTCGATCGCCCCGGCCGGCGCGCTCTCGGTGATCGTCGTGTAGATCTCGTCCCGGACCGCCACCGCCCCCATCGGAATGGCGCCGTTGGTCAGGGCCTTGGCCATCGTCATGATGTCCGGGATGACGCCGAAGGCGTCCGCCGCGAACGGCGTGCCGAGCCGGCCGAAGCCCGTGATCACCTCGTCGAAGACGAGGAGGATGCCGTGCCGGTCACAGATCTCCCGCACCCGCTCCAGATAGCCCTTCGGCGGCACAAGGCAGCCGGTCGAACCGGCGACCGGCTCGATGAACACGGCCGCGATCGAATTGCCGCCATAGAGATCGCAGAACCGCTGCAGGTCGTCGGCAAGCTCCGCCCCGGTCTCCGGCTGGCCCTTGGTGTAGCGGTTCGCGTCGGTCCAGGTGTGCCGCATCATCACGACGTTCGGCATCGTCACGGCGAACTGCTCGCGGTTCTTGACGAGACCGGCGAGCGACACGCCGCCGATGTTGACGCCGTGATAGGCCCGCTCGCGCGACACGAACCGCATCCGCTGCCCGTCGCCGCGGGCCCGGTGATAGGCCATCGCGATCTTCAGCGCGGTGTCGATGGATTCGGAGCCGGAATTGACGAAGAAAACGTGGTTGATCGGCTCCGGCAGGATCGCCGAAAGGCGGGTCGCCAGCGCATAGGAACCCGGATGGCCGATCTGGAAATGCGGCGTGTAGTCGTTCTGCAGCATCTGCGCGTGGACCGCGTCGGCGATCTCGCGCCGGCCATGGCCGGCCGCCACGTTGAACAGCGCCGACGAGCCGTCGATGATCTTGCCGCCCTTGTGGTCCCACAGATGGATGCCCTCGCTTTTCACGATGAGGCGCGGATCGGCCTTGAAGGCGCGGTTGGCCGTGAACGGCTCCCAGTGCTGCTCGAGCGAGTTGGTGGCGAATTTCTGCAAGGGGGCGACAAGCGCGGACATCGAAAAGGTTCTCCTGAAGCTTTGCGGCGGAGGCGCGGTGGCGCCCCCTGGACCGGAGGGCCGATGGGCCCGGTCCGTTTGCGCTGCAGTCTGAACCGTTCCGCGCCCCAAAAAAAGGGGGGAGGATGCCGACAACGCGTTGCGGTGCAAAAGAAAAGCGCGCCCTCGAAAGGGCGCGCCTGATGACCTGACGGAAGGTTTCGTCAGCGCCGGCTCATCGAGCCGAGAATGCCGCGAATGACCGCCTGGCCGATCTGCCGGCCGACGGACGAGGCGACATTGCGCGCCACCGACTTGACCACGGTCTCGGCGACCGAGTCCGAGCGGCGCGACCGGCTGCGCGACGACTTCGACGACGAACCGCCGCCAAAGATCGAGTCGAGGAAGCCGCCGCCTTCCTCCTCCTGCTGCGGCTCCTCGCGCCGGCGCGAGGAAGACCGCTCCTCGCGCGCCGCCTGCTTGGCCCGGGCCTCGGCCTCTTCGGCCGCTTCGCGCTCGGCTTCCGCCTTGGCGGCGACCTCGGCGTTCTTTTCGGCCCGCTTGGCCAGGACCTCGAAGGCTGACTCGCGATCGATAGCCTCGTCATAGCGGCCGCGCACCGGGCTGCGGCTCATGACCTCCTTGCGCTCGTCCGGCGACAGCGGTCCGAGGCGGCCGGACGGCGGCCGGATCAGCGTGCGCTGCACCATCGAGGGCACGGCCTTGCCTTCCAGCATCGACACCAGCGCCTCGCCGACGCCGAGCTCGGTGATCACCTGCTCGGTGTCGAGGTCCGGGTTCGGCCGGAACGTCTCGGCCGCGGTACGCACCGCCTTCTGCTCGCGCGGCGTATAGGCGCGCAACGCATGCTGGACGCGGTTGCCGAGCTGGGCCAGCACCGATTCCGGAACGTCGAGCGGGTTCTGCGTGACGAAATAGACGCCGACGCCCTTGGAGCGAATGAGGCGGACCACCTGCTCCACCTTGTCGATGAGGATCTTCGGCGCCTCGTCGAACAGAAGATGCGCCTCGTCGAAGAAGAAGACGAGCTTCGGCTTCTCCGGGTCGCCGATTTCCGGCAGCTCCTCGAACAGCTCCGACAAAAGCCAGAGCAGGAAAGTCGCATAGAGCCGCGGCGACATCATCAGCTTGTCGGCGGCGAGCACGTTGATGAAGCCGCGCCCGTCATAGGTCGTCTGCATGATGTCGGCGATCTCGAGCGCCGGCTCGCCGAAGAAGGCGTCGCCGCCCTGCTGCTCGAGCACCAGGAGCTGGCGCTGGATGGCGCCGATCGAGGCCTTCGAGACGTTGCCGTACTTGCCGGAGATTTCCTGCGCCCGGTCGGCGAGATGGGCCAGCAGCGACTGCAGGTCCTTCAGGTCGAGCAGCAGCAGCCCCTCGTCGTCGGCGATCTTGAAGGCGATGTTGAGGACGCCTTCCTGCGTGTCGTTGAGGTCCATCAGCCGCGACAGCAGCAGCGGCCCCATCTCCGAGACCGTGGCGCGGATCGGATGGCCCTGCTCGCCGAAGAGATCCCAGAAAACGGTCGGGAAGGCCTCGAACTTGTATTCATCGGCAAAGCCGATCTGCTCGGCCCGCTTGGCAAGGAAGTCCTTCGGCTGCCCGGCCTGGGCAAGGCCCGACAGGTCGCCCTTGATGTCGGCGCAGAAAACGGGAACGCCGGCCCGCGAAAAGCCCTCGGCCAGGACCTGCAGCGACACCGTCTTGCCGGTGCCGGTGGCGCCGGTCACGAGGCCGTGCCGGTTTGCCATCTTGAGCGTCAGGTATTCCGGCTTGACGCTGGTGCCGAGATAAATCTTGCCGTCTTCGAGCATGCCCGTCTCCCCATGTCCCCGGTGTCGCGGCCGCGGCCGAAACAGGCCGCGCACCGCGCCGTCCCGTGCGGAATAGTCCACCCGGACCGCGATTTCCATAGAAAACCGCGACTTGTCATTGTGCCGGCCTTCACTGATGATGCCGCGAGCATATCTTAGTTTAAGGATTCGCGGAGACCCGCCATGCAGGAACTTATCGGCCGCATCGTCGAACATGTAGGTATCGATGCCGGCCTCGCCGAGAAGGCAGTCGGCATTGTCCTCAATTTTCTCGCCAAGGAAGGTCCCGAGGACAAGATCGCGGCGCTGAAGGCCGCCCTTCCCGATCTCGACATTCCCGCCGCTGGCGGTGGCGGTGGCGGCCTTTTCGGCGGCGGCGGTCTGCTTGGCGGCCTTGGCGGCATGGGCGCTGCGATGGCCGCCCTCAATGAGCTCACCTCGGCCGGCCTCGGCATGGGCGATGTGCAGGGCACCGTCCGCGAAATTGTTGGCTATGCCAAGGAGAAGGCCGGCGACGAAGTCGTCGACGGGATCATCGCCTCGATCCCGGGGCTCAATCAGTTCGTCTGATCAAGGAGCGAACGGCGCCCTCCCTCGGGCGGCTGCCCCCGGGAAGGCGCCGCAAAAATGGGAGGAAAGCATGTCGTCCTATCCGATCATGGACATCGAGGGCATCGGCCCCGCGTTTGGCGAGAAGCTGAAGGCGGTCGGCATCCGTTCGACCGGGGCGCTGCTGAAGCGCGCCGGCGCGCCGAAGGACCGCAAGGCCCTTGCCGAGGCGTCCGGCATCGATGAGAGCCGCATCCTGAAGTGGGCCAACATGGCCGACCTGATGCGCATCAAGGGCGTCGGCGAGGAATATTCCGAACTGCTCGAGGCGGCCGGTGTCGACACCGTCAAGGAACTGAAGCATCGCCGCGCCGACAACCTTGCCGCGAAGATGGCCGAGGTGAATGCCGAAAAGAAGCTGGTTCGCCAGATCCCCGGCGAGAAGGCCGTCGCCCGCTGGATCGAGCTGGCCAAGGAACTGCCGCCGGCCCTCAGCTACTGACGGCACCCGGCAGCGGCGCTGCCGGCATGCCCCGGCGGCCCCGGCCGGTCCGTAACCGGACCTCGGCGCTGCCGCGATGCCGCGCAGGTTGAGCCGGAAGGCGACCTGTCGCATTTCCAGGAAAGGCGGGAACCGGCTTTCCGTCCGGAAATGCGCAAAAAACAACAAGTTAGAGTGCTGAAGCGATTCAACGAAAAGCGGAAGCGCTCTAGAAGGCGATCTGGGAATACCGGATCGCTTCGACGACCGTTTGCGTCTTGTTTGAGGCCGCGAGCTTTTCGCTCGCATTGTGCAGATGGGCGTGCACGGTTCTCTGCGAGATGTTGAGAACGGCGGCGATGTCGTTTGCCGTCCGGCCCTCGGCCGTCAGCTCGATGACGCTTTTCTCCCGCACGGACAGCTCTCCCGGCCGGTGCAGGTCGATGAGATTGTGCTCGGCGAGGTGGTCGAACGCCCGCTCGCAGACGAAGAGCTTGCCGTGCAGGTCGTCCGAGGCAAAGTCGAGACCGAAGCCGCCGACGAGGACGCAGGCCTGATACGGCGACAGGGTGTGGATCGGAAAGGCGCAGACCGACGCCGCCTCGCCATGGCCGAGCGCAGAGAACAGCGCCGACG
>JAWKVW010000025.1:0-47917 GCA_041397845.1 Hyphomicrobiales bacterium | reverse complement strand
GCTCACCTTCCGCCACGCCCCCTCCCCCGAAGACGCGGCCGGCTCGGTTTCGGGCCACCTGCATCCGGCGGCGAAAGTGCGGGTGCGCGGCATGACGTTCCGGCGGCGCTGCTTTGCCGCCGATCACGAACGGCTCGTGGTGCCGGCCTTTGGCGCCTATACGGGCGGGCTCAACGTGCTCGACGCGGCGTTTGCCGGGCTGTTCTCGCCGGCGAGCTTCCGGGCATTCCTCATCGGCGGCGAGACCGTGCACGCCGTACCGGCGGCGCGGCTCATCCGCGACTGACGGTCTTTCCGGGGCGCCGGCCCGTCCGGCAAGCGGGCAACCGAAAGCCCGGCCAACCTTGCGGTTCGCCGGGCGTTTTCCTGTCCGACCCGCCAGTCGCCTCAGATGGCGCGCTGCATCAGGGCTTCCATCAGGCGGCGGTCGATGATGCCGGTCTGCGGCAGTCCGGCCTGACGCTGGAAGGCCTTGACGGCATCGATGGTGCGCGGGCCGATCATGCCGTCCGGCGTGCCGGCGTTGTAGCCGCGATCGTTGAGGAGCTGCTGGGCCTTCTCGACGAGATCGCTCTGGGCGACGGCCTTGCCGGCGCCGATCGAGGCGGTCGAGCCGTCATCCTCGTCCCAGCCCTTTTCCGGGGCCGGCACCGAGTTGGCGGCCGGCTCGGCGGCCTTGGGCTGCCAGGTCTGGACGGCGAGACGGGCGGCGGCCAGCGATTCCTGATCGAGGGCGTTGGCGATCGCGTCGCGCTTCTTGGCCGCGTCCTGGTCGCCCTGATCGGCGGCAAGGGCGAACCACTTGTAGGATTCCTTGAAGTCGCGCTCGACGCCGTAGCCCTTGGCGTAAAGGATGCCGAGGTTGAACTGGCTGTCGCGCAGGCCATAGTCGGCGGCCCTGGAGAACCACTGCGCGGCGGTGTTCACGTCCGGCGAGCCGGCGCCGCCCTCGGCGTAGATGACGGCGAGGTTGTGCATGGCCTTGACGTTGCCGGCAGCGGCGCTCTTCTCGTACCAGCCGCGGGCGACAGGGAGATCCTTGGCGACGCCCTGACCCTTCTCGTAAAGGCTGCCGAGGCGATACTGCGCCATGGCAAGACCCTGGTCGGCGGCGCGCTGGTACCATTCGGCGGCCTGAGCAAGGTCCTGGCCGACGCCGCGGCCTTCGGTGTAGCGCGCGCCAACCTCGTACTGGGCGGCCGGGTTGCCGCGCGAGGCGGCGGTGCGCAGGCGCAGGGTGCCGATGCGCTCGGGCGGCATCGGCGCGACGGCGAGCTGATTGGCGCCCGGCAGGTCGGCCATTTCTTCGGCAGCCGGCGCTTGATCGACGGCCGCGGCAGCGGCGGGCGCGGCGGCGCCATCGGCCGGGACCGCGGCAGCTTCCTCGCCGGCGAAGGCGGCTGGCGGCGCGGCCGGAGGCGTGAAGGCCATATCGGCATCGGCGCTCGGCGGCGTCATCGCGACCATCGAGCCGGCCGGCGCATCCATGCCCATCATGCCCATGCCGGACATCGCATCGGCGGGGCCGGCGGCCATCTGCGAGGCATCGCCCGGAACGGCGGCATCGCTGGTGACGTCACGCGGCGCGCCATCGCCAGTCATGTTGTCGGCCAGCATGTTGTCGGCAACCGGGGCCTCGACAGCGGGCATCGTATCGGCAAGCTCGGTGTCCTCACCGGACGGGCCGAAGAGCTGCAGCGTGCCGATCGCCAGCAGGAGAGCGGCGGTGGCCAGCAGGATCGGGCGCTTGCGGGCGGAGATCGCCTCGCCGATCCTGCCGAAACGACCGGAGCTCTCGCCTGCCGGGGCGGCGGCTTCAAGATCATCCTTTGCCTTGCGGCCCTTGACTTTCGGCTCGGCGGCGGACTTGCCACGCTTGAAGGACATCCAGCCCTTCTTTTCGCCGCCGTCCTGATTGGCGGCCATTTCGGCGGCAGCAGCCTGGGCGGCACGGCGGGCGGCAGCAATGAAGCTCGCCTTCGGGTCGGCCGGATCGAGCGGCTCGTCGGGGGCGTCGCCGGCAAGCGGGCGGGCCGAGGCGAAGGGCGGCGGCACGGCACCGGGGCGCGGCTTGCCAGAGCCCGGGGCGAGCGGGCGATGATCCTCGGGACCGGCGTCTGCCTTCGGCTCAAGCGCCGGCGGCTGCGGCGCGGCCGGACGCTGGCGGGCGGTCATGGCACCGAGCGAGATCTCGGGGGCGGCGTCTGCCTTCGGCATGATCGGCGCGGCCGGGATTTCCGGCGGCAGCTTGGCGGCCGGCTGCGGCTGCATTGCCGGCTGCATCACCGGCTGCGGGGGCACGGCCGGAGCTGCGGCCCTGGCGGCCGGACGGGCCTCGCCGGCCTCGAGCGAGGACAGGCGACCGACAATGGTCTTCAGCGTCTTCTGCACGGCGTCGAGGGTTTCGACAGTGCGCTGATCGGAGGCGCTGGCGGCCTTCTGCAGCGACTGCAGGCCGGTGCGCAGTTCCTTGATGGCATCGCCGTCGGCCGAGGCGGGCACCTGCAGCTTGCCGGCGAGCTCGCGCACCGCTTCCTGGGCGGCACGGGCTGCCGTTTCGGCGACACCGGCGTTGCTGGTCGACAGCATCGACTGGATGCGGCCGAGATTTTCCTCGATCTGGCCGATCGCGGCGAAGCGCTTGTCGCTGGCCTCGAGCTGGGAGGCCATGCGCTTGACCTGCTCCTCGAGGAGACCAAGCGTCTCGTTGTCGGCGTCCGGACGCTGGCTGGCCTCGAGCCGGCTGGCGAGTTCGCGCATCTGCGCCTCAAGGGCGCCGGAATTGCCCGCGGGCGCGGCGGACTTGCTGACGGTGTCGCGCAGCGCGGCGAGCTCGGTGGTGATGCCGGACAGGTCGGGCTTTGACGCCTTGGCAGTCTTGTCGATGGTCTCGAGCAGAGCCGAGACGCGCTTCTCCATGTCGGCGAGCGGCGGCTCGGCCGGCTTGCTCGTCAGCTTGGCATTGAGCTGCTGCATCTGGGCATGCAGCGAATTGACGAGGGCTTCGCTGGCCGGCGGGGCGCTGGCCAGGCGGTCGATCTTGGCGCCGATGGCCCCGAGGCTCTGCTGCAGGGCGGCCGCGCCGGCGGTCGGGTCGATCTTGTCGAGCTTGGCGCCGAGCGCGGCGATGCGGCGGTCGAGCACCTCGATCGCCTTCATCGAAACCGGGCTGGCGACGGCGGCCTTCAGCTCCTCGAGACGGGAGGCGATTTCGTCGGACACACGCGGATCGGTCAGCGAGCCGGCGCTTTCCAGGCGGCCAACCTTCGAGTCGAGCACGGCGATGCGCGACTCAAGGCCCTCGAGCACGTCGCGGGCATCGAGGCGGTCCATGGCGCTGCGCAGCGCGACGAGCTCGCGGCGGATTTCCTCAAGGCCGGTGCCGGCGACGCCCTGACGCTGGAGGCTGTCGAGGCGATGGCGGATATCGGCATAGCCGGCCTCGAGCTTGTCGAGGGCCTGCATCGCCGGGGTAACGTCGACGGCCTGCTGAAGCGAGGCGATCTGGCTCTGGATGCGGGCAAGGCCGGGCTGGTCGACGGCGACGCGGCCGAGCGCGTCGATCTTGCTGGCAAGGTTGCGAACCTCGCCATCGAGCGAACGATAAGCCTTTTCCGAAGTGCCGCTGGCGACGGCGGCATGCAGTTCGGCGATTTCGGCGCGCAGGGCGTCGACAGCGCTGTTGTCGCGCGGGGCATTGGCGATCTGGTCGATCTTGGTGCCGAGCGTCTCGACGGCGCGCGAGGCATTGCCGTTGCGCTCGACAAGGGCGCGCAGCTCGGCGATCTCGGAGCGGAACGCGGTCATCTCGGCGCTGCCGTCGTCGCGACGCGACAGCGCCTCGATCTTCTGGCTGAGGGTGCCGACCGCCTGAAGCGCGGCGCCGCTGCGGTCAACGGCCGATTTCAGGGTGCGGATCTCGGACTTCAGTGCCGTGATCTCGCCGTCGTCCTCGCGACGGGAAAGCTGGTCGATCTTGCGGCCAAGGATCTCGACGGCCTCAAGCGCAGTGCCGTTGCGATCGACGGCCGATTTCAGGGTGCGGATCTCGGACTTCAGCGCCGCGACCTCGGCGCCATCGTCACGACGGGCGATCTGGTCGATCTTGCGCGACAGCAGGTCGACGGCTTCCAGCGCGGTGCCGCTGCGGTCGACGGCCGAACGCAGGGTCTGGATTTCGGCCTTGAGGGCGGCAACCTCGCCGCTCGGCTTTTCAACGCCGGTGCGCAGGCCATCGATCTTTCTGGCAAGCGAATCGAGCTGGCGCTCAAGCGGGTTCGGTTCCGCCGGCTGGCGCGGCGCGGCGGCCGGGGCGGTGCCGGCGGCGAAGGCCGGGGCAGCAGCAGCGGGGGCCGGGGCTGCGGGGGCGGCGGGCCGGGCAACATCGCCATCGAGGGTGCGGCGGCGGGCCTCGATCTCGGCGACGGCGCGGGCGAGATCGTCGGAAACCTTCGGTTCGGCGGCGGGCGCGGGAGCGGGCGCCGGCTGCGGCTTGTCAAGCGCGGCGGCGATGCCGGCAAGGCGCTCTTCGAGAGCCTCGAAGCGGCGGGTCAACTGGTCGTTGCCGGACGCGGCTTCAGCCGGCTTTTCGGCCGAGCCGATGCGGCGCTCGAGGGACGCGACGGTATCGGCGAGATCGGCAACGCTGCTGCGCTCCGGGGCGCGGCCGCGCGACAGGGCGTCGATGCGATCGCGCAGATCGGCAAGATCGTCGGCGCCATCGGCACCGGCAAGGCGGCTGCGGGCCCGGCCGCCGCCCTCGACATGGCGCATGCGGTCGTCGAGCTCGGAAATCGCGCTCAGAACGGCTTCGAGGCGGCCATCGCGATCGCGGCCGCGCAGATTGGAGGCACGGCCGCGCAGGCCGTCGATCATGACGCGGGCGGCGGAATCGGCATTGTCCATCTCGCCGGTCAGTTCCTCGACGAGGCGGGCAAGCGAGCTCGTATCGCGGCGGCGATGGCCGCGGCCGTCATCATGGCGCTCGACCTGGTCGATGCGGTCGCGAAGCTCGCCAAGGGCATGCATGGCCTGGCGCTCGGTCGACTGCATCTGGCGGGCAAGACGGGCAACGGCATCGGCGACCTCGCCGACCTCGTCGCCGTCATAGTCGTCGCGATAGTCGGACCGGTACTCGTCGCGATAGTCCGGGCGGCGACGACCGCGCCGCGACGAATGCCGCTCATCCTCGGGCGCATGGATCGCCTCGTCGAGCCACTCGCCGAGGGACATGCCGGAACGGCGCGCTGCCCGACGGGCCATATCCCGCGCCGAATCCCCACCGTCGCGACCGCTCCAGGAATAATCAGACTTCATCTTGCGACCCCGTCACCCGCGAAACCCTGCAGGTCTCGCCATCGGCAGCCGGCACGGGGACCGGAAATCGGTCACCAACGCATGCGCCATGCCAGCTAATTCATCAGGCACCGAGGTTTTCCGATTACGGTAAACAAGCCGTTAACCAACGGTCGCAACAGCAGATATTTCGCCGCGCAAGAACGCTTTAGCGACAATGCGTCCATCGGCTCGCAGGCCCGCCGGCCGGAAGCGGCGGACGGGCGGCGCCAGATGCTGCCAAGGAGTCGCAACTGACTTGACGTTTACGTAAGCGTTAGTATATGAAGGTGCCAATCATCGCGATGCCACAGAGGACCTTGGATTCGGCAATGACCGAGCGCGAAGACACGAGACTGATCGACCGGCAGGCCGGCGCCGCCGACACTTCAGGCAAGTCACATTTCACCATCGGCGATCTTGCGCGGGAGTTCGGCACGACGCTGAGGACCCTGCGCTTCTATGAGGACAAGGGCCTCCTGAACCCGAAGCGCGAGGGCCAGCAGCGGCTCTACTCGCGCCGCGACCGGGCCCGGCTCGGGCTCATCCTGCGCGGCAAGCGGGTCGGGTTCTCGCTCAGCGAGATCCGCGAGATGCTCGACCTCTATGACCTGCGGGACGGTCAGGTGACGCAGATGCGGGTCGCCCTGTCGCGGTTCGAGAAGCAGGTGGACAACCTCAAGCGCCAGAAAGAGGACATCGAGGAAGCGATCACCGAGCTTTCCCGCACCATCGAGATCGTTGGCGGCATCCTGAAGGAAAAGGAACGCCAGTCGGCCTGACCCGCCGACCCCGCCCGCCAAGCCGGACCCGACGAGGAGACCTCCGACAAATGCCCAGCTACAAAGCACCCGTCGACGAAACCCTGTTCCTGCTCAATGACGTCTTTGCCATCGAGCGTTACGGCAACCTGCCCGGGTTTGCCGATGCGACGCCCGACCTCGTCTCGGCGATCCTTGCCGAGGGCGCCAAGCTGACCGAGGAGACGGTGGCGCCGCTCAACCTTTCCGGCGACAAGGAAGGCTGCACGCGCCATGCCGACGGCAGCGTGACGACGCCGAAGGGCTTCCGCGAGGCCTATGACCGCTATGTCGAGGGCGGCTGGCTCGGCGTGTCGGCCGATCCGGATTATGGCGGGCAGGGCCTGCCGCATACGCTGACGGTGCTTCTCAACGAGTACATGGGCTCGGCGAACCTTGCCTTTTCCATGTATGCCGGCCTCAGCCAGGGCGCCTATGCGGCGATCCACGCCCATGCCAGCGACGAGTTGAAGCGCATCTACCTGCCGAAGATGGTGGCCGGCGAATGGTCGGGCACCATGAACCTCACCGAGCCGCATTGCGGCACCGATCTCGGCCTCATCCGCACCAAGGCGGTGGCGCAGGCGGACGGCTCCTACAAGATCTCCGGCACCAAGATCTTCATCTCGGCCGGCGAACACGACCTGACCTCGAACATCGTCCATCTGGTGCTTGCCCGCATCGAGGGGGCGCCGGCCGGCACGGCGGGCATTTCGCTGTTCATCGTGCCGAAGTTCCTGCCCGACGCGGCCGGGGACGCCGGAGCGCGCAACGGCGTTGCCTGCGGCTCGCTCGAGGAGAAGATGGGCATCCATGGCAACTCGACCTGCGTCATGAACTATGACGAGGCGACGGGCTTCCTCATCGGCGAGGAGAACAAGGGCCTTCGCGCCATGTTCACGATGATGAACCATGCCCGCCTCGGCGTCGGCGTGCAGGGCCTTGCCCTTTCCGAGGTCGCCTACCAGAACGCGGTGACCTATGCCCGCGAGCGGCTGCAGGGCCGGGCGCTGACCGGCAGCAAGGAGCCGGAAAAGGCGGCCGATCCGATCATCGTCCATCCGGACGTGCGGCGCATGCTGATGACGATCCGCGCCTTCAACGAGGCGGCGCGGGCGCTGGTCGTGTGGACGTCGCTGCAGGGCGACATCGCCGAGCGCACCGACGACGGGAAGGTGGCCGAGGCGGCGGACGACCACATGGCGCTGCTGACGCCGGTCATCAAGGGCGTGATGACCGATCTCGGCTTCCAGAACGCGGTGCTGGCGCAGCAGGTCTATGGCGGTCACGGCTACATCGCCGAATGGGGCATGGAGCAGTTCGTGCGCGATGCCCGCATCGCCATGATCTACGAGGGCGCGAACGGCATCCAGGCGCTCGACCTCGTCGGGCGCAAGCTCGGCGCCAATGGCGGCCGGGCGATCATGGCCTTCTTCAAGGAGGTCGGCCGCTTCCTCAAGGCCAATGCCGAGAACGCCGAGCTCGCGCCGATGCTGAAGAGCCTCGAGGCCGGCCGCGCCGACCTCGAAAAGGCGGCGATGTGGTTCATGCAGAACGCCCTTGCCAAGCCCGACAATGCCGGCGCCGGCTCGACCGATTTCATGCACCTCTTCGGCCTCGTCGCGCTCGGCCTGATGTGGGGCAAGATGGCGAAGGTCGCCCTCGACAAGAAGGGTTCGGGCGATCGCGCCGACAGCTTCTACGAGGCCAAGCTCGTCACCGCCCGCTTCTTCTTCGAGCGGATGATGCCGGAGACGGGTGCGCACCTTGCCCGCATCCAGGCGGGCGCCGGCTCGATGATGGCGCTGCCGGCGGAGGCATTCTGAACCCCGATAATTCGAGCGGCACGGGGAGCCCCCTCCCCTTGCCCCGCCGACCGGCGACAGCAACACTTCGCGGAAAGGACGACAGCCATGCCTGTACTCGACGTTCCCCGCCCGGCCTGGATGAGCGAGGACCTCGTCATCCTCGAGGACGCTGCGCAGCGGTTTTTCGACAACGAACTGGCGCCGATGAACGAGCGCTGGCTCGAGGCCGGGATCATGGACCGGGACGCCTGGGACAAGACCGGCGCGGCGGGCCTGCTCTGCGCCTCGATGCCGGAGGAATATGGCGGCGCCGGCGGCACGTTCGCGCATGAGGCGGTGATCGCGCGGGCGATCGGCCTTGCCGGGCTCGACTCGTTCGGGGCGCCGCTGCACTCGGCGATCGTTGCCCCGTACATCCTGCATTACGGCACGGAAGAGCAGAAGCAGCGCTGGCTGCCGCGGCTGGCGACCGGCGAGCTTGTCGGCGCCATCGCCATGACCGAGCCGGCCGCAGGCTCGGACCTGCAAGGCATCCGGACGCAGGCGAAACGCGACGGCAACGGCTATGTGATGAACGGCTCCAAGACCTTCATCACCAACGGCCAGCACGCCAATTTCGTCATCGTCGTGGCCAAGACCGACCCGGCCGCCGGGTCGAAGGGCGTCTCGCTCCTTGCCTTCGAGACGGAGGAAGTGGACGGCTACCGGCGCGGCCGCAAGCTTGCCAAGCTCGGCCTCGACGCGCAGGACACCTCCGAGCTCTTCTTCGACGACATCCGCCTGACGGCCGACAATCTCATCGGCGGCGCCGAGGGCATGGGCTTTGTCCAGCTCATGCAACAGTTGCCGCAGGAGCGCCTGCTCGTCGGCGTGCAGGCCGTGGCGATGATCGAGCGGGCGCTGGCGCTGACCGTCGACTATGTCAAGGAGCGCAAGGCGTTCGGCAAGGCGATCCTCGACTTCCAGAACACCCAGTTCACGCTGGCCGAGGTCAAGACCGAGGCGACCGTCGCCCGGATTTTCCTCGACAACTGCATCGAGCGGCACGTTGCCGGCGGCCTCGACACGGTCACCGCATCGATGGCCAAATACTGGCTCACCGACCTGCAGAACACCGTCGTCGACCGCTGCCTGCAGCTCTTCGGCGGCTATGGCTACATGGACGAATATCCGATTTCGCGGATGTATCGCGACGCCCGGGTGCAGCGCATCTATGCCGGCACCAACGAGATCATGAAGCTGCTCATCTCGCGCAGCCTTTGAACCCATCCGGCGACGGCCAAGGAGGAACCCATGCCCGACGCATTCATTTACGACCACGTTCGCACCCCGCGCGGGCGCGGCAAGAAGGACGGCGCGCTGCACGAGGTGACGGCGCTGTCGCTGGCGGCGCAGACGCTGGCCGCGATCCGCGACCGCAACGGCCTCGACACGGGCCTTGTCGACGACGTGGTGCTGGGCTGTGTCGACCCGATCGGCGAGGCGGGCGGCGACATCGCCCGGGCGGCGACGATCACCGCCGGCTATGCCGAAAGCGTGCCGGGCATGCAGATCAACCGCTTCTGCGCCTCGGGCCTTGATGCCGTCAACATGGCGGCGGCCGAGGTGATGAGCGGCCAGCACGAGATGGCGATCGGCGGCGGCGTCGAATCGATGAGCCGGATCGGCATCGGCGCCTCGGGCGGCGCCTGGCCGATGGACCCGCAGGTGGCGGTGCCGGCCTATTTCATGCCGCAGGGCGTGTCGGCCGACCTCATCGCCACCAAGTACGGCTTCTCGCGCGCCGACGTCGACGGCTACGCGGTCGAGAGCCAGAAGCGCGCCGCCGAGGCTTGGGCGGACGGGCGCTTTGCCAAATCCGTGCTGCCGGTCAAGGACGTCAACGGCATCACGATCCTCGATCGCGACGAGCACATGCGTCCCGAGACGACGATGCAGTCGCTCGGCAGCCTCAATCCGTCGTTCGCGCTGATGGGCGAGATGGGCGGCTTCAACGCGGTCGCGATCCAGGCCCATCCGGAAATCGAGACGATCAACCACGTGCACCATGCCGGCAATTCCTCCGGCATCGTCGATGGCGCGGCGGCAGTGCTCGTCGGCTCCAAGAAGGCCGGCAAGGCGGCAGGCCTCAAGCCGCGCGCCCGGATCCGGGCCTTCGCCAATATCGGCTCGGAGCCGGCGATGATGCTGACCGGCCCGGTCGACGTGACGCGGAAGCTGTTCAAGCGGGCCGGCATGTCGTTCGCCGACATCGACCTCATCGAGATCAACGAGGCGTTCGCCTCGGTGGTGCTGCGCTACATCCAGGCGTTCGATCTCGACGCAGGCAAGGTCAACGTCAATGGCGGCGCGATCGCGCTCGGCCACCCGCTCGGGGCGACCGGCGCGATGATCCTTGGCACGGTGCTCGACGAGCTCGAGCGGCGCGACCTCAACACCGCGCTCGTCACCCTGTGCATCGGCGCCGGCATGGGCACAGCGACGATCATCGAACGGGTCTAGGGCACGGCACGTTTCCGCGGAAGCGGAACGCGCGCCCGCCCCTTGCCATCGCATCGCTTCCAGCGAAAGACCGCCAGCCGGCGTTTCGCCTGGGGCTCAAGAGGACCTTCCATGCCGAAGATCGATATCGACGCGATGCCCTTCGTTGGCGGCTCGGCCTATCCGGAGCCGTTCCGTGCGGTCGTTGCCGGCCGCAGCCGCAGAGCGTCTTGGCGATGCCGGCGGGCTCGACCAGTTCGGCGTCAACCTGACCCGGCTGGAGCCGGGCGCGGCCTCGGCGGTGCGGCACTGGCACGAGAACGAGGACGAGTTCGTCTTCATCATCGAGGGCGAGCTCATCCTCATCGAGGACGCGGGCGAGACGGTGCTGAAGCCAGGCGACGCGGCCGCCTTCAAGGCGGGCGTCGGCAATGGCCACCATCTCGTCAACCGCAGCGCCGGCGCCGCCCCTTTATCTCGAAATCGGCACGCGCGCCGACCGAGCGCGCCCATTATCAGACGACGATCTCTACGCGGAAAAGGACGCTTCGGGCTTCCACTTCCTGCACAAAGACAAAACGCCCTACGCATAGGAGCGCCTCAAGATGACCTACACCAATTTCTCAATCGAGACCGACAGCGACGGCATTGCCCTCGTCACCTGGGACATGCCGGACCGCTCGATGAACGTCATCACCATGGAGGTGATGGACGAGCTGGAAAAAATCATCGAGGCCGTGGCCGGCAGCGAGGCCATCAAGGGCGCGGTCATTGCCTCGGGCAAGGACGCGTTCTCCGGCGGCGCCGACCTGTCGATGCTGGAAGGCATGCTCGGCACCTACGGTCCGGCGGCGGCCTCCGGCGACGAGGCGGCAGCCAGGGCGCTGTTCGAGGGCTCGGCCCGGCTCGGCCGGATCTACCGGCGGCTGGAGACCTGCGGCAAGCCGTTCGTTGCCGCGCTCAACGGCACGACGATGGGCGGCGCCTTCGAGCTGGCGCTTGCCTGCCATGCCCGCATCGCGGCGGAAAACGAGAAGGCCAAGCTCGGCCTGCACCGGAGGTCAGGTCGGCCTCCTGGCCGCGGCGGCAGCGCGTGGCGCGCGCATGGTTGACCGCAGTCGGCCCTGCAGATGCTGTTGCAGGGGCAGGAGCTGAAGGTCGCCAAGGCGAAGGCGCTCGGCCTCGTCGACGCGGTGGTTCCGGCCGACAGGCTCGTCGCCGAAGCCAAGGCCCTGCTCAGGGCCGGCGTCGACCCGGTCAAGCCGTGGGACAAGGACAAGTTCCGCCTGCCGGGCGGCCGGTCTATTCGGCGGCCGGCCAGCTCTTCCCGCGGCGAACGCCATCTACCGGCGCGAGACCTCCGACAACTATCCGGCGGGCAAGGCCATTCTCTCGTGCGTCTACGAGGGCCTGCAGCTACCGATGGACCTCGGCCTGCGGGTCGAGGCGCGCTACTTCACGCATCTCCTGACGACGCCGGTGGCGCGGAACATGATCCGCTCGCTGTTCCTGTCGATGCAGGAGCTGAACAAGCTCGCCCGCCGGCCGGCCGGCATTCCGGCCTCGAAGATCAGCAGGATCGGCATTCTCGGCGCCGGCTTCATGGGCGCGGGCATTGCCTATGTGACGGCGACGGCCGGCATCGAGGTCGTGCTCATCGACCGAGACCAGGAGGCGGCGGACAAGGGCAAGGCCCATTGCGACAAGCTGATCTCCGGCCGCATCGCCAAGGGCCGGGCCAAGCCGGAACAGCGCGACGCGCTGCTTTCCAGGATCAACGCCACCGCCGACTATGCCGCGCTCGAGGGCTGCGACCTCGTCATCGAGGCGGTGTTCGAGGACCGCGAGCTGAAGCGGACGGTGACCGAGAAGGCCGAGGCGGTGCTCGCCGACACGGCGGTCTTTGCCTCGAACACCTCGACGCTGCCGATCACCTCGCTCGCCGAGGCCTCGAAGCGGCCGGAGCGGTTCATCGGCATCCATTTCTTCTCGCCTGTCGAGAAGATGATGCTGGTCGAGATCATTGTCGGCAAGAAGACCGGCGACGAGGCGCTGGCGCTCGCCCTCGACTATGTCCGGGCGATCCGCAAGACGCCGATCGTCGTCAATGACAGCCGCGGCTTCTACACCTCGCGCGTGGTCGGCACCTATATCGGCGAGGGCCACCTGATGCTCGCCGAGGGCGTGCCGGCGGCGATGATCGAGAACGTCGCGCGGATGGCCGGCATGCCGGTCGGGCCGCTGGCGCTCAATGACGAAGTGGCGGTCGACCTGTCCTGGAAGATCCTGCAGGCGACCAAGAAGGACCTCGGCGCCGAGGCGATCGACGCGGGCGAGGAAGCGCTTCTGGAAGAAATGGTCGTCAAGCTCGGCCGGTTCGGCCGCAAGAACGGCAAGGGCTTCTACGACTATCCGGACAAGGGCAAGAAGCACCTGTGGCCGGGCCTTGCCGATCTCGTTGCGGCCAAGCAGGACCCGGACGCGATCGACATCAACGAGCTGAAGCAGCGCCTGCTCGTCCGCCAGGCGCTGGAGACGGCACGCTGCTTCGAGGAAGGCGTTCTCACCGACGTGCGCGAGGCGGATGTGGGCTCGATCCTCGGCTTCGGCTTTGCGCCCTATTCCGGCGGAACGCTCTCCTACATCGACACGATGGGGACCGCCGCCTTCGTCGACCTGTGCAAGAAGCTGGCAAAAAAGTACGGACCGCGCTTCAAGCCGAACAAGCTCGTCGTCGAGATGGCAAAGAAGGGCGAGAGCTTCTACGAGCGCTTCGCGCCGACGAAAAAGAAGGCCGCCTGAGGCCGGAAAAAGCGTGGCGGCGCGGGGTTTTGACAACCCCGCGCCAGCACTTTCACCAGAATGACAAAGAGTCGTGCAGAACGGCTTGCAGGGTTCGCCTCAAGCGGCTATAACCCGCCCCGCAAACGGCAGTCGGAGTGTAGCGCAGCCTGGTAGCGCACCTCGTTCGGGACGAGGGGGTCGCAGGTTCAAATCCTGCCACTCCGACCATTCTTTCCCGAGTTCTTCCTGAAATCATGATTTTCGCGACGCGGCATTGATTGCCGCGCGGCGCCCAGCGGCGCGTTCCGGACCGCGGCAGACTCCGACTTGAAGTGTCAGGCTGAAGCTTCAGTCCGAACCGTCAGGCCGGGGCGCCGGCATCCTCGTGGACGCAGACCGCGACCGGGCAGATGTCCTGCGGGCAGGCGCCCATGTCGCAAAGCCGGCAGACGACGTCCTGATGGGTGCCGAACTCGACGACGGCCGGCACGGCCTTTTCGAGGATGGCATTGAGGGCCGCAAGTTCCCCGGGGGCAAGCGCATCGATGACCGCGCCGGTGACGCCGGCCCGGGCGTCGAGCGCCTTTTGCATCTCCGCCTCGCCGGCCTTCGTCAGCGTCAGGGCGGCGACGCGGGAATCACCGGTCAGGCCGCGCTCGCGCCGCACCAGCCCCTCGGCAACGAGGCCGTCGATGGCGCGGACGGTCGCGGAATGCGACAGGCCGATGAGAGTGCGCAGCGCCTCGATGGAGAGGCCGGGATCGAAGCCGATCTGGATGAGCGCCGCCGTCGCCTGCGGCCCGCGCCCGGCGACGTCCCGGATCGCCTCGCCGACGCGATCGCTGAGGGCGAGCGCGAAGGTCGCCAGCACATTGGCGAGACGCCGCTTTTCGGCATGATCGTCAGCAAGGCGGGGCATCGGTCGTCTCTCTTTGGTGAAATGCCAACCGGCGGATATATGTGGGTTACATATATCCGCCGGCCGGCCTCGGCAAGCAGCCCCCAGGCGATGCGTCTCGGCCGCTGCGCCTCAGACGGACCGAACCGCCTCGCCCGGAACCTTTGAGCCGTGCGGCAACTCTTCGGTCCGGCTGCTGCTCAGGATGTTGATGAGGGAGGCGACGACGATGAGTGCGCCGCCGATATAGCCAATCGGGGTAATCGCCTCGCCGGCAACGAGAGCGGCGGCGATCGCCCCCCAGACCGGCTCGAGCACATAGAGCAGCGCGACGGTCATCGGGCTGACATAGCGCTGGAAGAAGACGGCAATGACCGTCGGGGCAAGTGTCGTGAACAGTCCGACATAGAGACCGGCCTCGACCACTTCGGGCTTGTCGAGAAGTCCGCCGATCGAGCCGCCATAAAGGCCGAGCACGAGCCAGCCGAGCGCCGCCATGACGACGATCTCGACGCAGCTCACCGCCCAGAGCTGGCGGGCCGAGGGAAACCGGCCGGAGCCGGTCTGGCGGTCAATGACGAAGATATAGACCGTGTAGACCGCCGCAGCGCCGAGCGCGATGAAATCGCCGAGCGGATTGCCGCCGCCGGCGGTCGAGGTGGCAATCACCAGAACCGCGCCGAAGGTCGCAAGGCCGGTGGCGACGAGCGTCTCCATCGCGACGCGCCGGCGCAGGACGGCAATCATGATCAGCGCGGCGATGGCGCCGTTCAGCGCCGGAAAGAAGGCGGTGTTGGTCGCGGTCGTGAAGTAGAGCGCGATGGTGCTGCCGATGACGGCAACGAAGAGCACGGCGCCGAGTTCGATGCCGGCCCGCAGCACCGCCCGATCGACCGAGCGGCGCAGCCACAAGAGGATGACGAGCGCCGGCACGGCGGCCACCGACAGCTCGAAGGTGGCAAAGGAGATCGGGTCGACCGCCTCGAGGGCATTCTTCGAAATGGCGTAGAACGACGCCCAGAGCACCGGGTTGAGGAACAGCAAGGCAATGGCAATGGCGTGCATTGTTCAGCCTTTCCGTGCGGCTGGGCGGCGGCCGGTCGTCGGCCAGCCGAGAAGGCGGCGAAGCGGTGCCGCCGGCTCGATGAAGAATAGCAGCGCCGGCAAATGTGTCATTGGGCAAGCCCTCCCCTGGCGTGGCCCGCCGCAGCGTATGGCTGGCGGCCGGAAAAATGGGCAATGAAGGCATCGACGATGCGCCGCGCGTAGATGATCGGCAGTTCATGGGCGAACGGCAGCTTGACCGCCTCGGCAAAGGCCGGGTCGCGGTGCGCGGCAATCCAGTGATCGCCGGCCGGCGTGATGTGCACCGGGCAGCGCGAGGTGTCGGTGACGGCCGCGAAATTGCCGATCGTCGCGCTGGCGATCTTGTGCCAGCGCTCGATGCACTGCTCGAAGAACGGCTCCAGCACAGCCAGATCGGCGATCTCGTGCGGTGCCCGGCCGAACCTGGTGACGGCCGCCTCGCGGACGAAATAGGAAAAGCCGAAGACGTCCGAAGACATGTTGACGCTCACATGGGGCGCATACATCAGCGGATCGTAGAGCGGATCGTCGATATCGGCCGATTGCGGGCAGAAGGCGATGCATTCGAAGTCGTCGAAGTCGGTCTCGATGCCGGTCACCGGGCAGGCAAGACGGATGGTCGTCGTCAGGGCCGCGCCGTGGGCCAGATCATGCGGCGAGGCATCGCCAAGCTGGGCCATCTGACCGGCAAGAAACCGGAAGGCGGCATGGGCATCGGACGCCCCGTCATAAACGCGCGGTTCGTTGAAGACGAACAGGCAGGCGGTGTTGCGGTGGGCGCGCACCGCCTCGACGAACTCGGCAACGATCGCCGGCACCGACAGGGCCGTCGCGATACGGATCATATAGCGGCCGCGGTTGTATTCGCGCCGGCCGGCGACGCAGGAAAGCCGACCATTCATCCAGGCCAGCGTTTCGGCCATGACATCGCCATCCGACTTCGCCGGCAGGATCGCCTGCTTCTGCGGCCGGTAGTCCGTCCGCAGCCCCGGCGGCATGCCGTTCGGGCGCAACAAACCGGCCCAAGCCTTACAAGTCCTTCCATCTTTCGCCCCCTCAGTTTCTATGCATTCCGCATGCATATTACTCGAGCGGAAGTCCGTCAATGCAACCCATGCGTTTGCCGCCTCTGGAATATCAGGGGTTGCAACACAACCGTTTTCCGAGGCAGCCAATCCGTACAACCGTTCCTATGCCCCATCGAACAGCGCGGGATGGTCCGGCATCACCGATGAAGCGCCGGCGAAGGGAACTCGTTTTACGAGTGTGCGGTTGTATCTCGTTGCAGGCGGTGGCCGCTGCTCCTCTTCCCGAATGCCGGCGGCGCTATGCGAATGGCGCCGATTCTGGCAGAAGAGGCGCGACACGGATCAGCGCAGGACGTGCGTGGCGGGAGGCTGGCGATGAAGGCGGAATTCGAACTCGACGCAAGGCTTGCGGCCGACAGCGTGCCGGTTGCCGACCTTGCCCTCTCGACGGTGCGGGCGATGCGCGATGCCAACTATCCCTGGCTGCTGGTAGTGCCGAAGAAGGCCGGCGCGGTCGAGCTCATCGACCTTGACTGCGACGAGCGGGCGGTGCTGGTCGAGGAGATCGCCGCCGTTTCGGAAGCGCTGAAGGCGGCGACCGGCTGTGACAAGCTGAACGTCGCGGCGCTCGGCAATGTCGTCTCGCAGCTTCATGTGCATGTGATCGCGCGCTTTGCGAGCGACGCGGCCTGGCCCGGCCCCGTCTGGAACAAGGTGCCGGCGACCGCTTATGCGGCTGGCGCGCTCGATGCCTTTGTCGCGCGCATTGCCGACGCGCTGCCGGGAGGAAATTGAGCGATGGTGGCAATGGAGACCAGCATGGGTACGCCCGAGCTTCGTTCCGCCTTCACGGGCAATCCGCTCGACCGGGCAAGCGACCGGCGGATCGAGCCGGCCTGGGTCGAAACCCAGATCGCGCGCGGCGATGCGCGGTTCGTCGTCGTCACCAGCGACCGCGTCTTTGCCGATACGCGCGGCGCGGCGCCAGATATCCGGCTGAGCCGGGAGATTGCGGTCACGCTCGAGGTGGACCTTGCGGCCGCCGTGTTCCTCGGTCTGCACGACTATCGGCCGCTGTTTGCGCTCCCCGCGCGCCTGCCGGCCCTGCCGGACGGCCTGTTGCCGGACGGGGCGGTTCCGGACGGGGTGAAGTCGATCGACCTTCGCTCGCTGGCGATTTCCGGCAGCCTTCCGGCAGCCGATCTCGGCATCGCGGCAGAGGCGCGCTCGCTCGTCGACTGGCACCTGCGGCACGGCTTCTGTGCCAATTGCGGTGCGCCGACGCATGTGTCCGACGGCGGCTGGCGGCGCCATTGCCATGGCTGCGGCGCCGAGCATTTCCCGCGCGTCGATCCTGTCGTCATCATGCTGGCAATCAAGGACGGGCGCTGCCTGATGGGGCGCCAGCCGCGCTTCCCGAAAGGCATGTATTCGGCGCTTGCCGGGTTCGTCGAGCCGGGCGAGACGCTGGAGGGCGCGGTCCGGCGCGAGATCGCCGAGGAGGCCGGCATCAAGGTCGGCCGGGTGTCCTACCATGCCAGCCAGCCGTGGCCGTTTCCCTCGACGCTGATGATCGCCTGCCTCGCCGAGGCGATCTCGGAGGAGATCGTGCCGGACCCGACCGAGCTTGAGGACTGCCGCTGGTTCGACCGGAACGAGGCCATTGCGATGCTCGAGCGCTCGACGCCGGAGGCGTTCAGCGGCGCCGACGTCGGCGGGTCGTTCGTGCCGCTGCCGCTGGCGGTGGCGCACTGGCTGGTGCGCGCCTTTGTCGATGGCGAGGCGACGTTCGGCTAAAGCGCGCCGCCGTCAGGCCGCGCGCCACGCCGGAGCCGGGCTCTTCTCTCAGCGTTCCATGCGACGGAACGGATGGGACGGATAGACACCGAGGATCTTGAGGTGGGAGCAGAAGAACTGCGCCTCCTCGAGCGCCAGCGCCACCAGCCGATCCTCGGGATGGCCCTCGATCTCGGCATAGAACTGGGTCGCGGTGAACGAGCCGCCGACCATGTAGCTTTCCAGCTTGACCATGTTGACGCCGCAGGTGGCAAAGCCGCCAAGCGCCTTGTAGAGCGCCGCCGGCACGTTGCGCACCCGGAATACGAAGCTGGTGATCGCCGGGCCATTGTGCGGATCGGCCTCGATCTTCTGGCGCGACAGCACGAGGAAGCGCGTCGTGTTGTGCTCGGCGTCCTCGATATTCGGCGCCAGGATGTCGAGACCGTAGGTCTCGGCGGCAAGCTCGGAGGCGATCGCGCCATGCTTCACGTCGCCGATCTTCGCGACGTGATTGGCCGAGCCGGCGGTGTCGGCCTCGACGACGGTGCGCAGGCCATGCTCCTTGATGAAGCGCCGGCACTGGCCAAGGGCAACGGTGTGGCTGTGCACGGCATCGAGACCGGAAATGGTCGCGCCATGCGGCGCCATCAGTTGCAGGCGGATGCGCAGGAAATGCTCGCCGATGATGTAGAGGCCGGTTTCGGGCAGGAGCGTGTGAACGTCGGCGACCCGGCCGTAGAGCGAATTGTCGACCGGGATCATCGCCCGCTTGGCGGCGCCCGACTTCACTGCCTGGAAGGCGTCCTCGAAGGTCGCGCAGGGCAGCGGCTCCATCTCCGGAAACGCCTCGCTGCACGCCTGATGGGAAAAGGCACCAAGCTCGCCCTGGAATGCGATCCTGTTGGCCGCCCCGGTCTCGCCCGCTGGCTGTTGTGTCGTCATCATCCGTTTTGTCCGAGAATTTGTCGTGCCCTGTCGAGGTCGGCGGGAGTATCGACACCGAGGGGAACCGAGTCAACGAGAGCTACGTCGATGCGCATGCCGGCTTCGAGCGCGCGCAACTGTTCCAGCCGCTCGCGCATCTCGAGCGGGCTCGGCGGCAGGGCGACGAACCGTTCGAGGGCGGCGCGGCGATAGGCATAGAGGCCGATATGGTGCCAGAGCGGCCCCTCGCCCCAGGGCGCGGTGGCGCGCGTAAAGTAGAGCGCGCGCAGGCGGCCCGGCGCGATGGCGGAGCCGACGACCTTGACGACATTGGGATTGTCGCGCTCTTCCTCGCGGACGATCCCGGCGGCAAGGGTGGCGATATCGACGGCGGGCTCGGCAAGCGGGGCGACGGCGGCGCGGATTGCCGCCGGGTCGATGGTCGGCAGGTCGCCCTGGACGTTGACGATGATCTCGGCCCGGCCGTCGGGGTCGGCGATCCGCATTGCCTCGAAGATGCGGTCCGAGCCGGAGGGATGATCCGGCCGCGTCATCACCGCCATGCCGCCGGCGGCGGCGACAGCGTCGGCGATCTCGCTGGTGTCGGTCGCCACGACGACACGGCCGATCCCGGCCTCCATCGCCCGGCGCAACACCTGGACGATCATCGGGGCGCCGCAGATGTCGGCGAGCGGCTTGCCCGGCAGGCGCGTCGAGGCCATGCGGGCGGGAATGAGAACGAGGGCGTTTTCGATCGCCATGAGCCTCAACTTTCCTGGAACCGGCCGTTTTCCGGCGCGTTCCGGGGCTTATAGATGTTGCAACAGCGTCGCGAAAGCAGGTAGGGTCCGGAAAAATGCGGCTGCCCGCGACGAAATGACCTGACGGTCTCGTGCGTCCCCCCAATAAAGCGAGGAAACGGATGGACTTCTTCCAGATCAACAAGATGATCGGGGCTCTGCTCGGCGCCGTTCTGCTGTTGCTCGGCATCGGCGCCTATGTCGACCTGCTGTTCTCGACCAGCGAGCCGGAGAAGCCCGGCTATTCGGTGGCGCTGCCGGAAAAGGCGGGCAGCGAGGCGCCGGCGGAAGCAGCCGCCGAGGCCGTGCCGTTCGGGGCGCTGCTGGCCAAGGCGGATGCGGCGGCCGGCGAGAAGGTCTCGAAGAAGTGCGCCGCCTGCCACACCTTCGACAAGGGCGGGGCGAACAAGGTCGGCCCGAATCTTTGGGGCGTCGTCGGCCGGGCCCGGGCCAGCCACGAGGGCTTTGCCTATTCCGACGCGATGAAGGCGAAGGGCGGCGCGTGGTCGCTTGAAGAGCTGAACACCTTCATCACCAAGCCGAAGGATTTCGTGCCGGGCACGACGATGGGCTTTGCCGGCATTGGCAGCGACGGCGACCGGGCCAACCTCATTGCCTGGCTGAACACCCAGAGCGATGCGCCCGTGCCGCTGCCGGCGGCCGATCAGGCCGGCATGTCCGGAATGGGCGGCATGGAAGGCATGTTTGGCATGAGCGGCATGGCGGGTATGGGTGGCATGGCAGGCGAAGCGCCCGCCGCACCGGCCGAGACCCCTGCTCCCGCGGGCATGAGCGGCATGTCGGGAATGTCTGGTATGGGCGGCGCGGAAGGTATGTCTGGCATGAGCGGCATGGCCGGCATGACTGCGGATGCGCCGGCGGCCGGCGGCGGGGGCATTGACGCGCTTCTTGCCTCGGCCGATCCGGAGGCCGGCAAGGCGGTCGCCAAGAAGTGCCTTGCCTGCCACACCTTCGAGGATGGCGCGCCGAACCGCGTCGGCCCCGCGCTCTGGGGCGTTGTCGGCCGGCCGGTCGGCAGCGTCGAGACCTTCAAGTATTCCGACGCGATGCGCGGCCATGGCGGCGAGTGGACGTTCGAGGCGCTCGACACCTACCTCGCTGATCCGAAGGGCGCCGTGCCGGGCAACAAGATGGCCTTTGCCGGCGTCAAGGATGCCAAGGACCGGGCGAACCTCATCGCCTATCTGCGCACGCTCTCGGCAAGCCCGGTGCCGCTGCCGGGGCAGTGAGCGGCAAACCATCGCTGACTGGAACGGGGCCGGGCGATGAGTCCGGCCCTTTTCGTTGCGCGACCCCTTTCGGCCTTTGGCCACAAATCCGGTCTCGTTTCGGTCTTTCTTGGTGCGTATGATCGGCCGCAAACGATTTCTTGCCGATTTGCCGGCAGAAGACATGCCGGAACACGCCCGAGAGGAGACAGGACCGAGATGCCAGCTTCGCGCCCGACGCCGACCCGCCCTGCGAAGGCTCGACCCGCGGTCGCGGCCATTCTCGGGTCCCTGGCCATGCTCGCCGGGCTCGCCATCGCCGAAGGGCGGGCCGAGGAGCCGGCCTTCCAGCATGCCACGGCACTCATCGGCGCGCCGAAATATCCGGCGGATTTCAAGCATTTCGACTATGTGAACCCGGACGCGCCAAAGGGCGGCATCGCCCGCTTTTCCGACACGGGCACCTTCGATTCGCTGAATTTCGTCATCCCGAAGGGCACGACGCCGCTCGGCATCGGGCTCATCTACGACACGCTGATGACCTCCTCGCTCGACGAGGCCTCGACGATGTACGGCCTTCTGGCCGAATCCGTCCGCCATCCGGACGACTATTCCTCCGCGACCTTCCGCCTGCGGCCGGACGCGCGCTGGCAGGACGGCCAGCCGGTGACGGCCGAGGACGTCGTCTGGTCATTCGAGGTACTGACGGCGAACAATCCGCAGCAGGCGTTCTACTACCAGCACGTCACCAAGGCCGAGATCACCGGCGAGGGCGAGGTGACCTTCACCTTCGACCAGCCGGGCAACCGCGAGCTGCCGCACATCGTCGGCCAGCTCATCGTTTTGCCGAAGCACTGGTGGACCGGCGTCGACGGCAAGGGCAAGCCGCGCGACATCACCGCCGGCACGCTGGAGGCACCGCTCGGGTCGGGCGCCTATCGGGTCAAGTCGGTCGTTGCCGGCCGGACCATCTCCTATGAGCGGGTCGCCGACTACTGGGGCGCCAGCCTTCCCGTCAATGTCGGCTCGAACAATCTCGACGAGATCCGCTACGAGTATTTCCGCGACGATACGGTCGAACTGGAGGCCTTCAAGGCGGACCAGTACGACTGGCGCGAGGAGAACACGGCCAAGAACTGGGCGACGGCCTACGACATCCCGGCGGTTCGCGACGGCCGGGTGGTGCTGGAGAAATTTCCCGAGCGCGGACGCGGCCTGATGGTCGGTTTCATTCCGAACGGCCGGCTTGCCAAGTTCGCCGATCCGCAGGTGCGCCGGGCACTCGACTTCGCCCTCGATTTCGAGGAGATGAACCGCACCATCTTCTTCGACCAGTATTCGCGGATCGACTCGTATTTCTTCGGGACCGAGCTTGCCGCCAGCGGGCTGCCGGAAGGCAAGGAACTCGAGATCCTCGAGCCGCTGCGCGACAGGGTTCCGGCCGAGGTATTCACGACGGCATTCACCAATCCGGTGACGCCGGACCAGAACGCGGCGCGCGGCAATCTGCGCGAGGCCGTGAAGCTTTTGACCGCAGCCGGCTACGAGATCCAGAAGGGCAAGATGGTGGAGAAGGCGACCGGCAAGCCGTTCACCATCGAATTCCTGCTGAACGGCCCGACCTTCGAGCGGGTCGGCCTGCGCTACAAGGAATCGCTTGCCCGCATCGGCATCGACCTCAGCCTGCGGACGGTCGATTCCTCGCAATACGTCAATCGCGTGCGCAACAACGACTTCGAGATGATCTACACCGGCTGGGCGCAGTCGCTGTCGCCGGGCAACGAGCAGCGCGACTTTTTCGGCGCCGCGGCGGCCGATCGCGACGGCTCGCGCAATTATGCCGGCATCAAGAACCCGGCCATCGACGCGCTCATCGACCGGGTGATCTATGCCAGCGACCGCGACGACCTCATTGCGGCAACGCGGGCGCTTGACCGGGTGCTGCTGTGGAACCATTACGTCGTGCCGGGCTGGACGCTGCCGGCGACGCGCGTCGCGCGATGGGACCGGTTCTCCCATCCCGAGACGCTGCCGCTTTATTCGCACGGCTTTCCGACCATCTGGTGGTGGGACGAGGCCAAGGCGGCAAAGGCCGGCCGGCCGAAATAACCACCTGCAATCCCGCCGCGACGGGCGCGGCCAAGACCGAACGGACGACATGACGATCAGAGTGCACAGGGGCGATCTGCCCGATCTTTCGAACTATGGCGATTCGGTTGCGATCGATACCGAGACGCTCGGCCTCAATCCGCATCGCGACCGGCTGTGCGTGGTCCAGCTCTCGCCTGGCGACGGCACGGCCGATGTGGTGCAGATCGCCCAGGGCCAGACGGCAGCGCCGAACCTCGTCCGGCTCCTCAGTGATCCCGGCGTCACCAAGATTTTCCATTTCGCCCGCTTCGACGTCGCGGTTCTTGAAAAGGCGTTCGGCGTCACCACCCGGCCGATCTACTGCACCAAGATCGCCTCCAAGCTGGTGCGCACCTATACCGACCGGCACGGCCTCAAGGACATCGTCAAGGAACTGCTCGGCATCGAGCTTTCCAAGCAGCAGCAGAGCTCGGACTGGGCCGCCGAGGAGCTTTCCGAGGCGCAGCTTGCCTATGCCGCCTCGGACGTCCTTTATCTGCATGGCCTGCGCGACCGGCTCGACATGATGCTGGCGCGGGAAGGCCGCACGGCACTGGCAAGCGCCTGTTTCGACTTCCTGCCGACACGGGCCGCGCTCGACCTTGCCGGCTGGCCCGAGCAGGACATTTTCGCCCATTCCTGAGGCGCGGCGCGGGTCTGCCGGAAACGGTCGCAAAACGACCAAATTCCTGTAGAATCCTCGGGCAATTCGAACGCTGGCGGCGGCGGGACGCATTATGCCCGGCGCGGCGTTCGGGGCGGGTTTTGTAAAGGGCCAGATGACCGACCTCTCGGTATCCACGCGGCGATCGCGCGGCGCGCTTGGCGGGCACGCAACCGGTGACGACGGCAAGCGTCGGCAGCGGGCGTTCCGCGCGGCGCGGCGGCATACGCTGCTGGTGCGCCTGCTCAAGCTGGTGCTGCCGGCGAGCGGCATTGCCCTTGCCGTGGTGGCGCTGCTGCCGACGGTGGTGCCGAAAATCGATCTCGGGCCGATCCAGATCGACAAGATCGAGCTTTCCGGCGATGCGCTGACCATGGAGCGGCCGCGGCTGACCGGCTTTGACAAGCAGCAGCGCGCCTACGAGGTGCTGGCCCGGCAGGCGCGGCAGAACATCACCAATCCGAAGGTCATCGCGCTCGACCAGATCGACGCGCGCCTGCAGCTCGACCAGTCCGGCTTTGCGACGCTCGACGCCGGCAGCGGCCTGTTCGACAGCGAGAAGGAAACGCTGATCCTGCAGAACAAGGTGGTGGTGCGCTCGACGACCGGCTATGAGGCCTTTCTCGACGCGGCGCAGATTGACCTGAAAGGCGGGCTCGTGACCAGCGACGAGCCGGTCGAGGTCAAGACCGGGGCCGGCAACGTCAAGGCCAAGGGCCTCGAAATCCGCAACAAGGGCGAGACGATCGTGTTCCGCAACGGGGTCAAGATGACCGTCGTGCCGAGCGGCGCCAAGGAGTCCGCGCAGTGAGTCTTTCTTTCCGGCGAATCGCCGCCGCCCCCGTCACCGCTGCGCTGATGCTCGCGGCGTTTCTGCTTTCGGCCTTGCCGGCCGCAGCGCAGGAGCTGTCGTCCGGGCTCGTCGGCTTTTCGGCCGGCTCGAACGATCCGATCCTCATCGAGTCCGAGACGCTCGTCGTGCAGGACGGTGGCAAGGTCGCGACCTTCTCCGGCAATGTCGTGGTGCAGCAGAACGAGACGACGCTGACGACGCACGAGCTGAAGGTCTATTACGAGGGCGATGCCGTCAACGGCGGCGGCCAGCAGCGCATCAAGCGGATCGAGGCGGAAGGCGCCGTGTTCGTCACCAATCGCGACCAGACGGCGAGCGGCGATCGGGCGACCTTCGACATGGCGACCGAGATCGTCACCATGCTCGGCAATGTCGAGCTGACGCAGGACGGCAGCGCGGTGCGTGGCGACAAGCTTGTCGTCAACCTGAAGACCAAGGAATCGCGGGTCGAGACGAACGCCAAGAAGCCCGGCCGCGTGCAGGGCCTGTTCATGCCCGGCTCGTCCAAGGACAAGCCGAAAACCGAAAAGAACTGAAGCGACCACCCGTCCTGACCGGGGGCGCCTGACGCTTTCCCGGCAAGGCTCGACTGACGCTTCGGATGCCGTCCCGGCAGGCCTCGACTTATTTGTCAGATACCGTCTCGGCAGGCCTCGACGAGGCGAGCGAGGAAATCGTCGCAGCGGGCAAGCTCGGCCTTCTCGACGAACTCGTCCGGCGCGTGGGCCTGATTGATCGACCCCGGACCGCAGACGACGGTCGGAACCCCGGCGGCCTGGAAATGGCCGGCCTCGGTGCCGAAGGGCACGGCGTCGGTGTGGTTGGCGCGCGAGAAGCGCTTGGCGAGGCGTTCGGCGAGCGAGCCGGGATCGGGCGCGAGCATCGGCACGTGGTTGTCGAGCACGGTCTCGATGGTGGCGTCCGGGCAGGTCGCCGTCAGGCGCGGCAGCACCACGTCCTCGCTGAACTTGCGGACACGATCGACGATCTCGGTTTCATCGAGATCGGGCAGGCCGCGATATTCCCAATGGAAGCGGCAGTGGCGCGGCACGATGTTGAGCTGCGTGCCGCCTTCGATGGTGCCGACATGCACCGTCGTATAGGGCGGGTCGAAGCGGCCGCTGCTGTCGCCGCGGGCGCGCATCTCGGCAGCGATGCGGTCAATTTCGCCGATGATCTCGCAGGCAGCGAGGATCGCGTTGGCGCCAAGGTGCGGCTTGCTCGAATGGGCCTCGTGGCCGGTCACTTCGGTGATGAAGCCGAAAATGCTCTTGTGGGCGTCGACGACGGCCATCTCGGTCGGCTCGCCGACAAAGACCGCGAGCGGCTTTTGCAGATCATGGCCGAGACGCTGGACGGTCGGCAGAACGCCAAGGCAGCCGATCTCCTCGTCATAGGAAAAGACCAGATGGATCGGCGTCTTCAGCGGCGCGGCAACGGCCGCCGGGACCGCCGCGAGGGCGGCAGCGATGAAGCCCTTCATGTCGGTGGTGCCGCGGCCATAGAGCCGGTCGCCGCGCTCGACGAGAGTGAAGGGATCGCTGGTCCAGGGCTGGTCGACGACCGGCACGACGTCGGTGTGGCCGGACAGGGCAAGGCCGGGCGTGCCGGCCGCGCCGATGGTCGCGAACAGCGAGGCCTTGTCGCCGGCCTCGTTCGGCACCTTGACGCTGTCGAGGCCATAGCCGGCGAGGTATTCGGCGACCCAGTCGATGAGTTCAAGGTTCGAGCGGTCGCTCACCGTTGCAAAGGAAACGAGGCGGGCGAGGATCTCGGCCGTCGTCATCGGGGCAGCGGGGGTCTTGGTCGCGGGCATCCAGGCGTTCCGGGCAGTGAATCGACGGCTGCATCCTACAGCGTGTTCCAGAAAATTGGGTACCGGTTTTCCGACAGGAACGCGCGACAATGAATGGACAGCGCGGGGGACGAACATGGCCCCGTCCGGACGCTTCAGGGCAATGTCCGGCCCCGAAAAAGGCAGAAATTGCACCGAACGTGTATTTGAACACCTTCCGAAAAATCCGGACTGATTTCCCGTCGATACCCGCTTCGAGGCTTGGCGACGGCGGGGACTGGGACTGGGACTGGGACGGGGTTCTTGTCACGCCCCGAACGGCCTCAATCCCCGAACCAGTTCCATTTGCACCATGCACGACGATAGATGCGATGTTCTTTCATCTCATAGTGTATTCCGTACAAATCTGTTCTCATATCCAGAGGCTTCTTTTCGAAATCCCTCGGAAAATTCCTCATGAAACCGCCATAGATGCTCTCGATGAACCCTCGGTTCCCGATGGTATTTGACCGGTTGAAATTGTTGCCAAATCTCAGAACAAACTGTTCCGGGGTGTTGACGTCGTACTGAATGCGGATGTCCTTGTTGCTCCTCTCGAGAACCCGACCTTCCGCGTCGCGAAGGATCATCACCGGCGGCCAGTCCTTGACGAAGTAGCTCGGGATGAGGCTGGCATGCTCGATGGTGGCACCGTTGGGCAGCACTGCGCATTCATGCTGGTTGGACAACAAGACGTAGGCGATATGGCCGAGGCCAAGCAGAATGAGCACGCCGGCCGCCTTGGCCAGCCTGTCCAGAACCCGGGGCAGTTTTCTGACGATCGAACCGGGCATGGTTGCCTCTATTCTCTGAACCGGTTTGGCAAGCCGTCTGGTCCGGATCGGCGACGGGTTGTCCCACGAGAACATCCGGCCGTCGTTGGCGGCGCGGCTGGCCGGACCTTGCGCGTTCAGCCGGGCGGGCGGCGGCCATGTTTCAGGGTCAGCGCCAGCTCGACGAGAAGAGCAAGGCCATAGGTTCCGGCGATCCAGCCAAGGCTTGTCGGATCGGTGCGGGCGGTATGCCAGACGAGGACGAGGAGGCTGGCGCTCGCCAGCACGCCGCCGGCAAGGGGAATGGCGCGGTTGATGCCGATGCGACCGGCCAGTTTCAGGGCGGCGAAGTTCACGGCCGCGAAGATGACGAGGAAGGTGGCGCTGGCGAAGGTCGAGATCGTTGCGAGCGGCGCGGCGAGGGTGAAGCCGAGGGCGAGGCCGGCAAGGGCGATGATGGCGACGAAGGGGACCGGCCGGTTGCGCTCGCGCATCGAGAAGATGCCCGGCAGGGCGCGTTCGCGGCCCATCACCATGGCAAGGCGGGCGGCACCGAACAGCGTCGCATTGATGGCCGATGCGGTCGAGAACAGGGCGGCGACGGAGATCAGCACGAAGCCGGCCTCGCCGAGCGTCGGGCGGGCAGCGACGGCGAGGACGTATTCCTCGTTGCCGGCGATCTCGTCGGCCGTGAGATTGCCGAGCGCGACGACGGCAACGACGACGTAGATCGCCGTCGTCACCAGAATGGCGATGACGATGGCGCGGCGCAGGTTGCGCTCCGGGGCGGCCATTTCGTCGATGGCGTTGGGGATGAGCTCGAAGCCCTCATAGGCAACGAAGATGAGGGCGACGGCGACGAGCGGCGCGGCCAGGCCCTTGTCGAGGAGCGGCGCGAAATGGGCCGGATCAAGCCCCTTCATGCCGACCAGCGCGAAGACGGCGAGAATGGCGAGCTTGATGCCGACAACGCCGAGCTCGACGCCGCCGGAGGCCTTCGCGCCGGCAAGGTTGATGGCGAGAAAGGCGAGCAGCACGAGGGCGGAAAGGCCGCCGGCGAGGAGCGGCGAACCGGCCGCGCCGAGGAGCGTTCCACCATAGGCGCCGAAGGCGTTGGCATAGAGCGCCAGCGTGCCGACATAGCCGGCAACAAGCAGCCAGCCGGCGAGACCGGCAATGGCGGGGGCGGCGAAGGCCTTCTCGATATAGGTGAAGCTGCCGCCATCATCGCGGAAGGCAAGGCCGAGATGGGCATAGGAGAGGCCGGTCAAAAGGGCGATGACGCCACCGCCGGCCAGCGTCAGGGCAACGGCATGGCCGGCAATGGAAATGGCAAGGCCGAGGACGGCGAAAATGCCGCCGCCGATCATGCCGCCAATGCCGATCGCCGTGACCTCGGCGAGGCCGAGCTTGCGGGTTTCCTGCATGGTGTCGCCCTTCCCTTTGCCTGCTGCGGGCAGAAAGGACAGGGACGGCGGCAAGGTCAAGCGCGCAGACGATGCCGGCGCGCCTGATTGCGTCTGATCAGCGGTGACGGATGGCTGTCAGCGGCCGTTCGGACGCCAGCCGGCGTCGAGGCTCGCGACGAACTCGCTCAGCGTGTCCTTGTCGAGGCAGAACTGCTTGCCGGTGCGGCGGTTCTGGAACAGGGCGAGGCCGCACTCCTCGGCATAGAAGAACGGCGACTCGACTTCGGCCTTGGCCGATGCATTGGCGGACATTGCTACGCACTCCCAAACTCTGGAGCCGTCATTGATAGTCATACTTGCTTGAAATCGCGTGAATCCGGACGCGAAGACTTTCAACAACCTGCCTGACAAACTGTCGCAGAGCCGCGGTGCATGGCCGGTGCGGCAGGACGGTCCCCCGTCGGCAGTGCGGGATGGCGACGGGCCCGGAAATGAAAGCGCCCGGCACCTTGCGGCGCCGGGCGTTTCCTCTGCCAGCCTTGCGGGCGGGCTTATTCAGCGTCGCGGGCCGGAGCCTCGATCTCCTGGCCGGTCTCCTGGTCGACGACCTTCATCGACAGGCGAACCTTGCCGCGATCGTCGAAGCCGAGCAGCTTCACCCAGACCTTCTGGCCGTCGGTGAGGATATCGGACACCTTGGCGACCTTGCGCGGGGCAAGCTGCGAGATGTGGACGAGGCCGTCACGGGCGCCGAAGAAGTTCACGAACGCGCCGAAGTCGACGATCTTGACGACGGTGCCTTCGTAGATCTGGCCGACTTCCGGCTCGGCGACGATCGAATGAATCCACTTCTGGGCAGCGGCGATGGCCTTGCCGTCGGCGGAAGCGATCTTGATGGTGCCGTCGTCCTCGACGTTGATCTTGGCGCCGGTCTTCTCGACGATCTCGCGAATGACCTTGCCGCCCGAGCCGATGACGTCACGGATCTTGTCGACCGGGATCTTCATCACCTCGATGCGCGGGGCGTGCTCGCCGAGCTCCGGACGGGCTTCGGTGAGGGCCTTGGCCATCTCGCCGAGGATGTGCAGGCGGCCGTCCTTGGCCTGGCCGAGGGCGACCTTCATGATCTCCTCGGTGATGCCCTGGATCTTGATGTCCATCTGCAGCGAGGTGACGCCGTCGGAGGTGCCGGCGACCTTGAAGTCCATGTCGCCGAGGTGGTCCTCATCGCCGAGAATGTCGGAGAGAACGGCGAAGCGCTCGCCCTCCTTGATGAGGCCCATGGCGATGCCGGCCACCGGGCGCTTCAGCGGAACGCCGGCATCCATCAGCGCCAGCGAGGAACCGCAGACGGTCGCCATCGAGGACGAGCCGTTCGACTCGGTGATCTCGGAGACGACGCGCAGGGTGTACGGGAAGTCGTGCTTGGCCGGCAGGACCGGATGGACGGCGCGCCAGGCGAGCTTGCCGTGACCGACCTCGCGGCGGCCCGGCGAACCGATGCGGCCCGTCTCGCCGACCGAGAACGGCGGGAAGTTGTAATGCAGCAGGAAGTTTTCCTTGTAGGTGCCTTCCAGCGCATCGATGAACTGCTCGTCGTCGCCGGTGCCGAGGGTCGAGACGACCAGGGCCTGGGTCTCGCCACGGGTGAACAGGGCCGAGCCGTGGGTGCGCGGCAGGACGCCGACTTCGGCGACGATCGGGCGAACGGTGGTCAGGCTGCGGCCGTCGATGCGGGCACCCTCGTCGAGGATGTTCCAGCGGACGATCTTGGCCTGGACGGACTTGATCACCGTCGAGACTTCTTCCTTGGAGTAGCGGCCTTCGGCGCCGGTCTCCTCGGTGGCGACCAGCGCGGCGACGACCTTCGCCTTGGCGGCGTCGACGGCGGCGTAGCGCTCCTGCTTGGCAGTGATCTTGTAAGCGGCGCGCAGATCGGCCTCGGCGATGTCGAGGACGGCCTTCTCGATGGCGGACAGGTCCTTGACCGAGTGCTCGCGCGGCTCCTTGGCGGCCTTCTCGGCCAGACGGATGATCGCATCGATGACCGGCTGGAAGCCGGCATGGCCGAACATCACGGCGCCGAGCATGACGTCCTCGGAAAGCTCCTTGGCTTCCGATTCCACCATCAGGACGGCATCGCCCGTGCCCGCGACCATGAGGTCGAGATCGGACTCGAGCATCTCGTCGATCTGCGGGTTGAGGACGTAATTGCCATTGATGTAGCCGACGCGGGCGCCGCCGATCGGGCCCATGAAGGGCGCGCCGGACAGGGTGAGCGCGGCGGAGACGGCGACCATGGCGAGGACATCGGGGGCGTTCTCCTGATCATGGGAGAGCACGGTGACGATGACCTGGGTGTCGCACTTGTAGCCTTCGGCAAAGAGCGGGCGGATCGGGCGGTCGATCAGGCGGGAGATCAGCGTCTCGCGCTCGCTCGGGCGGCCCTCACGCTTGAAGTAGCCACCCGGGATGCGGCCGGCGGCGTAGAACTTCTCCTGGTAGTCGACCTTCAGCGGGAAGAAGTCGAAGCCGGGCTTGGGCTCCTTCTCGGAGACGACGGTGGCAAGAACGGTGGTCTCGCCGTACTTGGCGAAGACGGCGCCATCGGCCTGGCGGGCGATGCGGCCGGTCTCCAGGGTGAGCGGACGCCCGCCCCAGTCGATGGTTACGGTCTGGATATCAAACATGGCATTCTCTCTCTTGGGGCTCTCGAGCGGGCCATGCGCAAGACGGCAAGAAGCTCTGCGGCGGGGGCGTCAATGCCCGGTCCGACAAAGCATCAGGCGATCCTGCCATGGTTCCCGCTTCGGGCCCGTTCTCATGATGGGCGCAGCGTCCATGCCGCGCCGCGGCCTAAAGGAGCGCGAGACATCGCGAGGGCACTTCCCTCCCGGGCATCGGCGCACCGGGCTCCGTTTTCCGGCGTTTGCCGCTCCGGACATGCCGAACAGACGAAGCGGCACGTCGACGCGTTCGGCCCCCGCCGGGGTGTGCACCGCCCCGGCCATGCCGGGGAAGCGCCTTGATGAAGCCGCCGCGCCCGGCCGGCGTCGATGCGCGAATGCCGGGAGCGAACAGGCTGTCGGCGCCAGGCGCCGGATCGTCAGCGGCGGATGCCGAGACGACCGATCAGGGTCTGGTAACGGCTCTCCTCGACACCCTTCAGGTAGTCGAGCAGCGAGCGCCGCTGGCTGACGAGCTTCAGCAGGCCACGCCGGGAATGGTTGTCCTTGGCATGCGACTTGAAGTGCTCGGTCAGGTT
This sequence comes from Hyphomicrobiales bacterium, assembly GCA_041397845.1. Lineage (GTDB taxonomy): Bacteria > Pseudomonadota > Alphaproteobacteria > Rhizobiales > JAKPQE01 > JAKPQE01. The sequence goes on along the minus strand of JAWKVW010000025.1, from coordinate 16,038 downwards.
GGTGATCCGCTCGGTCAGGATGGCGACCTGGACTTCCGGCGAACCCGTGTCGCCTTCCTTGGTCGCGTATTCCTTGATGAGCTCAGCCTTGCGTTCAGCGGTAATCGACATCGGTCAGCCTTTCATGGTTCCGATAAAGACAAGCCGGGCAATCGCCCGGCGACACGCGCGCGGCCCTCGCTTTTCGCCATCGGTCCTGCCGATGGCGGGTGCCGGCCGCTTCCGTCATCGCCGTCAGCCAATGCCGGGATGTCGTCCAGCATGGTTTCAGGCAATACGAGATCTGCCGAGGGGTCGCCCCCTCGCGCGGCCGGACTATGCCGCAAAACCCTTGCGAGCGCCAGCGGAAAAGACGGCCGGCCGATGCGAGGCGCCCGGCCTCAGCCGAGCGAAAAGACGCGGCGCGGCTGGAGCATGCCCTTCTCGACCTCGGCAAGGGCGACGACCTCGCCGGCGCAGACCGCAACGACCATGCCGCCGGCAACGGGCGCGTCGCGGCCACGCAGGATGATGCCCTGGCCCTGGCGCAGGCGACCGACGTCGTTGCGCGAGACGGCAACGGTCGGCAGTTCGGCAAGCCCGGCCTCGACCGGCTGCAACAGCTCGTCGGGCGTACCGGTCTCGGATGCCTCGGCGGCGGCGCGCAACTCGTCGAGGGTCACGAAAGTGTCCTCGTCGAAGGCGCCGACGACCAGACGGCGCAGCGCGACGACGTGGCCGCGCGTGCCAAGGTGGCGGCCAAGGTCGCGGGCGATGGCGCGGACATAGGTGCCCTTGCCGCATTCGGCCTCGAAGACGGCGGTGTCATCGTCCGGCCGCTCGACGAGATCGAGGGAATAGACGGTGATGGTGCGGGCCTCGAGCTCGACCTCCTCGCCGTCGCGGGCAAGGTCATAGGCGCGTTCGCCGTCGATCTTGATCGCCGAGAATTTCGGCGGCACCTGCTCGATCTCGCCGGTGAAAAGCGGCAGGGCGGCGAGGATCTCGGCCTCGGTGGGGCGATTGTCGCTCGTTGCGACGACCTCGCCCTCAGTGTCGTCGGTCGCGGTCTCGGCGCCGAAGCGGACGGCGAATTCGTAGACCTTGCGGCCATCCATGACGTAGGGAACGGTCTTCGTCGCCTCGCCAAGGGCGATCGGCAGGCAGCCGGAGGCGAGCGGGTCGAGGGTGCCGGCATGGCCGGCCTTGCGGGCATCGAACAGGCGGCGCACGGCGCCGACGCCTTGCGTCGAGGTCATGCCGACAGGCTTGTCGAGGATCACCCAGCCGTTGACGTCACGGCCGCGCTTGCGGCTTCTTCCCATGGTCTGTTTCCGGTCTGATGCGCTTCCGGCTCACTCGTCGTCGAGATCGCGGGCAACGTCGCCGGACCGCAGCAGCGCGTCGATGCGGCTGTCGTCGTCAAAGCGCGTGTCGATCTCGAAGCGGAGCTCGGGCATGAACTTGATGGTGAGGCGACGCGAGACGAGGCCGCGAATGTAGCGGCGATGGCGGGTCAGCGCCTCGACCACGGCTTTCTCGTCCATGCCGCCGAGCGGCTCGACGAAGCAGAGGGCGTGCTTGAGGTCCGGCGACATGCGGACCTCGGAGACGGTGACGAGATGGGTCTCGAGCACCGGGTCCATGACCTCGCCTCGGGACAGGATCTCCGAGAGGGCATGGCGGACGAGCTCGCCGACGCGAAGCTGTCGCTGGCTCGGGGCGCCGGGGCCGGAACGGGGCATCGGAATGACTTTCGAATTCAGCTTGTCAAAACGGGCGGAGGATCATGCCGCCGCAAGGGCGCGGGCCGGACGCGCCGGGTACCCTGACCCGGCGCGAATGGCCTGATGCGGCCGCGTCCTTAAAGAACGCGGGCGATTTCCTCGACGCGGTAGCACTCGATGACGTCGCCGGCCCGCATGTCCTGATAGGCCTCGAATGCCATGCCGCATTCCTGGCCGGACTGGACTTCCTTGACCTCGTCCTTGAAGCGCTTCAGCGTCGACAGCTTGCCCTCGTGCACCACGACGTTGTCGCGGATGAGGCGGACGCCGGCACCACGCTGGACGACACCGTCGGTGACGAGGCAGCCGGCGACCTTGCCGACCTTCGTGATGTTGAAGATCTCGAGGATCTCGGCGTTGCCGAGCATGGTCTCGCGCCGCTCCGGCGACAGCATGCCGGACATCGCCGCCTTCACGTCATCCACGAGGTCGTAGATGATGTTGTAGTAGCGGATCTCGACGCCGGCACGCTCGCCGGCATCGCGGGCCTGCTTGTTGGCGCGGACGTTGAAGCCGATGATGACGGCGTTCGATGCCTCGGCAAGCGTCACGTCCGACTCGGTGATGCCACCGACGCCGGAATGAATGACGCGGGCGGCAACCTCGTCGTTGCCGATCTTCTCGAGGGCGCCGATGATCGCTTCGGCGGAGCCCTGCACGTCGGCCTTGATGACCAGGGTGAACTCCTTGAGGCCGGAGCTCTTCAACTGGCTCATCATCTGCTCGAGCGAGGTGCGGCCGGCGGCGGCGCCACGGGCCTGCATCTTCTCGCGCCGCTTGCGCTGGCGATAATCGCAGACTTCGCGGGCGCGGGCCTCGTTCTCGACGACGGAGATGACATCGCCGGCTTCCGGCGTGCCCTGCATGCCGAGAACCTCGACCGGCATCGAGGGGCTGGCTTCCTGCACGTTCTCGCCACGGTCGGTGACGAGGGCGCGCACGCGGCCCCATTCGGCGCCGGCAACGACGATGTCGCCGACCTTCAGCGTGCCGCGCTGGACGAGGACGGTGGCGACCGGACCGCGGCCCTTGTCGAGTTCGGCCTCGATGACCGAGCCTTCGGCCGGACGGTTCGGATTGGCCTTCAGCTCGAGAATTTCGGCCTGCAGCAGGATCGCGTCGAGCAGCTTGTCGAGGTTGGTGCGCTTGGTGGCGGACACCTCGACGTCGAGGATGTCGCCGCCCATGGATTCGACGAACACTTCGTGACGCAGCAGCTCGTTGCGGACCCGCGAGGGATCGGCATCGGGCTTGTCGCACTTGTTGATGGCGACGATGATCGGAACGTTCGCGGCACGGGCGTGGGCGATCGCCTCGATCGTCTGCGGCATGACGCCGTCATCGGCGGCCACGACCAGAATGACGATATCGGTCGACTTGGCGCCACGGGCACGCATCGCGGTGAAGGCGGCGTGGCCCGGCGTGTCGATGAAGGTGATCTTCTGGCCGTTCTGCTCGATCTGGTAGGCGCCGATGTGCTGGGTGATGCCACCGGCTTCGCCGGCGACCACGTTGGTGTGGCGGATGGCATCGAGCAGCGAGGTCTTGCCGTGGTCGACGTGGCCCATGATGGTGACGACCGGCGGCCGCCCCTCCATGTCCTCGACCCGATCCGCGCCACCGGCGAGACCTTCCTCGACGTCCGAATCGGCGACGCGCTTGACCGTGTGGCCGAGCTCCTCGGCAACGATCTGGGCGGTGTCGGCGTCAAGCACGTCGTTGATCTTCAGCATCTGTCCCTGCTTCATCAGGAACTTGATGACGTCAACGGCACGCTCGGCCATGCGGTTGGCGAGCTCCTGGATGGTGATGGTCTCGGGGATCACCACCTCGCGGGAGATCTTCTCGCGGCTGTCCATCATGGCGGCGCGGGACTTCTCGCGCTCGCGGCGGCGGCGGATCGAGGCAAGGCTGCGGGCCCGCTCCTCGTCCTCCAGCGCGTTGACGAGGGTCAGCTTGCCGCGGCGGCGCTCCTCGGTGCGCTTGGCGGGCTTGACCTCGGCCGGACGCGGCTTCTTGCTGACGACCTTGGCGGCGGTGCGGCGCTCGTCGTCGCCTTCCGTTTCCTCGGAGGCCGGCTTCTGCGGCACGCGCTTCTCGGTGCGGCGCTCGGCATCGGTGGCCGGCTTCCTCGCCTCGGCCGGGCGCTGCTCGGCAGCGGCTGCGGGCGCAGCGGCTGCGGCGGCGGGCCTCGGGAGCCGCTTCTCGGCGACAGCCTCGGCGGTCTTTTCCTCGGCGGCGAGCCGGGCAGCCTCTTCAGCGGCAAGGCGCTCGGCCTCGGCACGCTCCAGCGCCAGCCGGGCCTCTTCCTCGGCGGCGAGCCGGGCGGCCTCCTCGGCGGCGCGGCGCTCCTCGGCATCGCGCACCCTCGCATCCGCAAGGGCCTGGGCGCGGGCGTCGCGCTCTTCCTCGGTCAGATGGCGAAGGACAACGGCGGGGCGCTTGGGCTGCGGCTTGGGGGCGCGCTCGGGCTCGCGCGCCACGACGGGCGCGACGGGCTCGGCGACAGGGGCCGGAGCCGGCGCCGGTGCAGCCTCGGCCTCGGCCTCGTGCTTGCCGTCATGGCCGGGCGGCATGATGCGCCGCTTCTTCTTCTCGACGACAACCGCCTTGGTGCGCCCATGAGAAAAGCTCTGGCGCACGGTGCCCTGCTCGAGGCCGCGCTTCAGCGTCAGCGTCTTCTTCGGGGCGACACTGAGGGTCTTATCGCCGGGATTCTTCGTTTCGCTCATACCGTCTTCTGTCCTGCGGGCCGTTCGGCCGCCTTCGTCGCGCCAGAAGCGCTCTCATTGGTCGCGCCAGAAGCGCCTTCATCGGGGCCCGTCGCCTGCGTGCCAGATGCACGAAAACGAACGAGCGCCCGCTCACGCTCAAGAAATGCCGCTGCCGCCCGACCTTCGAGCACAGCAGCATGTATCACATTTGAACGCCCCAATGCCAAATCCATTTGCTCGGAGGCAAAGGAACGCACCACCGGAACGCCCGGACCGTCGCCATGGCGCCGCTTGACCGCCGCCGCCAGCTTGCGGACCCCGTCCGGAGCGGCGTCCGCGGCATGCAGAAGCGCGGCGACCGCATCGCGGCCCAGCGCCGTCTCGACCTTGCCGAAGCCGGCAACCACCAGCCCGGCCTTGTTGGCCATCGAGAGGGCGGCAAGAGCCGCCTTCTCCAGAAGCGCGTCGACCCGGTCACCGAGTCCCGGCTCTACCTGCGCCTCGGCCTTGAAGGCGCGCGAAAACAGCCGCTTGCGCTCGGCCGTTGCGACCGCCTCGGCGCTGGCCGTCACCCAGACGCCGCGCCCGGGAAGCTCGCGCTTCAGGTCCGGCACGACGGCGCCATCCGGCGCCAGCACGAACCGGACCAGCTCATCGACCGGCCGGGTCTGCCGGCTGACGATGCAAGTCCGCTCGAGGGGGGCGGCCGCTTTTGCCATCCCGACTGCCTGTCGCCCGACCGCCCGCGGCGATCAGTCCTCTTCGCCCGCCTCGGCTTCCTCGCCGTCCTCGACGACTTCCTCGCCGGCAAGGTCTTCCTCGGAAATCCAGCCGGCGGCAAGCCGCGCGGCCATGACGATTTCCTCGGCTTCCTGACGGGACAGGTCGAAGCCGGTGAGGTAACCCTCGTTGCGGATCACCTCGCCATCCTTCTTCTCGGTCCAGCCGACGAGATCGTCGGTGGCGCAGCCGGCAAGGTCGTCAACCGTCTTGATGCCTTCCTTGCCGAGGGCAACGAGCATCGCGGTGGTGACGCCCGGCACTTCCTTCAGCGCATCCTCGACGCCAAGGGCGCGACGCTCGGCGTCGAACTCGGCTTCGCGCGCCTCGAGATAGGAGACGGCGCGGGCCTGCAGCTCCTCGGCGGTATCGTCGTCGAAGCCTTCGATCGAGGCGACCTCGTCGGGCTCGACATAGGCGATTTCCTCGACCGAGGTGAAGCCTTCGGAGGCGAGCAACTGGCCGACCATCTCGTCGACATTGAGCGCTTCCATGAAGAGCTCGCTGCGCTCGGCGAATTCCTTCTGGCGGCGCTCGGACTCTTCCTGCTCGGTCAGGATGTCGATGTCCCAGCCGGTCAACTGCGAGGCAAGGCGCACGTTCTGGCCGCGACGGCCGATGGCCAGCGAGAGCTGGTCGTCGGGAACGACGACCTCGATGCGCTCGGCATCCTCGTCGAGAACGACCTTGGCGACCTCGGCCGGCTGCAGCGCGTTGACGATGAACGTGGCAGCATCCGGCGACCAGGGAATGATGTCGATCTTCTCGCCCTGCAGCTCCTGGACCACGGCCTGGACGCGGCTGCCGCGCATGCCGACGCAGGCGCCGACCGGATCGATCGAGGAATCGCGGGAAATGACCGCGATCTTGGCGCGCGAACCGGGATCGCGGGCGACCGACTTCACCGTGATGATGCCGTCGTAGATTTCCGGCACTTCCTGGGCAAAGAGCTTGGCCATGAACTGGGGATGGGTGCGCGACAGGAAGATCTGCGGCCCGCGCTGCTCGCGGCGGACGTCGTAGATATAGGCGCGGATGCGGTCGCCATAGCGGAACGCCTCGCGCGGGATCAGCTCGTCGCGGCGCACGATGCCCTCGCCACGGCCGAGGTCGACGATGACGTTGCCGTATTCGACGCGCTTGACGACGCCGTGGACGATCTCGCCGATCCGGTCCTTGAATTCCTCGTACTGGCGATCGCGCTCGGCCTCGCGGACCTTCTGGACGATGACCTGCTTGGCCGACTGGGCGGCGATGCGGCCGAAGTCCATCGGCGGCAGCGCCTCGGCGATGAAGTCGCCGACGCGGGCCGCCGGATTGCGGCCGAGGGCATCGGCAAGGGCGATCTCGGTCGAGGTGTTCTCGACGTCCTCGACCACGCGCAGCAGCCGGGCAAGCCGGATCTCGCCGGTCTTGGGATTGATCTCGGCGCGAACCTCGGTCTCAAGACCGTAGCGCGAGCGGGCCGCCTTCTGGATCGCATCCTCCATCGCCGCAATGACGATGCCGCGATCGATCGCCTTTTCGCGGGCGACCGCGTCGGCGATCTGCAGGAGCTCCAGACGGTTTGCGCTGACTGCCATCTCTCTTCGTCTCCGCCTAGGCCGAACCTTTTTGTCCGGCCGTTCGTCAGTCTTTTGTCGTTCGTCCCGCCGCCTCGGGGCGCGGGACGGATCAATCAGTCGTCGTCACCCTCGGCGAGGGTCGGGTCGCGCCGCAACGCGTCATTGATGAGCGCGTCGGTCAGCACCAGCCGGGCGTCGCCGATATCGGCAAACGGCAGATCGTAGCGATCGGGCAGTCCGGGCGGCGCGTCGGGGACACCGACGGTCACTGCATCGCCCGCCACCGCGATCAGCGGACCGCGAAAACGCTTGCGCCCGTCGAGCGGATTTTCCAGCTCGACCTTGGCCTCGTGGCCGAGCCAGCGCTCGAAATCGGAGCGGCGCACCAGCGGCCGGTCGATACCGGGCGAGGACACCTCGAGATGATAGGCCCGGTCGATCGGGTCCTCGACGTCGAGCACCGGCGAGACGGCGCGGCTCACGGCCTCGCAGCCGTCAATGTTCATCGTGCCGTCGGGACGCTCGGCCATGATCTGCAGCGTCATGCCGTTCTGGGCGGAAATCTTGATCCGAACCAGGCGAAAGCCGAGGTCATCGATCACAGGCTCGACAATCGCGGCGACGCGCGCGGCAAGTCCGGTCTCGATCAGCAGTCGCGGTTCCTGTTCGGCCATTCTCGTCCTGTCTTTCGACATCACCATGACAGACGACCGGCTCAAAACAAAAAGAGCGGGTTCCGGGCGGGACCCACTCTCAACGATCAGCCAGTCGTTCAGAGATTACGCCGGGTTTATAGCGCGATTCACGACTTTGCGCAAGCGAAGGGCCAAAACGGGCGCGAAAGCCGGCGCTGCCGCGCTGCTTGCGGGCCGCCGGCGCTGCTACCATCAATCCCGCGCCAAAGCCTGGCGAAAGGAATAAGCTGCCGCCAAACAAATCGCACGAGGTGTTCCGCCATGGCCGACAATGCGCTGAAGGAGGCCGGCTCACCGGCTCCATCCCTGCCGCAGTTCAAAGCTCCCTATGCCGAACCGGACGAGCCGCTGGTGGCGCGGATCATCGGCGAGACCGCCGTCGACGCGGCGACGGATGCACGCATCGACCGGATCGCGACGCGGCTCATCGAGGAAATCCGGGAGCGGGCCGGGGCGATCGGCGGGGTCGAGGATTTCCTGCGCGAATACGGCCTTTCGACGCGCGAGGGGCTTGCCCTCATGGTGCTGGCCGAGGCGCTGCTCAGGGTGCCGGACGGCGAGACCGCCGACCGCCTCATCGAGGACACGCTCGGCGCGGCCGACTGGAGCGAGAAGAAGGGCGGCGATACCTGGCTCGTCTCGGCCTCGACCTGGGCGCTCGGCCTCACGGCGCGGATCGTCCATCCCGGCGAGACGCCGGAGGGCATCATCGCCGGCACCATCAAGCGCCTCGGCCTGCCGACGGTGCGGACCGCGACGCGGCAGGCGATGCGGGTGCTTGGCCATCATTTCGTACTTGGCGAGACGATCGAGGGCGCCCTGTCGCGGGCCCGCGGCATGGCCGGCAAGGGCTACCGGCATTCGTTCGACATGCTCGGCGAGGGCGCGCGGACGCATGAGGATGCGCGGCGCTATTTCGAATCCTACGCCAGGGCAATCGAGGCGATCGGCAAGAAGGCGACCGGGCGCGGCGCCGACCGGCCGGGCATTTCGGTCAAGCTGTCGGCGCTGCATCCGCGCTACGAAGCGGTCAACCGCGAGGCGGTGCTTGCCGAACTCGTGCCGGCGGTGACGGCGCTGGCCCGGGCGGCGCGCAAGCACGATCTCAATTTCACGGTCGACGCGGAAGAGGCCGACCGTCTCGAGATCTCGCTCGAGGTCATCGCGCTGGTGGCGGCCGATCCGGAGCTTGCCGGCTGGGACGGCTTCGGCCTTGCCATCCAGGCCTATCAGAAGCGGGTTCTCGCCGTCGTCGACTGGGTCATCGCGCTCGCCCGCACGCTTGACCGGCGGTTCATGGTGCGGCTCGTCAAGGGCGCCTATTGGGACACCGAGGTGAAGCGGGCGCAGGAGCGCGGCCTTCCCGACTATCCGGTGCTGACGCGCAAGGCGGCAACGGATGCGGCCTATATCGCGGCGGCGCGGCGGCTGCTCGGCGCCCGCGAGCGGATCTATTCGCAGTTTGCCACGCACAACGCGCTGACGGTCGCGACCATCCAGGCGCTCGCCGGGGACGGGTCCGGCTACGAGTTCCAGCGGCTGCATGGCATGGGCGAGGCGCTCTACGAGGCGCTGGCCGAGGGCGAGCAGCCGGTGCCCTGCCGCATCTATGCGCCGGTCGGGGGACATCGCGACCTGCTTGCCTATCTGGTGCGCCGGCTCCTTGAAAACGGCGCCAATTCCTCGTTCGTCGCCATCGTCGGCGACCGGTCGGTGCCGATCGCGGAGCTGCTGCAGCGTCCGGACCTGATGCTCGACGGCGGCCGGGCGGCGCGGCACCGGCGCATTCCGCTGCCGGTCAATCTCTATGGCGGGGCGCGGCGCAACTCGATGGGCCTCGAATTCGGCGCCCGCGAGATGCTCGAGCCGTTCGCCGCGGCAATCGCGGCAACGCCCCTGCCCTTCCCGGCGGCGGCGGCGATCATCGAGGGCAAGGCAGGCGGCGGCACGCCGCGAGCCGTCGTCAGCCCGGTCGACGGCAAGACGGTCGCCGGAAGCGTCAGCGAGGCAACGCCGGAGATTGCCGACAAGGCCATCGCCGCGGCGGCGGCCGGGTTTGCCGGCTGGTCGCGCACGCCGGTCGAGGCGCGCGCCGCCGCGCTGGAGAAAATGGCCGATCTCCTCGAGGCGAACCGGGACCGGCTGATCGCGATGATGGCGGTCGAGGCCGGCAAGACGCTTGCCGACGGCATCGCGGAAGTGCGCGAGGCCGCCGATTTCTGCCGCTACTATGCCCGCGAGGCACGGCGGCAGTTCGGCGAGGACGAGATCCTTGCCGGGCCGACGGGCGAGGAGAATCGCCTGCGCCGGCGCGGCCGGGGCGTGTTCGTGTGCATTTCGCCGTGGAACTTTCCGCTGGCGATCTTCCTTGGCCAGGTGTCGGCGGCGCTCGTTGCCGGCAATACGGTGGTTGCCAAGCCGGCGGAACAGACGCCGCTGGTCGCGGCCGAAGCAATCCGGCTGCTGCACAGCGCCGGCGTTCCGGCAGGCGCGCTGCAGTTCGTGCCCGGTGACGGCGCGGTCGGGGCGCGGCTCGTCGGTCATGAAAAGGTCGCCGGCGTCGCCTTCACCGGCTCGACCGAAGTCGCCTGGAAGATCAACCGGACGCTGGCGGCCAAGAACGGCCCGATCGTGCCGCTGATTGCCGAGACCGGCGGCATCAACGCGATGATCGTCGATGCGACCGCGCTTCCCGAACAGGTCGCCGACGACGTCGTCACCTCGGCCTTCCGCTCGGCCGGCCAGCGCTGCTCGGCGCTTCGGCTGCTGTTCGTGCAGGAAGACGTCGCCGACCGGATGCTGGAGATGATCGCCGGGGCGGCGGCCGAACTGCGGCTCGGCGATCCGCGCCGGCCATCGACCGACATGGGTCCGGTGATCGATGCCGAGGCGAAGGAAAAGCTCGATAGCCATATCGGCCGGATGACGCGGCAGCACAAGACGGTTCACGCCGGGACGGTGCCGAACCCGGCGGCCGGCGGCACGTTCGTTGCCCCGCATATCTTCCTCCTCGGCAAGGCGAGCGACCTTGGCGAAGAGATCTTCGGTCCGATCCTGCATGTCGTGCGCTGGAAGGCGGGCAAGCTGAAGGAGACGATCGCCGCCGTCGAAGCGACCGGCTACGGCCTCACACTCGGCGTCCACAGCCGGATCGACCAGACGGTGAAAGACGTCGTCGACGCGGTGGCGGTCGGCAATTGCTACGTCAACCGCAACATGATCGGCGCGGTCGTCGGGGTGCAGCCGTTCGGCGGCTCCGGCCTTTCGGGGACCGGGCCGAAGGCCGGCGGACCTGGCTATCTCGCACGCTTTGCCGAAGAGCAGGTGATCTCGACCAACACGGCGGCGGCCGGCGGCAATGCCAGCCTCATCGCCATGTCGGACGATTGAGGACCATATCGGGCGACCGAGGCGGAGCGCATCAGGTCAGGCGGCGTCCCCGGAAAGGGTGCCGCCCGACACCCTGAAGATCTGGCCCTTGCCGGCAAGGGCCGAGAACAGCGCCCGGTCGGTGCCGGTCATGAAGGCCTGCACGCCGAGATCGACGAGAATGTCGAACAGGGCGGCGCGGCGCTGGTCGTCGAGATGGGCGGCGATTTCGTCGAGCAGCATGATCGGGGCAATGCCGCTCGAGGCGGCGACGACCCGGGCGTGGGCAATGACGAGGCCGACGAGCAGCGCCTTCTGTTCGCCGGTCGAGCAGCGGCCGGCCGGCATTTCCTTCGGACCATGGACGACGACGAGGTCGCTGCGGTGCGGCCCCTCGAGGGTGCGGCCGGCGGCGGCATCGCGGCGGCGCATGCGGCCGAGGGCTTCGCGGTAGCCATCCTCGACATCGACGGCGGCGCCGGTGGCAAAGCCGCTCTCGATGGTACCCTCGAGCGACAGACGGCTGAAGGGAAAGGGCGAGCCGGCCTCGGCCACATCCCCGACGAGGGCGGCGAGCCGGGCGACAAGCTCGACCCTTGCGGCGGCGATGGCCGTGCCGAGTTCGGCAATCTGTGCCTCGAGCCCGTCGAGCCAGCGGGCGTCGGGGCTTGCATCCTCGAGCAGGCGGTTGCGCGAGGTGAGCGCCCGCTCGAAGGCGGAAACGCGGGTGCCGTGGCCGGGATCGATGGCAAGAACCAGGCGATCGAGGAAGCGGCGGCGGTCGCCGGCCGGGCCGGTGAAGAGGCCGTCCATCGCCGGGGTCAGCCAGACGACGCGCAGATGTTCGAGCAGCGCCTCGGCCGAGCGGACCGGGGCATGGTTGATGCGAATGCGGCGCTGGCGCTCCGGCGCACCATCAGGGCCAAGCTGCAGGCCGGTGCCGATCTCGACCGGGCCGGACGCGCCGTCGGCCTCGACGGCGACGGCCCAGGTGCCGCGGCCCGGCAGGCGGGCGACGTCGGCATAGTCGGCGCGACGCAGGCCGCGGCCCGGCGACAGGAACGAGACCGCCTCGAGCAGATTGGTCTTGCCGGCACCGTTGTCGCCGCAAAGGACGACCGGCCCCGGCCCGGGCGACAGGCTGAGCGAGGCGTAGTTGCGGAAACTGTCGAGGCGCAGGCGCGTCACCGCCGTGCGCCGCGGGGAGATGCCGCCACCGGGCGCCGGGGCTGTCACGCGCGCCGGCGGCTCGTCGTTCTCGAAGGGCTCGCTCACACCCGCATCGGCATCAGGACGTAGAGCGCATCGGCGGTGTCGCGGTCCTGAATGAGGGTCGGGCTGCCGGGATCGGCAAGGCGGAAGACCGCCGTCGAGCCCTCGAGCTGGCTGGTGATGTCGAGCAGGTAGCGGGAGTTGAAGCCGATATCGAGGGCGTCGGCGGCGTAGTCGACGCCAAGCTCCTCGGTGGCGCTGCCCGAATCGGGGTTGGTCACGGTAAGGATGAGGCGACCATCCTGCAGCGACAGCTTCACGGCGCGGCCGCGCTCGCTCGAAATCGTCGAGACGCGGTCGACGGCGCTCGCGAACTCGTCGCGATCGACCTCGAGCAGCTTGTCGTTGCCCTGCGGAATGACGCGGCCATAGTCCGGGAAGGTGCCGTCGATGAGCTTCGAGGTCAGGACGATGGCGCCCATGGTGACGCGGATCTTGGAATCGGAGACCTCGACGGCAATCGTCGCATCGGGCTCCTCGACCAGCTTCTGCAGCTCGCTGACGGTCTTGCGCGGAATGATGATGCCCGGCATGTCCTCGGCGCCGGCCGGGGCGCTGAGCTCGGCCTGGGCGAGACGGTGGCCGTCGGTCGCCACGGCGCGCAGGCGCGGCTCGCTGCCGCCATCTACCGTGTGCAGGAAAATGCCGTTCAGATAGTAGCGCGTCTCCTCGGTGGAGATGGCGAACTGGGTCCGGTCGATCAGCCGCTTCAGGCCGCTCGCGGCAAGCTGGAAGCGATGGCTGAAAGTGCCGGCGGTCAGATCCGGGAAGTCGGTCTCGGGCAGAACCTGAAGCTGGAAGCGCGACCTTCCGGAGCGGATGACCATCGTGCCGGAAGCGCCCTCGAGCTCGAGCGAGACTTCCGAGCCGTCCGGCAGCTTGCGGACGATGTCGTAGAACATGTGGGCGGGAACGGTGGTGCCGCCGGGAGTGGAAACCTCGGCCGGAACGGTTTCGATGACCTCGAGGTCGAGGTCCGTCGCCTTCAGTTTCAGCGCGCCGCCCTCGACCTTCAGGAGCACGTTCGACAGGATCGGAATCGTGTTGCGACGTTCGACGACCCGGTGCACATGCGTCAGGGACCGCAGCAGATTTACGCGCTCGACTGTTACTTTCATGGAGTTTTCCGTTTCCTTGGGACCGGTCCCCCAACCGGCCAGCCGCTGCCGCAAGGGGCGCGGACGACATGAACCTTGGCGCGCCGACGCAATGCGGCGCGGAAGGAGAACCTTGGCGGCAATAAACGCGATTGACAAGAGGTTTCGGGCCGCGCGGCTGCGCGAAGGGCAGGCAGCCGGGCACCACCGGCGCGCCATTGCCGGCGCTTTTGCCCGCCCGCCGACGACTTGACCGCTCGCCTCGCCATGGTAGACCGGCAGGAGGACAGGACAGCATGCGGGCAAAGACGGAGACGGGCGCGCTATGAAGGTACTTCTCATCGGTTCGGGCGGGCGCGAGCATGCGCTTGCCCATGCGCTTGCCCGCTCGCCGAAGCTCGAGACGCTCTACATCGCGCCGGGCAATGGCGGCATGGAAGCGCTCGGCCGCTGCGTCGCCCTTGCCGCCGACGACCATCCGGCGGTCGTTGCCTTCTGCCGCGAACACGGCATCGACCTCGTCGTCGTCGGGCCGGAGGCGCCGCTCGTTGCCGGCCTTGCCGACGCGCTGATCGCCGCCGCCATTCCGGTGTTCGGGCCGACGGCGGCGGCGGCCCGGCTCGAGGGCTCGAAGGGCTTCACCAAGGACCTTTGCGCCGAATACGGCATTCCGACCGCCGCCTACGGGCGCTTTACCGACGCCGAGGCGGCGCGGGACTATATCGACCGGACGGGGGCGCCGATCGTCGTCAAGGCGGACGGGCTTGCCGCCGGCAAGGGCGTCGTCGTCGCCGAGACGACCGAGGCGGCGAAGGCGGCGGTCGATGCCTGCTTTGCCGGCGAATTCGCCGATGCCGGGGCCGAGGTCGTCGTCGAGGAATGTCTCGTCGGCGAGGAGGCGAGCTTTTTTGCGATCTGCGACGGCAGCACCGCCGTGCCGCTCGCCACGGCGCAGGACCACAAGCGGGTCGGCGATGGCGATACCGGACCGAATACCGGCGGCATGGGCGCCTATTCGCCGGCGCCGGTGATGACGGCCGATCTCGTCGAGCGGACGATGCGCGAGATCATCGAGCCGACGATGCGGGCGATGCGCGACAAGGGCTGCCCGTTCACCGGCGTGCTCTATGCCGGCCTGATGATCACGAAGAAGGGGCCGGAGCTCATCGAATACAATTGCCGCTTCGGCGATCCGGAAACGCAGGTGCTGATGATGCGGCTGCGGTCCGATCTCGTCGAGCTGCTGCTGGCGGCGGCGACGGGCAAGCTGGCGGGCGTCTCTCCGCAATGGCGGGACGAAGTGGCGCTTACCGTGGTGATGGCGGCAAAAGGCTATCCCGGTTCCTATATCAAGGGGACGCGGATCGGCGGGCTCGAAGCTGCCGGCGCGCTTGACGGCGTCGAGGTCTTCCATGCCGGCACGCGGCGCGAGGGCGATGATATTCTCGCCATCGGCGGCCGGGTGCTGAACGTCACGGCGATCGGCGCCACCGTCGCCGAGGCGCAGGCGCGCGCCTATGAAGCGGTCGCGAAGATCGACTGGCCGGAGGGTTTCTGCCGGCAGGACATCGGCTGGCGGGCGGTGGCGCGCGAACAACAGGGCTGAGGCCGGCTGACCGGCTGCTTCGGACGGGAAACCGGGCGCGTGCCCGGTCGGAAACAATGGCTGACGACGGTTCGATCCATCTGCCGATACCGCGACCGGACATCCGCATCGCGCTGGCGCTCGGCGGCGGCGGGGCGCGCGGCCTGTCGCATATTCTCGTGCTCGAGGCATTCGACGAGCTCGGCGTCCGGCCGACGGAAATGGCCGGCACCTCGATCGGCGCGCTGATCGGGGCGGCCTATGCCTCCGGCCTTTCGGGAGCGGCGATCCGCGACCATGTGCTGTCGCTGTTGACCGACCGGCGCGAGCTTGCCCGCAAGGTGCTGCAGACGCGCTCCGGCAAGTTCATGCAGTTCTTCCAGAGCGGCCTCAACGGCTCGGTGATGGTCGACCCGGTGCGGCTGCTGGCGCAGTTGCTGCCGTCGGGCGTCGCGCTCGACTTTGCCGATCTCGATATCCCGTTCACGGCGGTCGCCACCGATTTCTGGTCGCGTTCGGAGGCGCGCATGTCGGAGGGGCCGCTGATCACGGCGATTGCCGCCTCGATCGCCATTCCGAGCGTGCTGAAGCCGGTGTTGCGCGACGGCCGGGTGCTGGTCGATGGCGGTGCGGTCAATCCGCTGCCGTTCGACGTCTTCGACGACAAGGTGGAGATCTGTGTCGCGGTCGACGTCACCGGCGGACCGGTGCGCAGCGACAAGGCCAAGCATCCGGCACCCGGACCGTTCGAGGCGATCTTCGGCACGCTGCAGATCCTGATGACCTCGGTCGTCAACGAGAAGCTGAAAGCGCGCCAGCCGGATATTCTCATCCGGCCGGATGTCGACCAGTTCAAGGTGCTCGACTTCCTGAAGGCGCCGACAATCCTGAAAGCGGCCGAGCCGATCAAGGACGAGATGAAGCGGCGGCTGGAGCGCATCCTCGCGGCCGCATGACCGGCCGCCCGCGTGGCGGATCAGTCGCGGGCCGAAAGCCGCTTCCTGACAAAGAGCCCGTAGACGACGACGAGCGTTGCGGCGAGGCCGTACCAGGTCACGACGTATTGCAGGTGGTTGTTGGTGAAGGAGAGCCGCGTCTCGCCGGCCTGCGGCAGGCCGCCGGGCGGGCTCTCGACGGCATCGACGAAGAACGGCGCGACGCGGGCGGCATCAAGGCCGAGGGCGGCGGCAAACCG
>JAWKVW010000024.1:0-54522 GCA_041397845.1 Hyphomicrobiales bacterium | reverse complement strand
CGACATGTTGCCGGCAGCGGCAATATCGGCGGCACTCGGTGCAGGTCCACCGGCGCCAGCCTGGGGCGCGACAGGCGCCATGGGCGCCGCGGGTGCTGACGGCATCGCCGGACCGGCGCCACCCTCCGTCGCGACCTCGCCGGCAAGGGCGGCTTCCAGCCGCGCGATCTCGTCCGGCCGACCGGCAAAGACCGCGCGCGCCTTTGCTTCTGCGGCGGCGGCCTCATCGGCCTTGCCAAGGACGCGATAGGAACGGATGAGGCGGCTCCAGCCGACGACATCATCCGGATTTGCCTCGAGCCGGGCGGCGAGGCGCGACATCATCTCGTCGATCGAGGGCGTCTCGTCGGCGGCGGTCTGCGGCGCCGGCTTGCCGTCGCGGGCGGCCTCGGCGATGGCGAGCTGCTCGCGCGCCGCGCCGACCCAGCCGGCGTCGCTATCGGCATCGGCGATCAGGGCGCGCCATGCCTCGGCACTCTCGGCATGCTTGCCGTCCTGGCCAAGGGAAAGGGCAAGGAAGAAGCGCGGCTTGACCGCCTTGGCATCAAGGGCGACAGCGCGTTCGAATGCCGCGCGGGCATCTGCCGTGACGACGCCGCCGCCGGCCATCACGAGCGCCTCGCCGAGGTCGGCCTCCCGGTCTGCGGTCGGACCAAGGAGGCGCGTGCCGTTGGCATAGGCCTCGGCCGCCTCGGCGAACCGGCCGACGCGCATATAGACGCGGGCAAGGACGATCCAGCCGTCGCCCTCGTCGGGATTGGCGGCAAGGTGAGCCTCGACCTTGGCGATGAGCGTGTCGATATCCTGCTTCTCGACGGGCTGATCAAGGCGCGCCTGGCGCGGCATGTCGGGCATTTCGGGCGAGCCGAGGTAGAGATAGAGACCGAAGCTGAGGGCCGGGACGAAAATGGCGGCGGCAACGGCGGCGGCGCGGCGAGCCCAGAGCGCACCGGACACGCCTCCGACGCCCGTCTTCTCCGTCGCCTTCAGCAACCGGCGGGAAATCTCGATGCGGGCGGCTTCGGCCTCGGCCTCGCCGACGAGCCCGCGCCGGGCGTCATTCTCGAGCTCGGCAAGCTGATCGCGGTAGATCGCTGCGTCGTGCTCCGGGGAATCGTCGACCGGCTGACCCGCCACCGGCTTGCGGGCGAGCGGCAGCAGCACCGCCAGAGCGGTGGCGAGCGTCATCACGGCGGCGGCAATCCAGAAACCCATCGATACTCCTCAGGTCGCTGACCTAGTGCGCTTCGACACCAAATCCGCGGCGACATTGTGTCGCCGGACCGTTGGCGCCCGTCCTTGATCCCGGCGCAGACATAGACCGGCGGGATCAGTGCGGCAATCGCGCGATCCTAGTCATGGCGGCGGTGGTGGCGTTGACTTCCCTCAAGCCACGGCACGCTATCGATGGAGAGAAAAGCTTTGAGTTCCCGGAAACGGCGGCGTCAGCGGGCGGCTGTGTGGGTCATCGCCACATGGCGGGCGCGACGAATAACCGCCGCGTAGTCCTCGCCGAAAACCGCTGCGGACAGGTTGATGCCGGCCTGGGCATATTCGGAGAGGATGGGGCGTTCTGCTTCCGAACTGTCGCGCAGCTCGGCAATAACGCCGTTGGTCATCGTCTCGACCACCTGTTCGATGCTCTTTCGGGTATCGGGAAGCATGCGGTTGAGCGCCAGGCTCTCGCGCGCCGTCAGCGCGGTCTCAAGGACGGAAACCGCGACGAGCGCTTCGTCGATAACCTCCGGATCGGGCATGCGCAGGATGCCGTCGGTGCGGACCGGCCGCAGGGCCCGACGGGTCAAAAGCGGCGAAGGCTCGATGAGCGAGGAAACCCGGTTCGACATGGTCGAGCGAAATTCCGATATGCGCTTGCCCCACTCGCTGGTCTGCGACACCTCGAAGGCGACGGAGAAGGTGCGCATCCAGCGATGATACTGGCGGATGACACCCTGTATTGCCGGAATGCTCGACGCGGTTCGCGGCATGCCACTGAAACGCTCGACGAGGCGGGCGATCTCGGTCAGGGCGATGTCGATGGCCGGAGCGTACTCGCTCTTTGCGACGACGGCGAGGTCGTCCGAGCCGACGGCCTCGACGATGAAGCGCAGGAAATCCTCGGGCGGATCGAACCGGCCCATCAGTGCGGCGAGCGCGAACACGGACTTGCCGGGCTCGACACGCAGAAACATCGCGTAGGCCTGCGTCACCTTCTCGATGTTGCGGCGGTCGGCGGTGACCTGCTCGGGCATTGCCTTCAGGAAGCTGCCAAGGGCACGCTCGGCTTCCAGGACGTCGACGAAATCGCGAAGGTCATCGAGCACGCGCTGGCCACCGAGCTGGCTGGCAAGGCGGCGATGGCCGTCTGATGTCGCGACGAGCGCGGCGATGTACTCACGGGCAACGGCAAGAAAACGGGCGCGCAGAATACGGGCCGCGCCCTCGACCTCATGCGGCTCGCCGATGGTCAGCGCTTCATCGACGGCGTGGATCGCCTCGCCGACCTTGTCTTTGGCAAGATCACGATGCACCCAGTTCCAGATGTGATCCAGAGAGGAGCGATGGATACGGCCACGCTGCTTCTTCGGCAGAATCTCGGAGATGAGGAACGGCTCGAGCGGCGTGAAGAAAAGGCGCTTGGTATTGTTGATCCGGGGGATGCGGGGGCCGGTCTTGAGGAAGGTTTCGCGGGCAGCGGACAGAATGAACTCGTGGCTCGGGTCGAGCTCGCCACGTGCCCGTGCCTCTTCGATGCCCCGGACAAGCAGCCGGCGCGCTTCCGGGGAGAGGCCGCTAAGAAAGTTCTTGAGCTTTTCAGTCCCCATCGTCCACGCGACAACTTACGGCCAACGATCAAACCGTGGCAACGACCACACCAAATCCCGAGCCTCGCATCGGGAGCTGACCGTATAATCCATTAGCTATCTTAAATTTCTGTTTCGATTGACGTTCTGTCATGTCAAGGCACAAAAACCGCCAAAAAAAGAAGCCGGCGCAGGATGCGCCGGCTCGGCAATTCGGGTTGCATGGCGCAGATTGCGCCGCGGTCAGCTCTCGGGACGCCAGGTTCCGTCGGGCTGGCGGCAGGCCGTGCCGCGCGCCGTTTCCGGCTGTCCATCGATGTAGATCGTGTGGGTGTAATCACGGCAATCGAGCCGGTTGACCTGATAGGCCGGACCGGGAACGACATCACCGTAGTGACCGGAATCGGGATTGCGCCAACGCGTCGGCGTGCCCGAACGACCGGTCTCGAGGGCGCGGTATTCGGCCTCCGAGGCGGCGCGACGATCGTTCTCGTCAAGCGCGCGGCCGATTTCGGAACCGATCAGGCCACCGGCAATGATACCGAGGGTCATGGCAACCGCCTTGCCCTCGCCCTCGCCGACCTGGGCACCGAGGATGCCGCCGGCCACGGCGCCGGCAACGGCGCCAACGCCCTGTTTCGGACCGACGTCGCCGGTGCATCCGGCCAGCCCGATGCTGGCGGTCATGGCGATCGCAACAATGGAATTCCGCATCATATCTTCCCAGCTCCCAAGTGCCTTTGCCTTGAAACGTCGCGGCGACCGGGTTCGTTCCCAGCGCGCCGCGCGGTTTTTCCCATCTCATTTCGGCGGAAATTAGTCCGCCGCGGATTTCATTGGCCAACTCCCGGCAAATCAAGGACGGCACGCAGGCCGCCTTTCGGTGCGGTGTCGAGGGTGAAGGAGCCGCCATAGAGCTCGGCAAGCTCGGCGACGATCGAAAGGCCGAGGCCGGAACCGGGACGGGTCTCGTCGAGCCGGCGGCCGCGGCGCAGGGCCTCCGCCCGCTCCTCGGGCGTCAGGCCCGGACCATCGTCATCGACAATGATGCGAAGGCGGTGGATGCCGCCATCGGCATGCACCGCCTTCGCCGCGATCGAAACAGAAGCCGAGGCCCATTTGCAGGCGTTGTCGAGAAGGTTGCCGGCCATCTCCTCAAGGTCCTGGCGCTCGCCGCGAAACCGGGCGGCCGGGGCGACATCGACCTCAACGGCAAGGCCGCGATCCTCATAGATGCGCCGCATCGCCCGGGCGAGACTCTCGATTGCCGGCGCGACATCGGTGCGGGCGCCGATGACGTTGACGCGGGCGGCCATGCGGGCACGGTCGAGATAATGCTGCACCTGATCGCGCATGACCGAGGCCTGTTCCTCGACCTTGCGGGCGAAGGGATCGCGCGAGGCACGGGCCTCGTTGGTGATCACCGAGAGCGGCGCTCAGGTGAGCGAGATTGCCGACATGGGTGCGGGCGCGCTCGACGATTTCCTGATTCGATTTCAGGAGTGCGTTCAGTTCCTCGGCAACCGGCTCGATCTCGGCGGCGAACCGGCTCTTCCAGCCGCATGCCTTCGCCGCTGGTGGATGGCGGTAAGGGCACGGCGGATGCGGTCGAGCGGGCGCAGGCCAAAGCGCACCTGAAAGAGCGTCGTCAGGACGAGGCCAAGACCGAAGATGCCAAGCGGTCAGGGCGACGTTGTTGCGGAAGGAGGCGTGAGCCGGCCGCCACTTCGTCGGCATTGCCGGCAACGGCGACATTGTAGGTCTCATCGCCGATGTGCACGACGCGAACGAGCAGGTGGAGGGTCTTCGGCCGGACGGCCCGTCGACATAGGCGCGATGGCCGACGCCCGTCGCGCCGGCGGCAATGCTGCGGTATGGCGAGCGGGCATCGAACAGCGACGCTGATGCGACGACGACCGCGCCGGCCTTCGACCTGCCAGTACCAGCCCGAGAGCGGCAGGCCGAAGCGGGGCTCGCCGAACGTGCCGGTGACTGCCTGCGGGTTCTGCGGCGTGTCGACGAGAGCGGCAATGATCGTCTTGGCGTAGACGTCGAGGCGCGCATCGAAGCCACGCTCGACGGACGCCCGATAAAGCGCGGTGATGATCAGCCCGGCGGCCAGCAGCGCGACGACGCTCCAGACGGCGGCTGCGACGAACAGGCGGAAGGCGAGCGAGTCAGTCCGCATTCCCGGGCCGCTGCATGCGATAGCCAAGGCCGCGCACGGTCTCGATGGCATCGACCTTCAGTTTCTTGCGAAGGCGCCCGACGAACACCTCGATGGTATTGGAATCGCGGTCGAAGTCCTGATCATAGAGGTGTTCGACAAGCTCGGTGCGCGACACCACCTTGCCGATATGCATCATCAGATAGGCAATGAGGCGGTATTCGTGCGAGGTCAGCTTGACCGGCGAGCCGTTGACCGTCACCCGGCCGGCGCGGGTGTCGAGCCGGATCGGGCCGCACTCGACCTCGTTGGAGGCATGACCGGCGGCGCGGCGGACGAGGGCGCGAATGCGGGCCAGCACCTCCTCCATGTGGAAGGGCTTGGCAACATAATCGTCGGCACCGGCATCGATGCCCTGCACCTTGTCGCTCCAGCGGTCGCGGGCCGTCAGGATCAGCACCGGCATGACGCGGCCAGCGCGGCGCCACTCTTCAAGGACGCTGATGCCGTCCTTCTGCGGCAGGCCGATGTCGAGAATGACGGCGTCGTAGGGCTCGGTGTCGCCGAGGAAGTGCCCCTCCTCGCCGTCAAAGGCGCGGTCGACGACGTATCCAGCGTCGGTGAATGCCTCGACGAGCTGGCGATTGAGATCGGGATCGTCTTCCACCACGAGCAGCCGCATCTGGCCTTGTCCCTCCTCTTTCGTCGGTCAGCGCCCGATGGCGCCGGTTGCCGCGTCGACGGAAATCCGCCGCGCATTGCCATCGGCGGCGAGAACCGTCACCTCATAGACGAGGCGACCACCGTTCCGGCAGAGCTTGGCGCCGATGACCTCGCCGAGCTTCTGGGCCCGGATGGCGCTGTTCACCCTGGCGAGCGGCACCGCCTGACCAGAGGCAACCGCGGCGCGGGCATCACCGGCGCCGAGGCATTCGGCAAGGGCCGCCGCCGGCGCCGCCAGCAGCGTCATCGCGATTGTCGCCGTAACAAGAAATTTCCGCATAGCAAACATCAGATACTCCGCATCGTCGCCCTCTTGCTACAGACAACCGCCTGAACATGCGATGAATACCCCGTTCAGCGACAATGCGGCCGGCGGGTCGGATCAGCCCAGATGGCGCACCGACAGCCAGTTCCGGCCGGTTCCGTAGAAGCGCCCCCCGGCGCCGCAAGCGATCCGGCATTCGAGCACGTCACCGGCGGCGGCGGCAACCATCATCCGGCCGGAAAACGACGCCGAGCCGCTGGCGGTGTTCTGGCGTCCGAACGCGAAGTCCGCGCCAACCTGGGCCCCGTTGCGCCAGAGCGACAGCGCCACCGTGCCGGCGGCCGGCGTCGCGGTATCAAGAACGCCGCCGGCGGCAAGCTCGTAGACGCCCTCGACCGGGCAGGTGTAGGCGCCGGTGGCGGACTGATAGGCACCACCGATATCGACCAGCACACTGTCGGCGACGAAGACGCCACTTGCGGCAATGGTGCCGGCGAGGCGCTGGCCCATGAACAGCGGCCGCTGCGGCTGGCGTATCCGGCCGGCGCCATCGGCGATCAGGGCAGATGCCCAGGACGCCCCGTCGGCGGAGGTCTTCAGCGAGAAGACGTCGGCCCCGGCAAGGCCGATCTCGGCCCTGCCCGACCAGCCCGACTGGAACAGAAACGTCGCGGTATTGCCGGTTGCTTCCTTGTTCAGCTTGACGCGGATGTCGCCGCTGCCGCCATCGCCGGCGGAGCGGGCGGTGACGAGCATATTGTCGAGGCGGGCCGAAAACGGATTGCCGGCGTCAGCCGTCGTGCCGATGCCGAGACGGTCGAGCTGCTGCAGCGCCGCGCCCTCCTCGAACGGATGCCAGACGGCACCATCGAAGACAACGAGCCGGGCCTCATCGCTCACCCAGGCGCGCCAGCCGGCGCGGGCGGCGTGAAAGCGCCAGCCCGTCTCCTCGAGGACCGCAACCTTGCCGTCATTGCCGGCCCAATCGCCAGTGCCGCCGCCGGCGACGATCCAGGCGTTGCCGACCTCGGGCTCGGCCGGCGGTTCCGCAAGGCCGCGGGCGAGGACGGAAAGCTGTGCCGCCGTATCAAGGGCAACAATCGCCTCGTTGTGCGAGATGTGCTTCTGAGCCTCGGCCGGCTGGATGAGGGGCAGGCCAAGCCGTGCCGTGGCAGTCGGATCAGACATCGATCGTCACCTTTCTGGCAATGCCGGCACCGATGACGGCGCCGAGCTGGGAGACGCGGAGGGAAAGGCTCGACAGCGGCGTGCCGAAGTCGGCGAGTTCATCGGCGCTGGCATAGACCGCCGACGGGACGGTCGTCTCGATCGTCCGGCGGACGGTTTCGCCATCGAGGATCTCGACACGATAGGCCTCGCGATCCTCGCCCAGCGGAACATCGACGGTCGCCCAGGTGTCGCCGCCGATGCGGGTGCGCCGCGTCCACGAGATGGCGATATCGCCGCTACCGGGCACGCGGGCGGCGCGGACATGGACGGGAGAGAGCGGCCGAAGCCCCCTGCCCGCCAGCGTCGCGGTGAAATCGTCGAAGCTCTCATGGGCAATGTCATAACCGGCCGGGCCAATCCGGTAGGCGAGCGGCAGTCCGAGCCGGTCGATGCCGAGGTCGAGAAGCTCGACGGCGCCATCGAGAGCCACGAAGGTTGCGCCGGCCGCGTGGCCGGCAGCCATCACGTCTTCCGTTCCCGCCTGGGCGCGAAGGAGCATGCCCAGTCGCCATGTCTCTTCACCCACGAGTTCGGCATTGGCGAACTGGACGATTTCCCCAGCCGCCCTCGATGGAGCCGATGGCGACCGCGTTGGCGCCGGACCGGACAAGGCTTTCCGGCTGGCTGACAGCGCGCCGCCCGAAAGAACGACATCGATGACGTTCGAACGGTCCCAGAGACCGACAGGACCCGGCGCCAGCGGGGTTGCGAGCGTGCCGAGCGTCGCCGTCCTGTCGAGGGTGGCAACGAGGCCATAGCCCTCGCCGGTCGGCGAGCGATAGACGGCAACGGCGCCCGGCCAGGGTCGGCGAAGACGGCGATCCGGGCGCCGGTCGAGGCCTCGTCGCCGGGCAGGAGCGGCAGGTCGAGGACCAGCGGCAGCGGCTTGCCGTGGATGAGGTTCTCGCCCTGTTTCTCGGTGCGTGCCGCAGGCGCCGCCGCGGACCGGGTACGAGGATCGAGACCGCGCGCCGACAGGCGCAGGCGCCCGGCCTCGGCGATCGTCGTAATCTCGAAAAGCCGTTCCGCGCCGTCATGGACGAGGCGAACGACATCGCCCGGCTCAAGGGCAATGGCGCTCGGCGGCAGCGCAAACTCGGCGGTTTCACGCGCCGCCCAGAGGTCATGCAGCCAGTCCTCGGCGATGCGGCTGGCAAGATCGGCATCGAGGATCGCAGCGAGCTCGGCCGACACCGTTCCCCGGCTGTGGCCGGCAAGGCGGCGGGATGCCGCCACTGCACGGCGATAGTCGAGAAGGCTGCCGGTGTAGCCGATGGTGACCTCGACCGGCAGCTCGGTTTCCTCGGCCCGCTTCAGCGAGACGAGCGGCTGTTCGGTCTCCTCGACGAGTTCGTCCCGGACGAGGGTACGGACCGGGCGATCGTCGCGATTGCGGAACTTGAGGACGGAACCGTTGTCGATTGCCTCGATGAGGCCGACGGTCATCAGCGGGTCGAGCGCATCGCGGGCCGACATCGGCCGGTCGACGACATAGCCGTCGACAACGCCGCGCAGGCCCGAGACGTCGTAGTCGGCAAAGCCGGCGCGATCGAGAAGCGCGGCAACGAGGGCCGACAGGGAGATGGCGCCAAGGCGGCCATTCAGCCAATGGCCGGTCCGCCAGTTGTCGCCATCGGCCCAGACGTCGCGCATGTAGGGGAAGGCCGGGAACGGGCGGGCGTCCCAGGCCCAGACATGCAGGCGCGCCGGGTCGACCATCCGCCCGCCATAGACCGGCGAGACAGGATTGGCGGCCTCCTCGAAGTCCGGATCGTCCGGGTCCCACCAGCGATGGACCGCTGCCAGCATGGCGCGTTGCACATCGTCATCGCGCCGGCCGCTGGAGAACCACGGATAGGCCGATTCGGCCGATTTCGGGTCGACGAAGACGTTCGGCTGGTTGGCGCCGAGGTCGATCGCCGGACAACCGATCTCGGTGAAGCGGATCGGCTTCATCCCTGCCTGCCAGGCCGTCGGCGTCGCACTCTCGACGCCACCGGGGCGATTGTAGTGGCGGTTCGACCACCAGCCGACGAGGTCCTTGACGCGGAATACCCATGGCTTGCCGGCCGCCCCATCGGTCACCGGGGTGCGCACCTGCGCGACCCGATCAGCATCGGAGGCGTAATACCAGTCGAACCGCTCGCCGGCGGCGATGTTGGCGCGCAGATAGGCCGGGTCAGAGGCGGCCGGCGCATTGGCAGCATCGAGATGGTCGCCGGCCGGACGCCAGTCGGACAACGGCATGTAGTTGTCGATGCCAATGAAGCCGATATGGCTCGAGGCCCAGAACGGGTCGAGATGGAAATAGACATCGCCCGAACCGTCGTCGGGCTGGTGGCCGAAATACTCCGACCAGTCTGCACCGTAGGAAATCTTCGGCGTCGAGCCGAGCATCTGGCGGACGTCGGCGGCAAGGTCGACGAGGGCGGAGACGAAGGGATAGACGCCAGGGGCGGAGCGCAACTGGGTCAGGCCGCGCAGCTCGGAGCCGATGAGGAATGCATCAATGCCGCCGGCGATATCGGCAAGGCAGGCATAGTGGAGCATCATCCGGCGGAAGCTCCATTCCGCCGGCCCGGAATAGACGACGCTCGATCCCGAGACCGAGAAATCGCCGGGCTCGGCGTCACCGAGAAACGCCGCGATCTGGGAGAGGACGGTGGCGCTGCCGTCCGGGGTACCGGAGCGGCCCGGCGCCGGATGACAGGTGATGCGGCCACGCCAGGGATAGGGCGGCTGGCCGATCGTACCGGTCCAGGGGTTGGCGAGGGCATTGCCGGCCGGGATGTCCATCATGACGAAGGGATGGAGCATCACCTTGTAGCCACGGGACCGGAGATTGCGGATGGCGTGGATGACCGAGGCGTCCGACGGCGTGCCGCCGAATGCCGGATGACCATCGCTCAGCGAGACGAGGGTGGCGGTCGAGCGATCGAGCCCGGCTACCTTCCAGGTCGCACCGGAGGTCACCTTGACGCGATTGTCGACCGAGGGGCGCAGCCGGCAGGCACCGGCGCGCAGGTCCGTGCCGAACCATGTGACAACCAGCGAGACGCTTTCAAGGTTGGGGCAGAGCGCCTGCAACTCGTCGATGGATGCGTCCCAGTCGCTGATCTTGCCGGTCAGGTGGTTGTTCTCGGGCTTGGTGACGCCCGGCGCCGGCGTGCGCACAACGCGGGCCGGCTCGTAGCCGAACTCGGTCGCGCCGGGAATGACGGTCATCGCCTTCAACTGCTTCTCGAGGCCGGGCAATGGCCTTGTCACCTCGAAGGTGAGCTGCGGCAGGCGATTGCCATAGGCCTCGAGCGGCAGCCGCTCGAAGACGACGTAGGCGAGATCGCCATAGGCCGGCACATCGCCGCCCTCTTTCGCCTCGATGAGGCTGTCGGCGCGCTGGGTCGCCGTACCGCGATAATGGCGAACGGTAACGGCCGAGGTATCGAGCAACTCGCCATCGGCCCAGATCCGGCCGATGCGGTTGATCGGCCCTTCGCAGAGCCCGACGGCGAAATTGGCGAAATAGCGATAGGTGCGGGTGGTGCGGGTGACCGTCGAGGTCGAGCCGGACGAGCCGCCGCCGAAGCCCTTGCCGCCGCCGGACGAGGTGGTTGCCGTCTCGGTCTCGGTAACGACGACTTCCTCGAAGCGGGTCGCCCAGATGATCTGGCCGGAGACGCGGGCGCGGCCGTAGACGCGCGGAATCGGCGCTCCTTCCGAGGAAGCCTGGATATCGAGATCGGTGAGACGCGGCCCCTCATAGGTCCGGTTGGTATGGCTGCCGCGACCGCCGAACAGCGTCGCATCGACCGCATAGCCGGCGAGCGCCCCGGCAGCGCGGCCGAGCGTTGCGAAAGTGGTCGAGCCGAGGGCGGCGCCGGCGGCCTCGCCGACCATCGACAGGGCAAGGGTCGCCATCAGTCGGTCACTCCGGGAAAACGGAAGGCAAGGGCGAGGCGGCGGCGCCACCAGGCCGAGAGATTCGCCTCGGCAACTGCGGCACCGTCGTGGGCGTGGATGAAACGACCGTCACCGATGACGATGCCGGCGTGCTTGGCGGGCAGGCCGTCGCGCCAGCGGAACAGGATGACGTCGCCGGCAGCCGCATCGGACATGGCGATCGGCACGAGGTGGCGCGCGGCGGCGGCGGCCAGCGTCTCCCGACCGGCCGCCTCGGCCCAGTCGGGCGTATAGGCAGGCATCGGCTCGGGCTCGGCGCCATAAAAGGCCCGCCAGACGCCCCGGACGAGGCCGAGGCAATCGCAACCGACACCTTTCAGCGAGGCCTGATGGCAGTAGGGCGTGCCGAGCCAGTCACGGGCCTCGGCGACGATCGCGGCGCGGGAAATCGTCATGTGTTGAGGCTCCTGCCATCATTGGCGTTGCCGCTGCGCGGATAGGAGAGCGCGAAGTCGTTGCCCGGCATGTGCGGGAAGCCGCGAAAGGCTTTGGCGTTCGAGAACTTGTCGCGACAGGTCGAGAAGCGGCGATCGCAGCCGGCGGTCACGACAAATGCGTCAGTCGGCGCGACGGGCCGGCTCATCGCCTGCCAGAGATCGAGAACGACGCTGCCGCCGGTGCGCGTGTGCCCGGCGACCTCGACAGCGCGGCCGGCATTGGCGCCGGAGGTCCAGTCGAGGCGGCCGAAGGCAAACCAGCCGGCGGCAAAGCCGGAAAGTCCGCTGACAACGAGGGAATGGTCGCCCGAGGTCGACAGGACGGTGCCGGCAGCCCGATAAGTGGACAGCGAGGTATCGATGCGGCAGCGGCTGTCGCCGAGGTCGGCGTCGCAGTCGAAGCGATAGGTGCGGCCATGCACCTGATCGAGATGGTGGGCGAGGCTGCGCAGCTCGGCCCGGAAAACGCCGTCGGCGCGCTCGATCTCGCCGATATCGGCGCGGCGCAGGCGCAGGCGATTTGCCGGCGCCGACCAGTCGACGAGCCAGAGTTCGACGGCGGCACCGTCATAATGGCCGGCAAGCAGGTCGTCCTCGGTGATGCGCTCGGACGAGAGCGCCCCGTCGATCTCAAGGCCGCCGACGACAAGGCCGAGTTCGCTCGTCGCCTCGCTCGCCGTAAACCCCGAGGCCGGCTCGCAGACGACACCATCAAGAGCAACGCTGCGATCATGGTCGGTGAAGCCGAGCACGGCGCCGTCGCGGCGGGTGACAACCCAGCAGCGGCAATGGGTGGTGGCGCCGCCGGCGAGCGACGCCGCAAGGCCTTCAGGAAGGGTCTTCACAGCCGGATCTCCACGAGCGGGATCGAGGGAATGGCGCCGGCAGCAAAGGCGTCATGATCGATTTCGAGGTAGTCGGTATCGAAGCGCACCGGCACGTCGAACTCGAAGCCGGCACTGATCATGGCGCCGGCCGGCGGCACCGATGCAGGCGCGAAGGTGACGAGACCGGTCGTCCAGTCGCTGGTGAAATCGACGCCTTCCGCCTGCTCGACACCATTGACCGCGACCCGCACGGTGCCGAGCACCGGCTTGGTGATCGTCCGCCGCCAGGGCGAGAAGGCCGCGCCATAGGTTTTTGCCAACTGGAACTGGAGCCGGGTGCCGTCGCCCTCGCCGATGGTCTGGTCGAGGGGTCCGGGCGCCGTGCCCGGCGGACAGGAACGATCGTCGGCGCGGTCCTTCCAGCGAAAGCCCGAGAGGCGGCCGCGCCGCTCCTCGAAGAAATCAAGGACGGTGTGGAGCTGGGCGAGCGACTTCACGCCGTAGCCGGCATTGTAGCGGCGGCGGGAATCGGCCCAGCGGGTGTTGCGCTCTTCATGTCCGGTCGACAGCGTGACGATCTCGGTGCGCCGCTCCGGCCCGCCGAGACTGCCAAGTGCGATATCGAGCGGAAAGCGCACCTCGTGGAATGCATTGGCCATGGTCCGGCTCCCTACATGGCGCGGCGGCCGCGCTTGACGGCGCGGGCGAGCATGGCGGAGACCTGCGCCTCGGAGCGGCGGAAGCTCTCGACGTCGCGGGCGGCGATGTTGACGGTGACCGGCGCGGCGGCGGCGCCATTGGCGCGCACACCGAGGGAGCCGTCAGCGCCACGGGCGAGTGGCAGGACCGCCTCGGCGCCGGCCTCGCCCATCAGCCCCATGCGGTTGCCGCTCATCGGAAAGAAGGTCGGGGCAGCGACGACGCCACCATCGGCAAAGGGAACGACCCGGCCGGCCGAGAAGACGCCCCCGTCGGCGAACATCGAGAAGCCCGAGAACAGGCCGGAGAGCGAGGATGACAGGGCCGAGCCGACCGGCTTCAGCGCCGCGTCGAGGGCCATGTCGGCAAGGCGCATGGCAAGGTCGGAGAGCACGGCCGAGAAATCCTTGCCGCCGGCAACAGCCGACTTCAGGGCGCCGGCAATGGCGCTGCCGAACCGGTTCGACATGCCCTCCATTTCACCGAGGGATTTGCGGAATTCGCTGGTGTCGGCAGCAATCGAGACGACGACGTCCTCGCCGTAGCTCATGGGCGTCTCCCATTTTCAACATCAATTGTCGGGGAACCGGACCATCAGGTCGGCGAGCGCGGCGCGGTCCGGCGGCGCTGCGGCAGTCTGGCCTGCGGCGGCGGCAAGCTCGAGCGGCGTCATCCGCCAGAAGGCGTCCGGCGGCAGGCGCAGGACGCGAAGGCCGAAGGCGATGGCATCCTGCCAGGGGAAGGGCGGCCGCGACGGCGCGGTTTTGGCCGGGGCCGATGCCGGGACTTGTGCCGTGGTACGGGATGGGGCCGGCGTCGCGGTCAGGTAGGGTTTGCGGCGGTCTCCGGCGGGGCGCCGAACGTTGCCGACAGCAGGTCCGAGACGAGGCGGGCGGCGCCGGCCGCGCCGCCCTCGATGCGCATCGCGGCGACGTCGCTCGCGGCAAGGTCGTGGCCGGCGCCTTTCAGGCCGGCGGCGATCACCCGGATGAGGTCGGCGGCCGACAGGCGACCGCTGTCGAACCGCGCCGCGAGGGCGACGAGGTCGGTGGCGCCAAAGGCCGCCTCGAGTTCGGCGAGCGCGCCAAGGGTAAGGCAGAGCGTCATCGGACGGCCATCAATGACGGCCTCGACTTCGCCGCGTCGGCGGTTTGCCATGCTCTCTCTCCTCAAAGCGCGGCGAAGGCGAGCGCGCCGGCCGATTCAAGCGCGATCTCGAACGTCACTTCGCCATTATGCTCACCGGAAAAGGTGAGGCCCGTGAGCTGGAACAGGCCGGTGATCGTGCCGAAATCGGGAACCGCCACCTGCCAGGCACGGATCTCGCCGGCAAAGAAGACCTCGCGGATGAGGGCATCGGAGGCGGCATCCTTGAAGATGCCGGAGCCGGAAAGGCCGGCACGGCGGACGCCGGCGCCGGCCAGCAGCTCGCGCCAGCGGCCGGCCGATTCGGCATCGGTGACGTCCACCGTCTCGGCATTGAAGGCGAGGCGGCGGGCGCGCAGGCCGGCGACCGTCTGGAAGGTGCCGGTGCCGTCGGCGTCGATTTTCAGCAGGAGGTCCCTGCCCTTTTGCGCAACCATGCGGAATTCTCCATCGATTGCCGGCGCGGCGGGCGCGGCCGGAAAACAAATCGGGCGGCCCGATGGACCGCCCGACTGGCGAAATCTCTCAGTTTCAGCGCCGCGCCGGGCGCTGCCCGATCAGGAAATCGGCTCGGTCACCGCGCGGAAGCGCAGGATACCGTGATAGGTGAGCCGGTCGGGGTCGCGACGCGCTTCGGCGAATTCGAGGCGCAGCGAGACGAGGTGGTGGCCGCTCAGGGCCAGCGACTGGCCGGACAGGCTGGCGGTCACCGCGTCCATGATCTCGAAGGTCTCGCGCTTGCCGCCGCCATTCGACCAGACATGCAGCGTCAGCACGTGTTCGGCGCCGTCCTCTGTGCCCGTGCTCCAGTCGTAAAGCGTCGACTGGCCGAAGGTCACATAGGGAAACTCGGCTTTGCGGGGGACATCGTCATAGATGCGGGCGCCACCGAGGCGCTCGGTGACGACGGCATCAGCGGCAAGCTTGTCAAAGACGCCCTTTTGAAGGGCCCAACCGGCTTGGGGCATGTCAGAATCCTCCGTTCTCACGAAGTCTTTCAGTAATGTAATAACAAGTCATCAACGTGACCAGTGCCCGGCACCGAGACGGCGAAATTTCGACCATGTCGCGGCAAATCACCGGCCCCGGACAATCCTGTCGAGGCTTGCGCGAAGCGCTGCCCGCGCCGTCCGCGCCAGCGAGGCGGCAAACGGGATCGCCTCGCGGCTTCTCGTGCCGAACTCGCGGGCAAAGGCGGCATCGGCCGGAGCAAGAATGTCGAGGCCACCGTTGCGCGCGACCGCCCGAAGTGCCTGCGCGACATCGTCATCGCCCGTCGCGGCGAGCTCGCGGCGAACCCCGGTGATCGCTTCGTCGCCGGCTTCGGCAAGGCTGCGGGCGATCGCCGCCGGCTCGAGCCTTTCGGCCAGACGGCGAACGACGCCATCCATGCCCTTCGTCGTCGCCGACGCGCCGCTCACGGCCGCACCTCCTCGACGTCGATGACGAGGAAGCGGTGCGTGTCGTCGGGATCGAGCACCGACAGGATGCGGAACGGGCGCTCTCCCTTCACGAGGCGCATGGTGCCATCGACATCGGCGCGCCAGCGCATTCGGATACGGTGGGTGACGGCGATCTCGCGGTGGTCGGCGGCGTCGCGACTGCCGGCCGAGACCGGCTCGATCGCGGCGCGCAGGATTGCGACCTCCTGCCAGGCGGGGTCCCGGCCGCCGGCCCCGTCCGGCGTGCCCGCGGGAGCTTCGAGCACGAGACGGTGGCGCATGCGGCCGGGTGTGGCGATCGGGTTCGGCATCTTGGCGGCCTCGGATCAAAGGGCGAGCAGGCGATAGCCGGCGAGGGCCGCGTCGATGCCATGAGGCAGGACGGCGAGGCCGCCGGCCTCGACGACGGCGGAGCGGTGTTCGTACCAGTGAACGACGAGCGCCAGCAGCGAACGGCGCAGCTCCTCGGGCACATCGGCCGGGTCGGTGCCGTAGCCCGCCTCGAAGTCAATCTCGATGCCGGAGAGCGGCTGGCCCGGCAGCGCCATGACGCCGCGGCGCAGCATCATCCGGCCGGGTTCGGCGCCAAGGTCGGAGAGCCAGAGCGAGCCGTCGAGCAGCTCCGGCGTGCCGTCCCCGGCATGGATACGCACCTCCAGGACGCGGCGGAGCGGCGCCGGCGACAGGCTGACGATGCGGTTCGACGGCCAGACGTCGAGATAGCGGCGAAACGAACGGGCTATCAGCGCCCGCCGCGTCTCGCGCTCGACATGCTGGCGGGCGGCGCGGATGAGGGCGGCGATGAGCACATCGTCCGCGTCATGGTCGAGCAGCAGGGCGTCCCTTGCCTCGGCAATCGTCACCGGCTCGACCGCCGGCGGGGCGAGTTCTCTTGTCGTCATCGCGGTCTCTTTCCGCTCCCGAAAAAGGCGACGGCCCCGGTCCGTTGCCGGATGCGGGGCCGCCAGTCGGGAGGCTCTCGGGAATGGGGTTTCATTGCCGATCGGGGCGGCCGATCAGTCCGTGCAGTCCGTCAATGTCCGGGTTGCCGCGCCGGCGGCGCGTTCAGATGCGAAAGACCGATTCGGCGGCCGAGCGGGACTTTTCCTTGGCGGCGATGTCGGCCTTCAGCCGGTCGACCTCGGTCTCGAGCAGCGCGATGCGCTCCTTCAGTTCCTCGACAGATATCAGCGAGAGATCCTGGCCGATCTCGTGGACGAGTTTCTTCTTCGGCCGGTCGTCTTCGTCGAAAAGGCCCATGGAAATCATCCATCCGTTGCTGCCAAATGGATCGTACCCCTCGCCCGGCGCGTTGTCACGGAGACCGAGCGGCGCTAGGTCAGGGCGAGACGAGCAATCGGAGGCACAGAATGACCGACCTTCCCGAGACGATGACCGCAATCGAGATCAGCGAGCCCGGCGGGCCGGAGGTGCTGAAGCCGGTTTCGCGGCGCGTCCCCCACGCCTTCGAGGGTGAAATCCTGATCAAGGTGGCGGCGGCCGGCGTCAACCGGCCGGACGTCCTGCAACGCCAGGGGCTTTACCCGGCACCGAAAGGCGCTTCCGACCTGCCGGGTCTCGAAGTTGCCGGCACCGTCGTTGCCGTTGGCCGCAACACGCCGCGCTGGCAGGTCGGCGACAAGGTGATGGCGCTCGTTGCCGGCGGCGGCTATGCCGAATACGTCACGGTCGCCGGCTCGAATGCCCTTGCCATCCCGGCCGGCATTTCGATGGCCGAGGCCGGCGCCATGCCGGAGACGTCCTTCACGGTCTGGCACAACGTCTTCGAACGCGGCCAGCTCAAGGCGGGCGAGCGCTTCCTCGTCCATGGCGGCACGAGCGGCATCGGCACCACCGCGATCCAGCTTGCCAAGGCGTTCGGCGCGGAAGTCTTCACCACCGCCGGCTCGGCGGAAAAGTGCGCGGCGGCACGCAAGCTCGGGGCCGATCACGCCATCGACTACAATGCCGAGGATTTCGTCGAGGCGATCAAGACGGCGACGGGCAAGCGCGGTATCGACGTGATCCTTGACATGGTCGGCGGCGACTACATCGAGCGCAACTACACGGTGGCGGCCGAGGACGGCCGCATCGTCCAGATCGCGTTCCTCAACGGTGCTTTCGCCGAGGTCGATTTCCGCCGGCTGATGCTGAAGCGGCTGACGCATACCGGCTCGACGCTGCGGGCGCGGCCGACCGAGGTCAAGGCCGGCATCGCCCGGGCGCTCGAGGAAAAGGTCTGGCCGCTGGTCGAGGCCGGCAAGGTGAAGCCGGTGATGGATTCGACCTTCCCGCTGGAGCGGGCCGCCGAGGCGCATGCGCGCATCGACGACTCGGGGCATATCGGCAAGATCGTCCTCACCGTCGGGGGGTGAGCAAGGCTTCGGGGGCAAGACTACCCTTCGAAGACTGCCCCCGCTCTCCGGAGACGGCACCCCTCACCCGGCCTTCGCCAGCAAACTGCCGTAAACGGCAAATTCAAGCTCCGTCATCTCTCGCCCCGAAGGGCGAGGGATGAGGTGCCGAGCGTCAGACAAGTGCCATCATCAGCCACGGCAGCAGTTCGCTCTGATACTGACGGATGAGCCAGCGGCGGCGTTACCCGCCATCGCCCATCGCAACCTTATGCGGCGAACTTCAGCAACTTGATGGCATCGAAGTCCTGGACGCCGCCGCCGACGCGCTTGGTCGTATAGAACAGCACGTAGGGCTTGGCGCTGTACGGGTCGCGCAGCACGCGCACGCCGAGGCGGTCGACGACGAGATAGCCGCGCTGGAAATCGCCGAAGGCGATCGAGGGCGTCCCCGCGGCGATGTCCGGCATGTCCTCGGCCTCGACGACGGGGAAGTTCATCAGCGTCGCGCCGGCGCCGGCAAGGGCCGGCGGCTGCCAGAGATAGTTGCCGTCGGCGTCCTTCAGCTTGCGGATTTCAGCCTGCGTCCGCCGGCTCATGACGAAGCTGGCGTTCTGGCGATAGCCGGCCTTCAGGGCATAGACGAGGTCGACGAGGGTGTCCGAGCCGTCGGGGCCGAAGGCGCCGGAGGTGCCGGTCGCGACGAAGCCGAGATTGCCCCAGCTCCAGCCGCTCTCGGCGATCGTCGGGTAATCCAGGAAACCGCGCGGCTTGTTGTTGCCATCGCCGGCAACGAAGGCGGCACCCTCCTGCTCGGCGAAGGCGACGTCGACCTCGGCGGCAATCCACTCGTCGATGTTGATGGCGGCATCATCGAGCAGCGTGCCGGTCGCCGCCGGCATGGCGTAAAGCTCCATCGTCGGGAACTGCAGTTCGGCAAGGGTCGGCGCGGCCGTCTCGGGCCGGACCTCGGTCTCGCCGACCCAGCCGACCGCCGGCCCCTCGACCGAGAACGGCTTCTTGTAGACCGAGCCGCTGACCTGACGCACCGACGCGATCGCACGGATCGGCGAGATGGCGGCAAGGCGGCGCGAAATCTCGCGCTCGGTCTCGTCGGGCACGAGATAGCCGCCGTCCGGGCTGGAGCCGACCGACAGCGCCTTCTCCTCGAGGGTGCGCAGGCCATGGTCGATGCCGCGCCGGACATAGGTCTCGAACGCAGCCTTGTGCTCGCGGCCGGCGAGACTGAAGCGCGGATCGGCGTCGCGACCGGCAAGGCCCGGGCGGCGCGCCTTGCTGACGAAGCCGTCGAGGCGGCGTTTCTGCTCGTCGAGGGCCTGATTGATCCGCTCGATGCGGTCGACCGTCAGGCTGTCGGGACCGCCGACGCGGGTCTCGATCTCGGCGATGCGCTGGTCGTTGGCCGCCTTGAACGCCTCGAAGGAGGCCATGAAGTCGTCAAAGGCGGCAACGACCTCGGCGGAGGTCGGCACGCCGTCGAGCGACTTCAGCTCCGGCGCGACGCGGCCGGCAAGCGGCGGAAGAATGGCATGGAGGGCGCGGGCGCCCGTTTCGATTTTCATGTGGTTCACCTCGGTTTGCGGATGGTGCGGGCGGCGCGGCGGATGGCCTCGGCCAGGCGCCGGTCGTCGCCGGATGCGCCAAGGGCAGCGTCCCGCGTGCCGATCAGCGATTTGAAGCCGGTGTTGATCACCGTCAGGGCTTCGGTGCGGCTGAGGCCGGCGCTGCGGGTCAGCCAGCGCTCGAACTCGCGCAGGCTCGGCAGCGGCCGGCCGGCTCCGGCCTTCACCGACGACACCCGGGCGCCGGGCAGCATCGGGAAGGTGACGATGGAGATTTCCCAAAGGTCGACATCGATGAGACGGCGGGTGCCGTTCGCCGGGTCGGCAATGGCGCGCCGGGTCTCGAAGCCGATCGAGAGACCGTCGAGAATGCCGGCCCGCATCAGCGCCAGAACCTCGCGGCCGCGGGCGACCTCGCTCATCAGCCGGCCGGCGACGAAGAGGCCGCGGGCATCTTCGCGGACCTCCGACCAGGCGCCGATCGGCTCGGCCGGGTCGTGCTGGTAGAGCATCTTGATGCCGGCCGGGCCACGCTCGGCGATGCTGCGCGAGAAGGCGCCCGGCTCGACGACATCGGCGCCAAGATCGGCAATGCCGAAGAGGCTGGCATAGCCGGAGAAGGTGCCGTCGGCAGCGACATCGGAGAGGTCGGCCAGCGCGAACTTCACCTCGCGGCGGGGTGTTGCGGAATTCGTCCTCATGGCGTAGATCCCTCCTCCCTCGACCTCACGCGGCACCGAGCGCACGCACCCTGAGAGCCGGCCGCGGCCGGTCCAGCGTTGCGGCAAGACAGGCGGCGAAATCGGCAAAGATCATCTTGTGATTCAGATTCAACCGGTCGCGGCCGATGCTCACAAAGTGATTCAGGCGAATGGCGGCGCGGTTCACGCGATGATTCAACGAGCGCCCGGCAAGGGTGCGCGCGCGGCTCACAATCCGATTCAGGATCAAGGCAGTATTTCCTTTTATATCAGATGGTTGACTCATCTTCCTGAGGTTCATCCCCGTTCCCTGAAAAGATGATTCAACCGCGCGATCTCGGCGACGAAATCGTTGAAGCGACGGTTTGAGGCGGCCAGTTCCTTCAGCGACCAGACGAGCAATCCGCTCGCGCCGCTGGCCCAGAGGAAGAGCGCCAGATGGGCCAGGTCGCCACGCTCGGAAAAGACTTTTGTGATCTCGCTCACGATGGCGGCGCGCCTGCGGCAAGGCCCCCGGCGAAGGCCGGCGGCGGGGCATCGCCACCCTCGAGCGGGCCATACCCGATGGCCGCGCGCTTCTCGTTGAGAGTGAGAAAATCGGCGGCCTGGACGCGCGACCAGAGTGCCTCGCGATCGGCGGCAAGGGCCTCGCTGGCATCGGCGTCGAAAGCGAGGCGGAACCCCGCGCCGAAGGCCGGCGTGAGCCATGCGCCGAAGGCGGCGGCGAGCCGGCCGGCAAGCGGCAGGACGGTGCCGCGCCAGAACGCCCGGTTGGCCTCCTGGTAGTTGGCAAAGGTATTGTCGCCGGGAATGCCGAGCAGCATCGGCGGCACGCCGAAGGCAAGGGCGATCTCGCGGGCGGCAGCATTCTTCAGCTCGACGAAATCCATGTCGTGCGGCGACAGGGCGATGGTCTTCCAGTCGAGACCGCCTTCGAGCAGGAGCGGCCGGCCGGCATTGGCGCTGCCGGAGAAGCCGGCCTCGAGCTCGTGCTTCAACCGCTCGAACTGATCCTCGGAGAGATTGCTGCCATCCTTTGCGGCATAGACAAGCGCGCCGGAGGGCCGGGCGGAATTGTCGAGCAGTGCCTTGTTCCAGACGGCCGAGGCGTTGTGCACATCAAGGCTGGTCGCCGCGGCCTCGATCGGCGCGAGGCCATAGTGGTCGTCGAGCGGATGGAACAGGGCGAGATGGAGGATCGGCGCCGGCGCGGCGTCACCGACGTCGTAGCGGACGGTGCGGCCGGCGACGGTATATTCGTATGCCTCCGGCCAACCATCGGTGCCGGGCACGACCTTCATGCGGTCCGGCCGCAGGGCATAGAGTTCAGTGACGCCATCGCC
The DNA here is from genome assembly GCA_041397845.1 of Hyphomicrobiales bacterium. GTDB lineage: Bacteria > Pseudomonadota > Alphaproteobacteria > Rhizobiales > JAKPQE01 > JAKPQE01. Next base: position 32,841 of record JAWKVW010000024.1, on the reverse strand, counting down.
TTCGGTCACGGCCTCGACAAAGGCGTTGCCGGCGACCAGCAGATGGCCGCACACGGCCTCCAGAAATCCGGCACCGGCCTCGCGCGGGTTCGGCCGGGCAAGGAGGTCGAGGAGCGGATGGCGCTCGATTTCGCGGTCGCGTTCGTACATCAGCCAGGGGAGCGAGCCGACCGCCTCGGCAATCATGCGCACGGAGCGATAGACGACCGGATTCGCGGCGTAGCCTTCCCGTGCGAGGGCGGCATAGTCGCGCGGCGTCCAGACCGGCCGGCCGGCAACCGTCAGCGCGACGAGGCCGCCGGCGCGCGAGGCCTTCGCCTCGGCCGGCATGCGCTGCCGCGTCCGGCCCGCGGCAGCGAGCCAGCTTCTCATTGTCTCGATCATCTCGGGCATTCCCCTTTCGGGATCAGACGCGGCGCACCTTCGGTTCGGCGCCGCCTTTCAGCATCAATGCGGTGAGTGCCCAGACGAGGGCATCAAGACGATCGGGGCTGTGCCCGCTCGACAGGCCATCGGGGCCGAAGTCGCACATCTCGTCCTCAAGCTCGGGGAAGGCGCCGACGTGGCGCACCCTGCCCTGCTCATAGAGCGCGGCGACAGGCTCGGCCCTGAGCCACTTGCCGCGCGTCGCCCGCACCGGGGTGACCGGGACGGTGCGATCCACCTCGGCGATGACAGCGGCAACCATGTCGCCGCCCTGATTGACCTCGGCAACAAGGGCGTCGGCCTCGAAGCGGCGCCAGATGGCGACGGCGCGGGCCGCCCATTCGCCGGGTCTCGCGCCCGCGAGGGAGGCATCCTTCAACACATAGCCGGTGCCGTCCGGCGACACGCCGGCACAGACGATGCCGCAGGCGTCAGCGCCCTTGCGGTGCGAGGCGGGCGGGTCGACGGCGACGACGACGCGGGCAAGACCCGGCGCTTCCCCGATGCGGCCGGCCTCGATGCCGGCGCGGCGCCAGAGGGCGTCGGCGCGATCCTCGATGAGGGCGCCCTCCAGCTCCTGACGGCCAAGCCGGGTGCCGGCGTAGCGGCCGACGACGGCGTCAAGGAACCCCGGCGCCAGATTGACGGCGTTCATGCGCGTCGTTGCGTGGGTCACCGCGACGCGACCATCCTCGACGAGGCGGCGCAGGAGCGGGATCGGCCGGGGCGTCGTCGTCACGACCTGACGGGGCTCGTCGCCGAGACGCAGGCCGAATTGCAGCATGTCCCAGGCGGCGTCGGCATAGCGCCACTTGCCGAGTTCGTCGGCCCAGGCAGCGTCGAACTGCGGGCCGCGCAGGCCCTCGGGGTCCTCGGCGGAGAAGGCCTGCGCCACGGCGCCGTTCGGCCAGACGAGCCGGCGGCGGGAGACCTCCCATTGCGGGCGCTCGTCGCGCGGATGGATGGCCAGAAGCCCGGAGACGCCCTCGATCATCACCTCGCGGACATCGGCAAAGGTTTCGCCGACAAGGGCGATGCGCCCTGCTGCGGGACCGGCCCGGCCGAAGACGCGGGCACGCAACCACTCGGCGCCGGTCCGCGTCTTGCCGGCGCCGCGACCGCCGAGCACCAGCCAGGTCGTCCAGTTGCCGGCCGGGGCAAGCTGGTCGGGCCGCGCCCAGAGTTCCCAATCGTGCAGCAGCGCCTCGATCTGCCAGCCGGCGAGATCGGAGAGGATGGTCTCAATTCCCGGCCGCCCCGCCGAGGCGAGCAAGGCGGCGCGCAGCACATTCTCCATAGAGATGCTCCCGGCCGAAAGCCGGCAAGCCGTCGGCTCAGCTCACAAGCTGGCGATAAAAGGTCATCGTGTGCCTGACCAGCGAATAGACCGTAACGGAGGCGAGCTCAGCCACCGCCACCCCACTCGAGAGAAGCTTCGAGAGGCTGCCGACGTCGAACAGTGCGATCAGCAAGGCGAGGTGCAGCACGAGCGAATTGCCCATGATGAAATCTCGCAAGGCCATATCGGAATCGTATGGGACGCGGCGAAGCCACCGCGTGAGGACACCCAAGGCGACGAAGAAGATGCCAAGCGCGACGATGGTGCCCGCCTCTCCAAGCGCGGCGAAACAGGCGTCACGAAAAACCAGCAGCGTCTGCATCCGACGGACGCCCCATCAGGCGCGCTGGCGACGTGCGAGAATGATCCCGACGGCAATTCCCACCAGGGCACCAATCGTTGAGGACAAAATGCCGGCAAAAGGCGAGAGGTCCGAATTGGTGGCCATGCCACGCGCAAGGATCACTGCAAAAATGACAAGGCCAAAATCGGCGACAAGCGGTCCAGCCATGGCGCCAAAAGCCGCAAACAGGCCAATCCTGCGGAGGTTGGAACTAGCGCGAGGTCGTTGCATCATTGGCCTTCCAAGGAGTTCCTGCCAAGCCATGATTCCTGCGATCCTTTCGCAATTAGTAAACAAACTACAGATTGTGCAGCATTCGCCCTTAAAGTTGTGAAGACGTCCACCGCGGTCCAGGGTTGGCTTTACAACAGTTGTAACGCGACCTGCTCTGTCGAGCTTCGGTGTCGCCTCTTTGCCAGCCTCAATTCCCGGCCGCCCCGCCGAGGCGAGCAAGGCGGCGCGCAAGTTCGGCACGGAAGCGTTCCCGGTCACGTTCCTCGACCTTTTCGGCTTCGCCCGGTCGGCCGGCGGCCTCCTCGAGCTCGATCAGCTTGTCGAGCGTCCGGGCCAGGGCGGCGAGGGTTCGCGCCTCGCGCTCGCCGGCGCTGCCGCCCTCGCCAAGGCCGGCAAGACGCTCCTCGATATCCTGCATCTGACGGTCGAGAGCCCGATAGAGACGCTCGACCAGCCGCGACCGGTCGACCCGCTGGTCGGTACCGATCCGGTGGCTGAAGGCCACCGCCCCCACCCCCGGGCTCGCCGGGCCGCGCCGCGTCCAGCCCAGGGTGCGGGCCCGGTAGCGCAGGCCGCTGCCGGAAACGCCGGTCGTGCGGCAGATTTCCGCGACCGGCACAACGCCGCCCTCGTAGAGCCGCCGCACCTCGTCCCAGACCGCATCGCCGTGGCGCGACGCACCCTTGCGCCGCTGAACCGGCAGGTCGGCCGGCGCGCCATCGTCAATGACAGCCTTGTCCTTATCGGCGTGTTTTTTCCGCAAGCTCGCCTTCCTGCCGGTTTCGGGCACAGGCCCGGGAAAGACGAAGGGCGCCTGCCACACACGCGACAAGCGCAGCGGCAAACGCCCTTCCAGAATTCTCGATGGTCGCCTCTGGCGTCGGCGGCTGCGCCGCCCGCACCTCTGTGACGATATCGAGACCCTACCGGTTCAGCGGAACGCTGTCAAGAATATTTTCCTATTTTCTGCAGGAGGCGGACACGTCGTGCCGGCGCACCCGCCCGCAGGAGACCCCAAATAGAATTCCGGCGGCACCGTTGCCGATGCCGCCGGTTGGTCGGGGATGCCGGAGGGGGGGTGCGTCATCCCCGATTTTCAAATCGAGTCGTCGATCAGCGCCACTGGCGGGCAATCGTCACGTCGCCATTGCGGGCGTCGACGAAGACCGTCACGCGATGGCCGCGATGGCCGCGGGCGGTGAAGACATATGCCCGGCGGGTTTCCTCGACGAAGCGGATTTCGCGGAAGCCACGGTCGCGCACTTCGCGGAAGGCGCGGTGGTTGGAGATCCGGTGATGACCCCAGTCGTGCCGGTCGCGACGATCGAAGTCGCGGCGACCATCCCGGCGATCGAAGTCGCGGTAACCGCCACGATTGTCGACGACGACGGGGCGAAGCTCGGTCGGACCGGCAGGACGCACATGGCGGCGGCTGTCGGTGTCGCGGACGGTGATGGCGCTGCCGTGGCTGCCGAAGCTGAGGGTGATCGAGTCGGCGGCGGCCGGGACGGTGGCGATGGCGGAGAGGCCAAGGGCGCCGAGGGCGATGATGGCGGTGCGGATGGTCATGGCTCAGTTCCTTCTCTCGTCGGCCTTCCCGGCCGGGTTGACTGTCGGCGAGCGCTCTTTCGTGCTCGGCATGATGCGAACATAGAGAGGCGCGCCTGAACCCAATCCGAAGCGCTGCTTCATCTGGCGTTCATGTTGGTAAAACGGCCGACCCGGCAAAACGTTCGACTGGCGGATTTTCCTTGCCGGCCGAATGGAAACCCGCAACAACGTCGGCATGCGGTTCGGCAGCGACAATTCGGCGGGCGTCTCGGCCCCTGTGATGGAGGCAATCCTTGCCGCCAATCACGGGCATCAGCCGTCCTATGGCGCGGACGAGCTGACGCTCCGCCTCGAGGCGCGGCTTGCCGATCTCTTCGAGCACGAGGTCTCTCTGTTCCTCGTCACCACCGGCACGGCCGCAAACGCGCTTTCAATGGCGGCGCTGGCGCCGGCCTGGGGTGCAGTCCTTTGCCACGAGCACAGCCACATGATGGTCGACGAGTGCGGCGCGCCGGAATTCCATGCCGGGGCCAAGCTCGTCGGGCTTTCCGGCGTCGGCGCGAAGGTGACGCCAGATGGAGTGACCGAGGCGCTTGCCGATTTCGCCGAAGGCTTCGTGCATCAGGTGCAGCCGGCGGCGCTGTCGATCACCCAGGCAACCGAAGCTGGCACGGTCTACCGGCCGGACGAGATCGCGGCGCTCGCCGAGGCCTGTCGGCCGCGCGGCCTCCGGCTGCACATGGACGGGGCGCGGTTCGCCAACGCGATCGCTTCGCTCGGCGCCGCACCGGCGGAGATCACATGGCGGGCTGGTGTCACGGCGCTGTCGCTCGGGGCGACGAAGAACGGGGCGATGCTGGCCGAGGCCGTGGTGCTCTTCGACACGGAGCTTGCGAGGAATTTCGGTTATCTGCGCAAGCGCGCCGGGCAGCTCGTTTCCAAGCAGCGGTTCATGGCGGCGCAGTTCCTTGCCTGGCTGGAGAACGACCACTGGCTGGTGCTGGCGCGCCACGCCAATGCGATGGCGACACGGCTCGCCGATGCGCTCGCCTTATCGGGCGCGGCGCGGCTCGCCTTCCGGCCGGAGGCGAACGAGGTGTTCGCGATCCTGCCGGTGGCGGCCGACGCGCGTTTGCGGGCGGCTGGCGCTGCCTATTATCCGTGGGCGGCCTCGATGCTCGCGCCCGACGCCCGTCCCGGCGACTGCGAAGTGCTGGTTCGGCTCGTCACGAGCTTTGCAACGACGCCGGAAGAAGTGGACCGGTTCGCGGCGCTTGCCGCCGCTCCGGTGTGAGCCCGGTCGTCAGCGCTTCCGGAAAACCTTCGCCAGAACCGCGTCGAGGGCGATGCGTCCCGGGCCGATGACGAGGATCGCCAGGAGGATTGCCGCCCAGGGCAGATGGAAGTTGGCCCAGCCCTCGGGCACGGTGAGCTGAACGATCGCCGTCATGAAGAGAAGGCCGAGCGCGGCAAAGCGCGTGCCGAGACCAAGCACCAGCAACACCGGCAGCGCGACTTCGCCAAGCCCGGCGAGAAAGGCCGTTACCTCGGGCGCCGGAAACGGGATTTCGGCGCCGAAGACATGCAGGCGAAATTCCTCGGCAAAGAGGTAGGTCGCCGTGTCGGAGAGCTGCAGGAACCCGTCCCACTTCGTCAGACCGGAGCGGTAGAAGGGAACAGCAACGGCAAAGCGCAGGGCAAGGCCTGCCAGCGAGGGCGGCGTCAGCGCCAGCAAGGCATTCGCCCGGCGCACGAGACCGGCAACGGCCGGAATAGGGCCGTTCGGTACGCTGGTCGCGGTGTGGTCGGTCATGGTCGGATCTCCCCTCCCCTGGCGGCGCGCTCAGGCGCGCCCGTGTTCGATGGCAATGACAGCGCCGGCGGCAAAGAGAACGGCAAGCGCGACCTCGAAGTCGACATCATCGGCCTCGCCGAGTGCCGCGCCGGCCGCCTCGGCAAGGGTTGCTCTGTTGCCGAGCGCCAAAAAAAGAACCGCGGCACCGGCTGGCAGCAGGTGAACGGCGACGTCCATGTCGGGACGGGCGACGAGCACATCCTCGGCGACAGACGCGTCGATGCGCCCCGGTTCGCCGGGGCCGGCATTGGCGCGCCAGATCGTTGCGGCGGAAAAGCGCGAGCGTACGACGCGGGCCGCCGGATGAACAACGAGGAGGCAATCGGCCAACGCCTCCGGCGCCAGTTCGGCAAGGGCGGCAATGGCCAGCGGCCCGGCGTCGGCGGCGTGCCAGCATTCGAGCGCGGCCCGCTCGATGCGGGCGACGTCGGCAAGGAAGGGCAGCGCCGCCGCCGGCGGAAAGATTTCCAGAAACCCGGCAAAGCCGTCGCCATAGTCGAGCATGACCGGCGAGGCCGGCGGATTGTCGAGGGCAAAGAGCCGGGCGGCGGCGCGAAAGAACTCCGTGCCGACCAGTTTTTCCGTCACCGGATAGGCGGCGGCGAGGGCATCGACGAGGCCGACGGCGACGTTGTTGCGATAGACGGCGAAGCGACGCTGATCGGCGGCGTGGCGGGCCGCAAGACCGGCCGGCAGGGCGCGGCTGGCATCGAGGAGGCCGGCGGCAAAATCAGGCCGGAAGTCTGACGACATGGCGTGCCTCCCCGGTGAACGTGGCGTTGCATGCGGCGATGGCCGCATCGGCGCGGGCGGCTTCGGCAAGGAGGGCGTCGAGCGGCGGCACATCGTTGTCGCGCTCGATCAGCACCGGCAGCGGGCCGGAGCGGGCAAGGGCGCGGCCGAGCAGCGCCCAGACCGCATCGGCGACGGCGCGGTCGTGGGCATCGACGAGCAGCGGCCGGCCGTCGGCGTCGACGTCCGGGGCGTGGCCGGCGATATGGATTTCGCCGACCGCGGCAATCGGGAAAGCGTCGATGTAGCCATCGGCATCAAAGCCATGGTTGACGGCGGAAACGTAGGCATTGTTGACGTCGAGAAGCAGGCCGCAGCCGGTCATCTCGACGAGCCGGGCGAGGAACTCGGTCTCCGGGATCGTCGTTCCGGCAAAGGCGAGATAGGTCGAGGGATTCTCGATGAGGATGGCGCGGCCAAGGACATCCTCGACCTCCATCACATGGTCGGCGACGGCGCGCAGCGTCGCCTCGTTCAACGGCAGCGGCAGGAGGTCGTTCAGATAGGCGCCGCCATGGCTCGACCAGGCGAGATGCTCGGAGACGAGACCGGGGCGATAGCGGTCGACGACGGTCTTGAGGCGCTGAAGGTGGGCACGGTCGAGGGGGCCCGGCGCGCCGATGTTCATGCCGACGCCATGGACGGAGAGCGGATAGCGCGCGGCTACCGCCTCCAGCCAGCGATGGGGCGGGCCGCCGGCGCCCATGTAGTTCTCGGCATGGACCTCGAAAAAGCCGAGGTCGGGCCCGGTGTCGAGGATTTCGCCGACATGCTCGCCCTTCAACCCGATCCCGGCTTTCGCCGGGACCGGGCGCGGGGCGCCGGAATGCACGTTCACACGGGGGGCCTGGCGGTTCATGGACGTCATCCCGGCAGACTCGATCAGCTCGGCAGATCGCGGGTCAGCGCCTCGAGCGAGCCGGTGCGGCCATCGGGCAGCTCGACGCTGGCGCAGGTGCCGGCCGGCACGAGCTTCCAGGCATTGCCCTGGTAGTCGAGGGTCGAGGTGCCGGCGCAGGTCGTGCCGGGCCCGGCGGCGCAGTCGTTCTGGCCGGCAAGGGCAATGCCGAAGCACTTCTCCTTGTCGCCGGCGGCGCTTGCCGGGGTCGCGAGCGTCGCAGCGGCCGAGACGACGGCAGCGGCGATGAGGGCAGCGGAAAGGGGCTTTCTGAGATCGGTCATGGTGTCTTCCTCGGGTGGCGGGCCGGCGGCGGGTGTGCCTTGCGGATCGGCCGGTTGCAGCTCTTGTTCGACGCCCTGGAGTGTGGCGGGCCGCTGGTTCAATTGGAAATCAACAGGGTGCGAAGTTTCCTCGCCTCGACCTCACGGGGATGTGAGAGAGTGCGGGGCCGCGCCGACGCTTGCCGGACCGCCGGCTTTCAGGCACACAGCGGGGCTGCGGCGGTCGCGCCGCCTTTTCCGTCACGGCGAGGCACCATGAGCGAGACCGGCCATCCGGCAGAGACCGAACCGAAATTCGTCGCGGGCTGGCCGCCACGGGTCATCCTGCTCGTCGGCTCGGTGTGCCTTACCTATGTCGTCAGCCAGTTCCTCAGGAATTCGGTCGGGGTCATCGCGCCGAACCTTTCGGCCGAGCTGTCGCTGTCGCCGGAAGGAATCAGCCTGCTGGCCGGGGCATTCTTCTTTTCATTCGCGGCAGCGCAGTTTCCGCTCGGCGTGGCGCTCGATCGCTGGGGACCGAAGGCGGCGATGCTGGCCTCGATCGGCCTTGCGGTCGTCGGCTGCCTGATGTTCGCCTGGGCGACGAGCCTTTCCGGCCTCGTTTCGGCGCGCATCGTCATGGGCCTTGGCTGCTCGAGCTTCTTCATGGCGCCGCTCACCCTGTTCTCGCGCTGGTTCGCGCCGGAGCGGTTCTCGACGCTGACCGGCATCCAGCTTGGCTTCGGCAGTTTCGGCACGCTGCTCGCAACCGGGCCGCTCGCCGGCATCGCCGCGACGATGGGCTGGCGCACGGCGTTCCTCGGCTTTGCGGCACTGTCGGTCGTTGCCGGTCTGACCGTGCTCTTCGTCGTGCGCGACGACCCGCCGGGTTCGCCGCCGGCAGAGCGGCCGCAGGAATCTTTCCTCTCCGGCATGATCAGCCTTCTCGAAGTGGCGCGGGCGCCCTCGTTCTGGCCGGTCTTTGCGCTGCACCTCATCCTTTATTCGTGCTTTGCCTCGGTGCTCGGCCTGTGGGGCGGCCCGTTCCTCACCGACGTCTACGGTCTCGACCTTGCCGGACGCGGCCACTACCTGCTGCTGCTTGCCGCCGGGCAGATTGCCGGGCTCTTTCTCTGGGGTCCGTCCGACCGGCTGTTTCGCTCGCGCAAGCGCCCGGTGATGCTCGGCGTTGCCCTCACCATCGGCATGATCGCCCTGCTCGGCCTCTGGGGCCGGCCGCCGCAATGGTTCCTCAGTGTGTGGTTTCCGGTGTTCGGCTTCTTCAGCGCCGTCTCGCCGGTTCTCGTCTCCCAGGCGGGCGCTCTTTACCCGGCGGTTCGTCGGCCGCGGCATCACGATGATGAATGTCGGCACCATGGGCGGCGTGTTCGTCATGCAGGCGGTGACCGGCTTTGTCGCCGGCCGGTTCGCCGGCACCGGCGGGTCCGGCATCGGCCTGCCGGCGGAGGCCTACCAGGCGGTGTTCCTGACCATTGCCGGCATGCTCGCCATCGGGTTGACGTTCTATTCGCGGGCGGCCGATCCCGGATTTGCAACCCCTCGTTCCTAGACAAAAGGCGAAAAGGCACTCCGGCGGTGCGCGCGACGGATGCGGCAATGCGGCATCGCGATAGCATTTTTGCTGCATCGCACAATTGCCGCCACGGGATTCATTGGTCTTTTTTGCGACCCAGAATATCGATTTTGCTGCAGCGCGTGGACCAAAACCGTCTCATCGATGCGTCGCCATGTCGCATAATACCATTGATTTCAAAGGGAAATATGCGTTCGTAAAAATTTGGAGAAAAACGCTTGACCTTTTTGCGGTGCGGCCGCATATTATTGCAGTGCGATATGGCGATTTGGTTCGCAGTATCGCTGCCCTCCTTGGGCGTTTCCTCCCTAGACTTGGGCCGCCTCGCAAGAGTGCGGCCCCTTTTCTTTTCCGGGGCCACCTTCCCTCCCCTTGCCGGCGAATCCGAAGCGACCTCGGGCAGCGCCCCGACGCTGGCGCGCGCCTCACGCCGCCCTGCGGCGCAGCGAGACGCCCGCGGTGCCCGGCGCAATCGCTGTTTTTCTCGGAAGGCCTGTTATTCGGCGGCAAGCCGCTCGGGCTGGAACACCTCGACCGGCATTGTCGTCAGGCGCGAGGCGAGATCGGCCATCGCTGCCTTCAGCCGGGCGAAGGCCGGCCGTTTCTCGATGCGGATCTCATCGAGATAGAGGCCGCCGGCTGATCTCGATCTGCAGGGCGTGCAGGCCCTTGGCCGGCCGGCCGTAATGCTCGGTGATGAAACCGCCGGCGTATGGCTTGTTGCGCGAGACCGTGGTTCCCTGTTCGAGGAGCACGGTCTCGACGAGATCGGTCAGCTCCGGCGCGCAACTGCGGCCGTTGCGGTCGCCGAGAATGAAATCGCCGCGCGGCTTGCCGGCAATCGAGCGGATCGTCGTCGGCATCGAATGGCAGTCGATGAGCACCGAGGCGCCGAAGGTCACGTGCGTTTCGGCAAGCAGGCGGCGCAGGGCCGCGTGGTAGGGCTTGTAGAGCCGCTCGATGCGCTTCAGGGCGCTGTCGACGGGGATCGGCCCGGCGTAGATCTCCTGGGCATCGCCGACGATGCGGGCGATCGTGCCAAGGCCGCCGGCAACGCGCGGCGTGCGACTGTTGGCATAGTTTGGCAGTTGGCCGGAGAACAGTTTCGGGTCGAGCTCGTAAGGCTCGCGGTTGACGTCGAGATAGGCGCGGGGAAACGTCGCCGCGATCAATGGCGCGCCGTGATCGACGACTTCGTCGAAGAGTTCGTCGACAAAGGCGTCCTCGGAGCGGCGAATCGCCAGCGGATCGAGGCGGGAGGCCGCGAGGAAGGCGGGCGGATAGTAGCGGCCGCTATGCGGCGAGTTGAAGACGAAAGGCGCCGTCTGGGCCACGGGCCGCCTGATCTCGAATGCCGGGACACGGCGGAAATCTTCGTCTGCTTCCATCGGCACAGGCGTCCTTGCGCTCGGGCGGGGCTTTTACCATCACCGAACCGGTTTCAACCGCAATGTTGCCAAAAACGCAGGGAACTTGTCTACTTCACTGGTTCGCGACGCAAAAATTCATGCGGCGCCGGGCAGGCTTTGGGCGCCGTCTTCACCCGATTTTTACCATGGGTGGCGTCTAACCATATGACGACGAGGCGCGCCGGGCGCGCGAACAGACCATTCGGAAGAATTCCATGCCGCGAATCCTGCTTGCAGAAGACGACGACGATATGCGCCGGTTCCTGACCAAGGCGCTGCAGAACGCCGGCTACGACGTCATTTCGTTCGACAATGGCCGCAGCGCCTACGAGCGGATGCGCGAAGAGCCGTTCACGCTGCTCCTCACCGATATCGTCATGCCGGAGATGGACGGCATCGAGCTCGCCCGCCGGGCGACGGAGCTCGACCCGGACCTCAAGGTCATGTTCATCACCGGCTTTGCCGCGGTGGCGCTCAATCCTGATTCGAAGGCGCCGCGCGACGCGAAGGTGCTTTCCAAGCCCTTCCATCTGCGCGATCTCGTCAACGAGGTCGAGAAGATCCTGGCGGCCTGAAGCTGCCATTTGCGAGGGGCGTTCCCGACGCCCCGCGACGGGCTTGCGGCTCCGGCGGCACCCTTGCCAAAGAAACTCGCGCAAGGACGCTTGCGCGCTTCGGCAAAGCCCGTTATATCGCACCTGCTTCGCCGGCCGAGCCGGTCAGAGGGCGCGTAGCTCAGTGGGAGAGCACTACGTTGACATCGTAGGGGTCGCTGGTTCAATCCCAGCCGCGCCCACCATTCAAATCAAAGACTTGCGGCAAGAGCCCGGATCTTTGCGAATGGTGTACTGGTTCAAACCACCTCCAGGCATTCCGTTTTCGCATGAGCTGAACAAGCAGCGCACGGTCGTGCCCGCAGACCTTCGGCATCAATTCCCCCGGATCACGGCTTGGTGCCGGTCACAGTGATCGACATGACATGCAGGTCGCGCGACACGGCGGCGGCCAACTGATCCTTGTCGGCGTATTTCGCGACGACCTCGCGGGGAATATCGATGCGCCGGGATTTCACCACCTGCACATCTCGAAAGCCCGCATCAGCGATCAGGTCGAGATAGTCGTCCTTCGGCACCGCGCCGGCAACGCAACCGGCATAGAGCGCCGCGATTTCAAGCGACCAATCCGGCAGGGGCGCCGACGATACGATGTCGGAAATGCAGAACCGTGCGCCGGGCTTCAGGACGCGATGGATTTCGGCGAAGGCGGCCTCTTTCTCGGGCACGAGGTTCAGCACGCAGTTGGACACGACGACGTCGATGCTGCTGGCGTCGACCGGCAGGTGCTCGATCTCGCCGAGCCGGAATTCGACGTTGTCGTAACCGAGCCTCTCGCAGTTGGACCGTGCCCTGGCGACCATCTCGGGCGTCATGTCGACGCCAATCACCCGGCCCGTCTCGCCGGTTTCGTGGCGCGCGACGAATACGTCGTTTCCGGCACCTGAGCCGAGGTCGAGCACGGTATCGCCGGTGCGGATACCGGCGTGCTCGACCGGCAGGCCGCAGCCCAGACCGAGATCGGCATCGGCCACATGTCCGGCGACGCCGTCATAGGCATCGCCGATCATGTCGATGCCTTTCTCGGGGGCGCAGCAGCTCGTACCGCAGCTACCGGCGCTGCCGACGGCGATCCCGGCGTATGTGTCCCGCACCACTTTCCGGATGGCTTCACTGGTTCTGGTCACGACTGTCTTCCTCCGACGGCTGGCAACAGTTCCCGATCGCGCCGAACAGGTCGACGACAAGATCCCGGAGCCGCGAAAGCGCTGCATGATCAATGCAGTAACAGGATCGCGGCCCGTCGATGGTCCCCACAACAAGCCCGACCTCCTTGAGCACCTTGAGGTGCTGCGAGACGGTTGCCTGCGACAACGGCATCATTTCAACGAGTTCGCCGCAGATGCAGGTGCCGCGCGTGGCCAGCAGCCGGAGAATTCGCAATCGCGCCGGATGGGCCAGCGCCTTGAGAACCTCGGCCAGGGAAACATCGGTGTCATATGCTTCGATCATGATTTATCGTATATCGACGATAAACGATAAATCAAGCGAAACTTTTCGAGCACCGCAGGGGCGGCCAGTGGGTTTCGCGTCGCTTGATGAAGATGTCCCTGCTGCCAACCGGCCGAAAGCCCGGCCGCGGCGAGTGTCGCAATCAGCCGGCCGGCTCCTCCGGCCAGTCGACGACGTAGTCCTCGAGATCGTCGACATCGACACTTGCCTCGCCGACCGTGCGGCCAAGCACCGATATCCCGGCCTTGTGGACCGTTTCCGGCGAACCGGAGACGAGCGGGTGCCACCAGTCGAGGTCCTTTCCCTCCGACAGCAGGCGATAGGCGCAGGTCGGCGGCAGCCAGGACAGGGTGCGGACCGTTCGCGGGTCGAGGGCGATGCAATCGGGCACGATCCTGTGGCGGCCGGCATAGTCGCGGCAGCGGCAGGTCGTCTCGTCGAGCAGCGAGCAGGCGACATTGGTCCAGGCAATCTCGCCGGTATCGATATCCTCCAGCTTCATCAGGCAGCAGCGGGCGCAGCCATCGCAAAGGCTCTCCCATTCGGCCGAAGTCATCTCCTCCAGCGTCTTCTCCCGCCAGAAGCGCGGCGCACCGGTTGCCATCGATTCACCTGCATCGGGGCCGTGGACGGACGGCCGAAATTTCGCCATGAGACTTGCGTTCCTTATCGTTATGCCCGACAAGTCCGCCGGGATGGGGCAGTACAGCCGCCAGGTTATTAGCGACCGTGAACGAGCCGCCGAAAAACAGCAAGTCGCGCCGCGTGCGCTACTTCTTTCTCGGGATCGACGCCTGGCTCGATTCCAGTCTCTACCGGCTGCGTGAAGGGTTCCGCAGCCGATACGAGGCCTATTCGGTCTGGATGCGGCGCTGGCAGGTCACCGGCGTGCCCCGGCTTTTCATCGAGCTTCTCTCGGACGGGGCGACGTTTGGCGCGATGGGCGGCGTGCTCATGCTCGCCTTCGCGCTGCCGGCATTCCAGTCGACCCAGCTCGACTGGCGCACGCGGGCGGAATATTCGATCACCTTCCTCGACCGGTTCGGCAACGAAATCGGCAAGCGCGGCGTCCTGCAGAACGACACCGTGCCGCTCGAGGAAATTCCCGACTACGCGATCAAGGCGGTACTGGCGACCGAGGACCGGCGTTTCTACGACCATTTCGGCATCGACGTGCTCGGCACGATCCGCGCCATCGTCGAGAATGCGCGGGCCAAGACCGTCGTGCAGGGCGGCAGCTCGCTGTCGCAGCAGCTAGCCAAGAACCTGTTCCTGTCGAACGAGCGCACGCTCGAGCGCAAGATCCGCGAAGCGTTTCTGGCGCTCTGGCTCGAGGTCAATCTCTCCAAGAACGAAATCCTGAAGCTTTATCTCGACCGCGCCTATATGGGCGGCGGCGCATTCGGCATCGAGGCGGCATCGCAATACTATTTCGGCAAGTCGGTGCGCGACGTCACCATGGCCGAGGCGGCGATGCTTGCCGGCCTGTTCAAGGCGCCGACGAAATACGCGCCGCACAACGACATTGCCGCCGCCCGCGCCCGGGCCAACGAAGTGCTGACCAACATGGTCCAGGCCGGGTTCATGACCGAGGGCCAGGTGGTGGCAGCGCGGCGCAATCCGGCAAGCCCGATCGACCGGCTCGACGCCGACAGCCCGAACTATTTCCTCGACTGGGCTTTCGAGGAAGCCAAGGCGCTGTCGCCGGGGGGCGACCGCATCCTGTTCGTTCGCACATCGCTCGACCGGAACCTGCAGAACGAAGCCGAGAACGCGCTGGAATCGACGCTGCGCCAGTTCGGCCACAGCCACCATGTCGGCCAGGGCGCGATGGTGGTCGTGGAGCCTGACGGCGCCGTGCGGGCGATGGTCGGCGGCCGGGACTATGGCGAGTCGGTGTTCAACCGGGCGACCAATGCGCTGCGCCAGCCGGGTTCCTCGTTCAAGCCGTTCGTCTACACGACGGCGATGATGAACGGCTATACGCCGACCTCCGTCGTGCCCGACGCGCCGCTGACGATCGGCGGCTGGAGCCCGCGCAACTACACGCGCGGCTATGCCGGCGCGATCAACCTGACGACGGCGCTCGTCAAGTCGATCAACACGGTGCCGGTGCGGCTCGGCCTGAAGATGGGCCGGCAGAAGATCGTCGATGTTGCCCATGCGATGGGCCTGCGCACGCCGCTGGCGCTCGATGCCTCGCTGCCGATCGGCACGGCCGAAGTAACGGTCATCGACATGGCCGGCGCCTATTCGGTGTTTGCCAATGGCGGCTACAAGGCGACGCCCTATGGCGTGCTGCAGATCCGCAATTCCAAGGGCGAGATCATCTACGACCATGCCCGCGACGCGGCGCAGCCGGAGCGCGTGCTGCCGCCGGAGACCGTGGCGGCGATGAACTCGATCCTCGTGCAGATCCCGCAATGGGGCACGGCGCGCCGGGCGGCGCTCGACGGCATTCTCGTCGGCGGCAAGACCGGCACGACGCAGGCCTATCGCGACGCCTGGTTCATCGGCTTTACCGGCAATTACTGCGCCGCCGTCTGGCTCGGCAATGACGACTACACCTCGACCAACCGGGTGACCGGCGGCTTCCTGCCGGCCCAGACCTGGCAGCAGGTGATGAAATTCGCCCATGCCAATGTCGATATCCGGCCGATCCCCGGCATCAATGCCGACGGCCAGATCCAGAAGAAGAAGTCGCAGGTGGTGGCGACCGTCTTCCCGCAGGGCGGGCCGTCGACGATCTCCGTTGCGGTGCCGCTGACGCTGTCGAACGAATCCGTTGCGGTCATCGACCGGATCGAGGCCATGCTGCGCGCCGCGATCGAGCAGGAGGCGACGAACGCGGCGCCGATCCGGCAGTCCTCGGCAGTCGTTGCGCCGGCCGGCGGGGCGGCGGCAGAGCCGGCGACGGGCAATCCGATCCGCTAGGGCGCTGCCCGGAGCGGTCGTTTCAGGGGCGCCGCCGCGCGCCGACTTCAGAATGGACGCGGAGCCGGCGGCGCGGCTCTTCTTGTCTGCCAATATCAGGGCCGCGACGGACGACCGACCAGTGCGTTTCCTTCTCCACCTCTTCCTCGCCTCGGCGATCGCGCTCGTCGTCGGCCTGATGCTCACCTACATGGCGGTGGAGCGCGGGCGGCTGTTCGGCGTCGTGCGCTCTGGCGAGTGGAGCGCCTGGCCGCAGGCAGGCCGGTTCGACGCAGACCCCTACACGCGGGCCAAGCTGACGCGCACCGGCGAGATCCCGCTTGGCGCCGGCGAGGGCCTTGCCTTCACCACGGCGACGGACGCGGAAGGCGCGCCGCTCGACCCGCGCTGCGAATATCGCGTTGCCGGGCGCACGCCGGCGGCGCGGCTGTGGACGCTGACCGTCTACAACACCGAAGGCCAGCTCGTTGAAACGCAGCTCGGGCGCACCGGCTTTTCCTCGCGCGAGGTGGTGCGGCGGCCGGACGGCAGTTTCGAGATCGTGCTTTCGCCGCAGGCGCGGCCGGGCAACTGGATCCAGACCGTGCCGCAGGGCCGGCTGATGCTGGCGCTCAGGGTCTACGACACGCCGCTGACGACCGGCGCCGACTTCACCGACCTCACCCTG
Source organism: Hyphomicrobiales bacterium (assembly GCA_041397845.1). Taxonomy (GTDB): domain Bacteria; phylum Pseudomonadota; class Alphaproteobacteria; order Rhizobiales; family JAKPQE01; genus JAKPQE01. The sequence continues at coordinate 16,470 of JAWKVW010000024.1, read as the reverse complement.
CCCCATGTCGTGCGGGAGCGCTGCCCATGAGACGCTCGGCGGTCGACCGGCAGCGCGAGACGCTGCTGTGGATTCTCGGCGGGCTCGTCATGGCGGGCATCGTCCATATCGTCTCGGTGATCCTCCTGCCGAGCGTGGCGACCCGCGACACCTTCGCGACGATTTCGGCCTTCGGGCCGGAAGGCCAGTTCAACCCGGTGCCGACGCCGCGCCCCGGCAGCCAGCCGCTGGTGATGCTCGACCCGAACATGCGCTATGCGGTCTGCCATTTCTCGATCGACGAGGAGCCGCTGCGCATCGAGATTGCAATTCCGGCGCCGTACTGGTCGCTGGCGCTCTATTCACGCGGCGGAATCAACTTCTTTTCGGTCAACAACCGGGCGGCGGAAAAGCGGGCGCTTGATCTCCGGCTGATGACGCCGCTGCAGTCGGCGCGGCTGAAGGAATCGCCGATCGTCGACCTCGACAAGCTGGTGCTGGTCGATGCACCGGTCGTCGAAGGCTTCGCGCTCATCCGCGCCTTCGTCGGCCAGCCGCAGGACGAGGCGGCAATCGTCTCGGCGATGGCGGCGTCGGGCTGCGCGCCGTTCGAGCTGCCGGAGCGGGCACCGCCACCGGTCAAGACCGTCGAGCCGCTGCCGCAGCCAAAACCGCGGCGCTGACCGCGGCCGTCGTCCCTCCTCGCGCAAAGGCGCGCCGGAGGTTCGAACTGACCATCCGGTTAAAACGTTGGCGCAGGCCGGATGAGGGCAAGGGCGGGATGAGGCCGACTATTTGGTCGGAAGAGATTGCGCAGGCCGAGCAGCGCCAGAAGATCAGATCGCCGAGACGATGCCCTGAAAAAAGCTACTGCCGACGGCGGCGGGCAGCTCGCCGGGCTGCAGCTTCCTCCCCGTCGAAATTGCCAGAGGCATTTGTAGGCCGTCTGACTTCGGTCTTCTGCCGCCGCCGAGGAAGAAGGCCGTTTTTCAGCGAGATGGTCAGGGCGCGCCGGTAGGGGTCGCCGCAAGATGTGATGGCGGCCGTTGCAGTCGCAAGCGCGAGCGTTGTCGGCGCCGACTGTCTCCTTGAGCCGAGCGAGCCCATCCTCGAGCCGGTGCGCGCCGGAAACACTGGCGTAGATCGCGGCGAAGATGACCGACTCGCCGCGAGGAGCTTAGCGGGCGCAGGATCGAGCGGCCGTATCCGGAGAACGTCATACGGGAAGGACCAGAGCGCTTCCGGACGGAGACTGCCGAAGAACAGAAGGCCGGGGTCGGCGTAACCCGCTTCCTTCACCTGCCCCGGCGCGCCAGATCGAAACGCCGGGCCCGCGCTCGCCAGCGAAAAACTCCTGCTCGCGGACGGTCATGGCCCTGAATGGCGAGGCGCTTCAGGGCCTGATAGCGCGACCTGTCCCTGTCGCGGGCGCCCTGCCAAGTCCGCCCCTTCGGCGCCTGATATTGTCGAGACGCGGCGCCTCGAAAAATGCGCCTGAATGAAATCCGGGACGTCATTTTCAAATGTGGCGTCGGCGAGGTCGAAGGTGCGCTTGGCGTCGATTGCTCCGAATCTGGCAGCTCCTGCAAAGACACTGCTGTTGAATGTCGAGTAGCCATCAAAATTGGCTTGATGAACGAGGCGCCGCCCGGAAAGCAGCGCCGGTGAACCGAGCATTGCCCGTAAAGTTGGCGCCGGTGAACCAGCGTTGCCCGTGAAGGTGGCGCGGTTGAACCCAGCGTCGCCCGTGAAGGTGGCGCTTTCAAACCCAGCGTTGCCCGTGAAGGTGGCGCCGGTGAACCCAGCGTTGCCCGTGAAGGTGGCGCTGTTGAACGAAGCGATGCCCGTGAAGGTGGCGCTGTCGAAACCAGCCTCGCCCGTGAAGGCGGCGCTGTGAACCAAGCGATGCCCGTGAAGGTGGCGCTGTTGAACAGCGTTGCCGTAAGGTGACGCTGTCGAAACTAGCGATGCCCGTGAATGACGCTGTCGAAGCTAGCGATGCTCGTGAAGGTGACGCCGCTGAACCCAGCGTCGCCCGTGAAGGTGGCGCTGTCGAAATGCGTCGCCGTGAAGGTGACGCCGCTGAACCCAGCGTCGCCCGTGAAGGTGGCGCTGTCGAAACTAGCGTCGCCCGGAAAACGTAGCCGGAAAAATCTGCCCCCAACTCTCCCAATAAATTGACGCCGTCCGCGCCGTTGTCCGGTTTACCTCCCTCTGCGCTCCGCATTTGCCCGTGTTACGAACCGGAGGAAGAAAATCACCTCGGCTCTTTCGAACGCGTCGCGTCTGGGCGTTCCTTCCGTTGGTTTTCAAGCGTCCGCGCTTAGTCGGCGATACCGCCACTTTCCCGCCTTCTCCAATGCCTCCCGCTCGGCGACGAGCAGCACACCAGGCATTCCAGATTGCCGGCAGCTTTGTGGGCTTTGGCTTCGTCCGCGCCGGCGTCGAACGCCTGCCGCCGGGCGGCTTCGCATTTGTTGAAGAGGGCGATGGTCTCGTCGCGGGTCATGCGGCGTGCGGGCTTCGGTTGCGGGCGATTTCGCCCCTGAATTGCAGCCTGCCGTTACTATCGCCTCTGCTGCCGCGACGCAACAGGGCGGTTGTCCCGGCCGCCGCTTTCCCGGGAATATATCGGAACGGGAACTGGCTTCGATGGCTTCTGGGGCAGCGTCATTCCGCGAAAGGGAAACCAATCATTACTTCAAAGGCCTGAGAGTTCACCTGGATACCCGCTTTCGCGGGTATGGCATGCGGAGCCATCGAAATGGAAAGCAGGACCTCCCGACAGGGCCCGCAATACCCGGCCCGGCCGGGAGGCGATGCCTTCCAAAGCCTCCTGGTGCGATACGCTGGCGCTATCGCACCCTGCATCGATCGCCGCCCGACAACGCCAGCCATCCGGCGACGTCCGCCACGCTGCAAACAAGGGTGCGTCACGAAGGCATAACGCACCGCGGCACCCTCACCAAGGCCGCCTGAGCGCTTTCGGCTTTGCTGACCGCCAAGGCGCCCTCCTTCCCCGCCGAGGCGAGGTGCCGCATGCCTGGCAGTTGGGTTCTTCCTGGTCGAGTTCTCCGGTAGTTTCTCTCTCAATGAGGTGTTGGCAGGCGGGAGCTTGACAGGACGTTGCATAGGCAGGCGTTGCCAAGGAACGAGGCCCGATCCCTCGCCCTTATCAAGGGAGAGGGATGCCGGAGCTTCGCTTTGACGGAACGGCAAAGCGTTAGCGAAGGCCGGGTGAGGGTGACGCAGCCGCAGCGACGGAAGGCGCAGAGCGCCCCCCAGCCGACGACGATGAGGTGCAGCCGCTTCGGGCCGTGCGCACCAAGCAGGATCGTCTGCTCGATGTCGCCGGAGCGCGACGGGCCGGAGATGAGGTTCACCGTGCGCGGCATCTCGCCCTTGCCATAGGTCTGGCGCAGCTTCTGCCACATCTCCTCGTAGCTGCCCTCGATGTCGCTCGCCGAGACGACGACGATATGCGTCTCCGGCAGGAAGTTGAGCGTCGTCGGGTTGTCGGCGCCGGAGGTGACGAAGACCGTGCCGGTTTCCGCCGCCCCGCCAAGCGCATAGGAGACGCCGACCGGATCGTCGCCGGTCGTCGGCCCGGCCCAGACCTCGAGCGTCGGCACCGATTTCCACGGCATCGCCCCGAGCCGGGCATCGGCACCGCGGCGGATGCGCGGCGCAAGGTTCTGCGAGCGCAGATAGTCGGCGATCGCCGCCGGCACCTCGCCGGGCGAAGCGACGCGGGCAAGGCTCGAGCCGACGGCCTCGGCCTGGCTCCTGAAAAGGTCGAGCCGGGCCGCACCCGCGATATGGGACCGGGCCGGCCGGACCGCGCCGGGGGCGCTCGACAGGCGCTCGGCGACGGCGATGCGGCGCACCGCGTCGTCGCCGGAAACACCGAGCGAGCGGCGGATTTTCGAAATGACAGCGTCGCGTCCGCTCATTGCCCTGGTTCCTCTCTTTCCACATCGCCTGGAAGGTGCGCCCCTCCGGCGCCGGCAGGTCACGGTGCCGCGTCCAGCCGGAGGCAAGCGGCATCGACCGGAAGCGGCCGCCCCGCGGCTTCAGCATCGCCATCGCCCGCACGGCAATGCCGGTGGCGAACTGGTAGAGCGCCGGCCGGCCGGCGAGGAATTTCCACAGCGACAGGCCGCTGCGCTCCGTTGCCGGCGTCAGGTGCTGCGAAAAGGCGTTCTCGCGCCAGTGCCGCATCATCTTCGGCAGCGGAATGCGCATCGGGCAGACGCCTCTCGCAGCGGGCCGCAGAAGGTCGAGGCATTCGGCAGGTGGCCGGCCTTGTCGACGCCGATCAGCGTCGGCGTCAGCACCGAGCCCATCGGACCCGGATAGACCCAGCCATAGGCGTGGCCGCCGACGACCTGATAAACCGGACAATGGTTCATGCAGGCGCCACAGCGGATGCAGCGCAGCATGTCGCCGAACGGCGTGCCGAGCATCGCCGAGCGGCCATTGTCGAGCAGGACGACGTGATACTCGTCCGGCCCGTCGGGATCGCCCGAGCGTTTCGGCCCGGTCGAGAGCGTCGTGTAGACCGACATGTCCTGGCCGGTGGCCGAGCGGGCCAGCACGCGCAGCACGGCACTTGCGTCCTCAAGGGTCGGCACGACCTTCTCGATCGAGGCAACGACGATGTGGATGCGCGGCAGGATCTGCGTCAGGTCGCCATTGCCCTCGTTCGTGACGATGATCGAGGTGCCGGTCTCGGCGATGAGGATGTTGGCGCCGGTGATTCCGACATCGGCGGCAAGGAAGCGCTCGCGCAGCACCGCCCGCGCCTCGGCGAGCAGCGAGACCGGTTCCTCGAGATTGCGCTCCGGCGGCAGGTCCTTGTGCACGCGGCGGAAATCCGCCTCGATCTGGTCCTTGTTGAGGTGCACCGCCGGGGCAATGATGTGGCTCGGGTGCTCGCCGCGAAGCTGGATGATGTATTCGCCGAGATCGGTCTCGACGGTGGTGATGCCGTTCTTCTCGAGGTGATCGTTGAGGGCGATCTCCTCGGTGATCATCGACTTGCCCTTGGTGACGGTCCTGGCTTCGACCGACCGGCAGATGTCGAGCACGATCTGGCGGGCGTCCGCCGCCGTCTCGGCGAAGTGGACGTGGCCGCCCGACGCCTCGACCTTGTCGGCATAGGTCTCGAGGTAAAGGTCGAGATTGGCGAGCGTGTGGTTCTTGATGTCGCGGGCCGCGTCGCGCAGGTCCTCGAACTCGGGCATCGCCGCGACCGCCTTCGAGCGCTTGTAGATGAAGCCGCGCTCGACATTGCCAAGGGCCTTCTGCAGGCTCTTGTCGGCGATTGCCCTGGTTGCGTTCTCGCGGAATGACGGGGAGGTGATATCCATCGCCGGCCTCACTCGCTCTCGCCGATCGCCGGCCGGTCGGTCATCCCGGCAAGCACCTCGGCGACATGCCGCGCCTTCACCTTCGAGCCGTTGCGGGCAAGCTTACCGGCCATGTTCATCAGGCAGCCGAGGTCGCCGGCAAGCACGGTGCCGGCGCCGGTGTCCTCGATGGTCGCGGCCTTCTTGCCGACGATCGCGTTCGAGATGTCGGGATACTTCACGCAGAACGTTCCGCCAAAGCCGCAGCAGACGTCGGCATCCTTCATCTCGACGACCTCAAGTCCGGCAACGCTTGCCAGGAGCTTGCGCGGCTGTTCGCGCACGCCAAGCTCGCGCAGTCCCGAGCAGGAGTCGTGATAGGTGACCTTGCCGGCGAACGAAGCCTCGACCGCGCTCATGCCGCGCACATCGACGAGGAAGCTGACGAGCTCGAACACCTTGGCCGAAAAGCTCTCGGCCCGGTCGTGCCAGTGCGGATCGTCGAGAAAGAGCCCCGGATAGTGCTGCTTCATCATCGCCGCGCAGGAACCGGAGGGCGCCACGACATAATCGTAGGGCTCGAAGGCGGCGATCACCGCTTCGGCGAGCTTGCGGGCGCCGGCCCGGTCGCCGGAATTGTAGGCCGGCTGGCCGCAGCAGGTCTGCGCCGGAACATCGACCGTGCAGCCCGCCTTTTCGATGAGGTCGACTGCGGCGAAACCGACGGTCGGCCGCATCGCGTCGACGAGGCAGGTCACGAGAAGGCCGACCCGCGGCCGGGACGGAGTTGCGTCGTCCATTATGCTCTTTCTCCCTCGCGGTCGGGCGTGCCCCGTCCGCTTTTCCTCACCTGACGCGCCGCCGGCCGCCGGTCCTTCGACGTCGGTACCGCGCGCGACAGGCGCAGCGCCGAAACTTCCTGCCGGGCGCCGCGCCGCTCTATTTCGGCAATGGTCTCGGCAACATAGTCGATATGCGAGGCCGCCGCGAGCCGCGCCTCGCCAGCATCGCGCGCGATGATCGCCTCGAACAGGCGGCGGTGCTGTGCCATCAGCCGGTCGCGGGCATCGGCATGGTCGCGGATGCGCGCCCGATTGTAGAAGACCCCTTCGGCAAGAAGCTGGGTGCTGCTGCGCAGGGTGTGAATGAGAACGATATTGTGCGTGCATTCGCCGATGGCGTCATGAAACTCGACGTCGGTGGCCGCCTCGAGGTCGAAATCAGCCGCCTCGTGCGCGCCGGTCATGCGGCCGAAAATTTCCGCAAGGATCGTCCGGTCGGCATCGGTCGCGCGGACGGCGGCAAGGCTTGCGGCAAGGCTCTCGATCTCGCGGCGGAATTCCAGATAGTCGGCTGTCGCTTTCGGATGGTGGCGAAACAGCTCGACGACGGCAGCGCTGAACACCGAGCCGGTGACATCGGCGATGAACGTACCCTCGCCATGGCGGGAGACGACGAGGCCGGACGCCTCGAGCGCCTGCAGCGCGTCGCGCAGGATCGGCCGCGACACCTCGAGGGCCTGCGCCAGGTCGCGCTCGCCCGGCAGCCGGTCGCCCGACCTGAGGACGCCGGACAGGACGAGTTCCTCGATCTGGCGGACGACGGCATCCGCCGTGCGGTTCTGTTCGATCTTGCGAAACATCCGCGCCAATTCCCGAATGCCCCCCGGCGGGATTGCCGATGCGGCTGGAGCCTAGGCGGCGCGCGACCACTGGTCAAGAAACTTGTCCAATGACGAACTGTCTGGCGCTTTCTCGCAATGGCGCCGGAAAGGCTCTTCGGCTAGGTTGTCCTCGGCCCGGGCGGCGTGCCGGTCAAATCCAGAAGGGACATGAGGACATGGATACCGAAGGCCGATCGGGATTTCTCGCCAGCTTTCCCGAACACCCGCTGCGCGACACGGTTTTGTCGGAAGTGCACGCGCGCCCCTTTCCGCTGCTGAAGGCGCCGATCCGGGCGGTGCATCTCGCCTTCACGATCGATCGGGACGAGGCGAAGGCCCTGCCGGCGATGGTCGCCGAGGTCTATCGCAGCCACGGCGGCGAGCCGCCGGCGCCCGGCGCGCGCTATCACCGCACGACGATCGACTGCGGCACCCTGCGCTGGGAGCAGCATTCCGAATTCACCACCTTCACCTGGAATTCGGTTCCGGGCGAGGACCCGCTGGCGGAGAGCGTTCCGGACGGGCCGTTCAGCGGCGCCTTCCGGGCGCCCGGCAAGCTGCTGTCGGCACAGCGGCTGGTCTTCATCGCCGACCCCGGCGAGGCAGGGCTGACGCGTCTGCTCAGCCAGTTCGACCAGCGCAGCCTGAGCGTCTCGATCGTCGCCCAGGGCAGGGCCCTGCTTGCGACGGACCTGCAGAAGGATGCCGAAGGCTTCATTCGCTATCTCGTCGTTGATCGCGGCATGAGCGAGGGCCGGGCCGGCTCGGTGATCCTGCGCCTGCACGAGCTTGAGACCTACCGTATCCTGGCGCTGCTCGGCCTGCCGGTCGCGCTCGGCATGCAGCCCTCCGTCGCCCGCATGGAGGCCGAGCTCGGTTCCATCACCGACGCCATTCGCCAGAGCCGCGACCTTGCCGGCAACCGCGAACTGCTCGCCCGGCTGACCCAGCTTGCCGGCGAGCTCGAGGCGGAAGCCGCCAGCGTCAGCTATCGGCTGAGCGCCACCCACGCCTATAACGAGATTGTCGACATCCGCCTCGAGGCGCTCGATGAACAGGCGCTGCCGGGCTATGGCACCCTCGCCCGGTTCCTCGCTCGCCGCATGGGGCCGGCCATGCGCACCTGCCGCTCAATCGAGTCGCGCCAGGCAAAGCTCGCCGACAAGCTGGCCCAGGCCATCGACCTCCTGCGCGCCCGCGTCGACATCGACCTGGAACAGCAGAACGGCGAGGTTCTCGCCTCGATGAACCGGCGCGCCCAGCTCCAGCTTCGCCTGCAGCAGACGGTCGAGGGGCTTTCGATCGGTGCCGTCAGCTACTACCTGCTCGGCATTGTCGGCTACGCTGCCAAGGGCCTGAAGGAGGCGGGCGTGCTGCCGGTCAAGCCGGAAGTCGTCGTCGGCCTGCTCGTGCCGGTCGTGCTCGGCCTCGTCTACTGGATGACGCAGCGGATCAAGAAGCATCACGCCGAAGGTGGCGAGCATTAAGTTCAAGTGCCGACCGATCAATCGCCGGGGTCGGCCATAATTGGTAGTGCGCCAAAGCAAAAGGCCGGGATTGCTCCCGGCCTTCGCGTTTTTGCTGAAGTTCGCAGCGCTCTGGCGCCGCGGCTCGCAGACTTACTGCGCGGCCTTCAGATAAGCGATGATGTCCTTGCGGTCCTTCTCGTCCTTCAGACCGGCAAAGGCCATCTTGCCCTTCGGGATCACGTCCTTCGGGTTGGCGAGGTAGGCATCAAGGGTCGCGTCGTCCCAAACCTTGCCTTCGCCGGCCTGGGTCTTCAGGTCGTCGGAATACTTGAAGCCTTCGACAGCGCCCCAGGCACGGCCGGAAATGCCGGTCAGGATCGGACCGACCTTGTTCTTGGCCGCGGCGCCCGGAACGTCGTGGCAGGCCTTGCACTTCTTGAACACGTTCTCGCCGGCGGCCGCATCGCCATCCTGCGCAAAGGCAGCGCCCATGCCCGCAATCAGCAGAGCGGCGGCAAGCCCAATCGTCCGTTTCATTCTCTCACTCCCAATTGGATAGACGTCAGCGAAACCCGGTCCCCCCTCGGCCCGGAGGCGCGACAATACCATGTTCTGCTCCGAAGTCAGCCCGCGAAGACCGAAACCTGTTTGCCGCAAGGAGGTTTAGAATTCGAGACCGCGGCGAAAACAAGGCCGGGCGGTGTCGACGATGGGCGAAACGAAAGGGCGAAGGGCGAATTTCCGCCGCCCTTCGCGTCGCCGGCCTGTCGCCGGTCCGGTTCGATTGATGCCGTCTTGCGGGCGCAGCCTTCAGGCGGCGGTCAATATTCCGCCAAGCCCCTGATCCCAATAGGGTTCATCTGCATAGAGCCCGGTCAGGAAGTCGATGAAGAGCCGTACTTTCGCCGGCAGGAAGCGACGGCTCGGATAGACGGCATGCAGCGCAACGTCGGTGGCGCCGACATACTGCGGCAAAACAACGCGCAAATCGCCGGAGCGCAACAGCGGCCCGACATCCCAGGTCGAGCGCAGGGCAATGCCAAGATCGCCAAGCATGGCTTCGCGCACCACGTCGCTCGAATTGGTGACGAGATTGCCGGCGACCTTGGACGACACGCGCCCTTCCGGCCCATCGAGCCGCCAGACTTCCTGCGACAGGGTCGTCAGGCAGTTATGCATCGCCAGATCGGCGAGCGACCGCGGCTCGCCCCGTTTCGCGATATAGCCCGGCGTTGCACAAAGCACGCGATGCACGGGCGCCAGCCGCCGGGCAACAAGGCTTGAATCATCGAGGGCGGCGATGCGCACGGCCAGATCAAACGCCTCGCCGACGACGTCGACAATTGTGTCCGAGAGGTGAAGGTTGAGCGAAATGCCCGGGTTGGCTTCAAAGAATCGGCCGAGATGCGGCGCGATGTGCATGCGCCCGAACGCCGTCGGCGCCGAAACCTTGAGCGTGCCGCGCGCCAGCGTTGAGCGTCTGGCAACAAAATCCTCGGCCTCTTCCACACTGGCAAGGATCGCGACGACGCGCTCGAAATAGCCTTGCCCGGCTTCCGTGAGGGCGATGCGGCGGGTAGTGCGCTGGAGAAGGCGCGTCCCAAGGCGCTCTTCGAGGCGCTTCAGGCTTTTTGACACGACGGCCGGAGACAAAGATATTTCACGTCCTGCAGCGGAAAGGCTGCCGGCTGTGACAACCCGGGCAAAAATCTCCATGTCGGTCAAAACGCTCATTGCTGTCTCCTTGACCACTATTCTGCGTGTCAGGTTTTTTGTTTGCTGAAAATAATACTGGATTATTTGTGATTTGGATCATTTTTTGACAAAGCTAGACAAATTCTCAATTTCATATGTATTTTTTTATGACAGTTAGTCATGTTTCAGAAGCCGTCGGAAAATTTTCAAATGCACTGACGCGCCCGGGAGCCGAGGGGCGTGCTTTTTCGGGCGGCATCCTGTATCAGGGGAAACAACAAACAGGTCAAGAAAACAAACCACGGAGGCGTCGATGAGCGGCCTGACCATGCCGGTGCCGGACGAGACAACCCTGGCGCGCCGGCGCGAGATCGTCGAGGCGCTGCGCTCGATCGTTTCAGGCGAGGGTGTCATCTCCGACGAGGCCGCCATGCGCCCCTATGAGAGCGACGGCCTCACCGCCTACCGCCAGATGCCTTTCGTCGTCGTTCTGCCCGAGACCGTCGACGAGGTCTCGCGCATCCTTCGCTATTGCTACGAAAACGAGATCAAGGTGGTGCCGCGCGGTGCCGGCACATCGCTCTCCGGCGGCGCCCTGCCGCTCGCCGACGGCGTGCTGATGAGCATGATGAAGTTCCGCCGCGTCCTCGACATCGATTTCGCCAACCGCGCCGCGACGGTGCAGCCCGGCGTCACCAATCTGGCGATCAGCCAGGCGGTCGAGCATGCCGGCTTCTACTACGCGCCCGATCCCTCGAGCCAGATCGCCTGTTCGATCGGCGGCAATGTCGCCGAGAACTCCGGCGGCGTGCACTGCCTGAAATACGGCCTCACCATGAACAATGTGCTCGGCGTCGAGGCCGTGCTGATGACCGGCGAGGTCATCCGCCTTGGCGGCAAGCACCTCGATGCCGAGGGCTATGATCTTCTGGCGGTGCTGACCGGCTCGGAAGGCCTTCTCGCCGTCGTCACCGAGGTGACCGTGCGGCTGCTCGCCCGCCCGCCCTCCGCCCGCGCCGCACTTGTCGGTTTTCCGACTGCCGAGGCGAGCGGCAAGTGCGTCGCCGACATCATCGCCGCCGGCATCATTCCCGGCGGCATGGAGATGATGGACCGGCCGGCGATCGCGGCCGCAGAGGATTTCATCCACGCCGGCTACCCGCTCGACGTCGAGGCGCTGCTGATCGTCGAGCTTGACGGCCCGGAAGTCGAGGTCGACTACCTGCTCGGCCGTGTCGAGGCGATCGCCCGCGACAATGGCGCGACCTATGTCCGCGTTTCGGAGAACGAGGACGAGCGCCTTGCCTTCTGGGCCGGCCGCAAGTCCGCCTTCCCGGCCGTCGGGCGCATTTCGCCGGATTATTACTGCATGGACGGCACCATCCCGCGGCATCAGTTGCCGAGGGTGCTTGCCGCCATGCGCGAGATGAGCGAGCGCTACGGCCTGCGCGTCGCCAACGTCTTTCATGCCGGCGACGGCAATCTCCATCCGCTCATTCTTTATGATGCGAACGTGCCCGGCGAGGTCGAGAAGGCCGAGGATTTCGGCGCCGACATCCTGCGGCTCTGTGTCGAGGTCGGCGGCGTTCTGACCGGCGAGCATGGCGTCGGCGTCGAGAAGCGCGACCTGATGCCGGCGATGTTCGACGAGACCGATCTCGCCCACCAGATGCGTGTCAAATGTGCCTTCGACGACAAGCAGCTTCTCAATCCCGGCAAGGTGTTCCCGACGCTGCACCGCTGCGCCGAGCTCGGCCGCATGCATGTCTCGGGCGGCGATCTGCCGTTCCCCGACATCCCGCGGTTCTAGGGAGGACGCCATGACCGAGACCTTCAAGCCGCGAGACGAGGCGGACCTTGTTGCCGCGCTCGCATGGGCAAGCGAAACCGGGCAGCCGGTCGAGATCCGCGCCGGCGGGAGCAAGCGCAGCATCGGCCGGCCGGTGCGGGCCGAACGGGTGCTCGATCTTTCCGGCTTTGCCGGCGTCACGCTCTATGAGCCCGAGGAACTCGTGCTCTCCGCCAAGGCGGCAACGCCGATCGCCGAGATCCACGCGCTTCTTGCGGCCAGCGGCCAGGAACTCGCCTTCGAGCCGATCGACTACGGGCCGCTGCTCGGCGCTGCGCCCGGCGCCGGCACCATCGGCGGCGCGCTCGCGGCCAATCTCGCCGGCCCGCGCCGCATCAAGGCCGGTGCCGCCCGCGACCATTTTCTCGGCGTGAAGGCGGTTTCCGGCCGCGGCGAGGCGTTCAAGTCCGGCGGCCGGGTGATGAAGAACGTCACTGGCTATGATCTTGCCAAGGGTCTTGCCGGTTCCTGGGGAACGCTGGCGGCGATGACCGAGGTGACCGTCAAGGTCATGCCGCGCGCCGAGACCGAGCAGAGCCTCGTCCTTGCCGGCCTGTCCGACGCGGACGCCAGCCGCGCCATGTCGGCGGCGCTCGGCTCGCCTTTCGAAATTTCCGCTGCCGCGCACATTCCGGCCGCGAGCCTTGGCAACCTTGCCCTGCCGGCCGGTCTCGATGCCGGCAACAGCCTGACGGTGCTGCGCATCGAGGGCTTTGCCCCCTCGGTCGAAAGCCGGATCGCGGCAACGCGCGGCCTTCTGGCCGGCATCGGCGCCGGCGCGGCGCTCGACGAGGGCGCCTCGCGCGCGCTCTGGGCCGACATTCGCGACGTTCGCTGCTTTGCCGGCGGCGATCTGCCGGTCTGGCGGATTTCGACGGCGCCGACCGACGGGCCGAGATTCGTTGCCGCCCTCGCCGCCCGGGCCGACATCCGCGCCGCCTATGACTGGGGCGGCGGGCTCATCTGGCTCGAGGTCGCCGGCGCAGACGGTTCGGGCGCGGGCACGGCCGGCGCCGATCTCGTCCGCGCCGCGCTTGCCCCGTTCGGCGGTCATGCGACGCTGGTGCGCGCCAGCGAGGAAGTCCGCGCCCATGTGCCGGTCTTCCAGCCGCAATCGCCGGAGCTCGCGCTGCTCTCGCGGCGCTACAAGGCGAGCTTCGATCCGAAGGCGATTCTCAATCGCGGCCGCATGTACGAAGGGTGTGAGCCAAGATGCAGACCCATTTCACCCCCGAGCAGCGCGCCGATCCGAAGATCGCCGAGGCCGAGGCGATCCTGCGCAAATGCGTCCATTGCGGTTTCTGCACCGCGACCTGCCCGACCTTCCTCGTCGTTGGCGACGAGCTCGACAGCCCGCGCGGCCGCATCTACCTCATCAAGGACATGCTGGAGAAGGGCGGGCCGGCGACGCCGCAGGTCGCCCGCCATCTCGATCGCTGCCTGACCTGCCTGTCCTGCATGACGACCTGCCCTTCGGGCGTCGATTACATGCATCTCGTCGACCACGCCCGCGTCCATGTCGAGAAGACCTACAAGCGCCCGCTCGCCGACAAGGCAATGCGCGCGCTGCTGGCGTTCGTGCTGCCCCATCCGGGCCGAATGCGGGCGGCGCTCGCCGGCGCTCTTTACGGCGCGCCGCTGCGGCCATTGCTTGCCCGCCTGCCGGGCGGCTTCAAGCGTCTCGCGGCGATGCTGGAGCTGGCGCCCCGGCCGCTGCCGGCGCGCGTGGCGACCGAGGCGGCCGGCACCTATGCAGCGCTCGGCACGCGGCGCGGCCGCGTCGCCCTGCTCGCCGGCTGCGCCCAGCCTGTACTGACGCCAGAGGTCAATGCCGCGACCATCGCGCTCCTGACGCGCAACGGCATCGAGGTCGTGCAGGCGGAAAAGGCCGGCTGCTGCGGCGCGCTCGTCCATCACATGGGGCGCGAGCAGACGGCGCTCGACCAGGCCCGGCGCAATGTCGATGCCTGGACCGCCGAAATCGAGAAGGACGGCCTCGACGCAATCCTCATCACCGCGTCCGGCTGCGGCACGACCGTCAAGGACTACGGCCACATGCTGCGCTTCGACCCGGCCTATGCCGAAAAGGCGGCGCGGGTCTCGCGCCTTGCCAAAGACGTCACCGAATACCTTTCGACCATCGAGCTGCCACCGCCGGTCGTCGAGACCGGCTTCGTCGTCGCCTACCACTCGGCCTGCTCGATGCAGCATGGCCAGCGCGTTCGCCGCGAGCCGAAACTGCTGCTCGAAAAGGCCGGCTTCCTCGTCCGCGACGTGCCGGAAGGCCACATCTGCTGCGGCTCGGCCGGCACCTACAACGTCATGCAGCCGGTCATTGCCCGCAAGCTGCGCGATCGCAAGGTCGGCAATATCGAGAAGCTTACGCCCGACATCATCGCCACCGGCAATGTCGGCTGCGCCATGCAGATCGGATCGGGCACGCAAATTCCGGTCGTCCACACCGTCGAGCTCATCGACTGGGCCGACAGCGGCATCATGCCCGAGCGCCTCGTCGAGGCCGGCCTGCCGAAGCAGCGCATGGCCGAACGGGCTGCAGCGCGCGCCGCCGAAGACGCCGCCGAGGCCGAGCGCCGCGCCGCCGCAGCCGCAGCCGCGGAAGAAGCGGAAAAGGCGAAAGCCGAGAAGGCTGAAGCGGAGTGATCCGCAGGTCATCGGCCACCGGAATGTGACAAGGCCGCGCCGGATGTCCAGCGCGGCCTCGTCTGTCCAGCGGTCTTTCGGCCCTCTGTCCGTCCCGATGGACGGCGGAGCCGGTGCCGCCCCCCGTTACATGACGATGACCTTCGTGCCGACCTTCACCCGGTCATAAAGGTCCATGACATCCTCGTTGCGCATGCGAATGCAGCCCGAGGAGACCGCCTTGCCGATCGACCAGGGCTCGTTCGAGCCGTGGATGCGGTAGAGCGTCGAGCCGAGATACATGGCCCGCGCGCCGAGCGGATTTGCCGGGCCGCCTTCCATGCGGACCGGCAGGCCGGGCTTGCGTTCGCGCATCTCCGGCGGCGGCACCCAGGCCGGCCATTCGGCCTTGCGGGTGATGTTGTGGGTTCCGGCCCATTCAAAGCCCGGGCGGCCGACGCCGACGCCATAGCGCCGCGCGGTGCCGCCTTCCTCGACGAGGAAAAGGTGGCGCGAGCCGGTATCGATAACGATCGTTCCGGGCGACTGGCCGCCGTCATAATCGACGACTGTCGGCAGGAACTCCGGATCGACCTGACGGGCCGCCGTCTTGGCTTTCTTCGGCTCCGGCGCGCTGGCCGGCGCCCGCACGGACTCGCGCGGCGACAGCGCCGAGACGTCGGTTCCGCCGGAGGAGCGCACGCGCACCCGCCCTGGCGCGAGCGGCGGCTCGCCTGAGGGAGCCCGCACACGCACGTCCGGCGCACCGCGCATTTCCGGCGAGACCAGCGTCTGCCGGCCGGGGCCGAAGCGATAGCTCGGACGGAGCTGCAGGAGCCACGGGTCCTTCAGTTCCTGCGAGACCTGGATGTTGGGTTTGGAGCGGTAGCGATTGTCGGTCGCTTCGGCGCTGGTCGCCAGCGCCGTCGCCGCCACCGCGAGCGAAAGGGCAGAGAGGATCGTTCTGTTCATCGACGTACTCGGTACAGGTTTCGTCGCTTTACGGGACGGGCGGCACACTTCGCCCGGCGAATGCCAGGACCTGCGCAGACGACTTGCGGCTTCTGCCGAAAGGGACCTCGCGCTCCTTGCGTGTCTCGACGATAGGGATCGATTTCCAACCGAATGGTGAATCAATCGCCTGTCCGGCATCTCCGGTGCGTCAACTTATCATTATGGTTTGCAATGGGTTTTCTTAAGTGGTTAGCGGTCTGTTAATGCCGCTCCGGCCGGCCCTGCGGCCGGCCTTGCCGTCGCTATCGCGACTTCTTTTTCCGCGCCGGCGCGTTCTGGGTCTGCAACCGGGCCAGCCGCTTGCGCGCATCGGCGATGACAGCCGGCATCGCCGCTCTCGTTTCGGTACGGCTCATGCCCGGCCGGATGCGCTTGTCGTAAAGCATGTTGAGGATGTACCAGTCGAACACGCCGAAGGTGTCGACCGAACTGTAGTCATTGAAGATGCTGTATTTCAGTCGCCAGTCGTCGTTCACCGGGCCGAGGCTCTGCAGGATTTCCTCGACGAGGCAGTGGCGGAACGAGCGCGCCGTCTCGTTGGCAACAATGTAGACGAAGGCGAGCTGGATCTTGTAACCCGACGCGGCAACGATCGCCGAGCAGTCGTTCGACTGCAGGAAGCGCGTGTCGTATTCCGGCGGCAAGGTCTCGCGGATGGTCGAGCGGTAATTGCTGCGGTCGACGAGGAACACCACCATGTTGGCGCTCTTTTGCGACTTCACCCGCCGGATGGTGAGATTGCGCACGCTCTTGTTGACGAGGCCGAGAAAGTCGTTGAACTCGCGCTCGCGATTGACGCTGGCCGTGTTG
>JAWKVW010000023.1:0-55217 GCA_041397845.1 Hyphomicrobiales bacterium | reverse complement strand
GCTTCCATCCGATGACCATGTATTTCCCGCTGGTCGTTCATGGGGCGCTGCTGATCGAGCCGACCGAATCGGAATCGAAGGCGAGCCTTGACCTCTTTATTGCCGCGCTGCGCGATCTCGCCATGGCAGCCAAGGGCGGCAACATCGAACGGTTCGCCGGGGCGCCCTACTTCGCGCCGCGGCGGCGGCTTGACGAGACGCGGGCGGCACGGCAGCCGAAGCTGACCTACAGCGCCCCGGCGCCGGCAGCGATCTCGCCGGCCGAGGGCTGAGCGGCACGACCGGGATCGGGGCCGGGCGATTGCCTGTCCGGCCCGTTTGCCATTCGCCCTCTTTGCGCTTGCGGCCTTGATGCTGCGGGCGCAAAGAGGGCGAACGGTTTTTCGCCGCATTCGGATTGGATAGGATTCTTGAGGAGCGAGTCGCGCGACCGGCCGGTCGCTGCGGCCTCATGCGAGGTGCTCGGGGTGGCAAAGAACAAGGAAAAGGCGGCCGAGGTCGCCGAATATTATCGGCCGCGTCTCTATCTCGTGACGCCGCGCCGGATCGATCCGGCCGCATTCGGCCCGCAGCTCGAGGCGGCGCTTGGCGCGGGCGACGTCGCCGCCGTGCTCATTCATTGCGAATCCTCCGGCGAGGCCGAGCTGCAGGATATAGCCGAGGCGCTGACGCCAATCGCCCAGGCGCACGGCGCGGCGGTGGTGCTGGCCGGCGACAGCCGCATCGTCGGCCGGGCGAAGGCGGACGGCATCCATGTCGCCGACGGCATCGAGAGCGTGCGCGACGCGATCGACCGGCTGCAGCGGCAGAACCTCATCGTCGGGGCTGGCAATCTGAAAACCCGGCACGAGGCGATGGAGGCCGGCGAGGCCGGCGCGGACTACGTGTTCTTCGGCATGCTCGACAAGCCGGAGGAGGCGGAATTTCATCCCAAGACGGCGGCGCTCGGCGAGTGGTGGGCAGCGATGTTCGAGCCGGCGGCAGTGGTGCTTGCCGGGGCGGACATTGCCTCGGTCGGCGAGGCGGCGCAGACGAGAGCCGATTTCATTGCGCTCCGGGCGGCGGTCTGGGAGCATCCGGCGGGACCGGCGGCGGCTGTCGCCGAGGCCGAACGGCTGATCGACGAGGCGGCACCGGAGGTCGCATGAACAAGCTGGCGCTCGCTCTTGCCGTTCTCATTGCCCTGCCGGCGACGGCGGCGGCACAGGACGCTGGCGGCGCCCTGCCGAAGATCGACGCGCCCGAGCCGGCGGCCGGCGGCGAGGCCGCACCGGCGGCCGAGGCCGACGAGGCGTTTGCCGCGTTCCAGCGCGGCTACTACCTGACGGCCTTCGGGCTGGCGACACCGCGGGCGGCGGCGGGCGACGCGGCGGCGCAGACGCTGCTCGCGGAAATTTACTCGAACGGCTATGGTGTGCCGCGCGACTACGAAAAGGCGGCGAGCTGGTACGGGCTGGCGGCGGCCAGCGGCAATGTGCAGGCGCAGTTCGCGCTTGCCTTGATGAAGCTCGAGGGGCGCGGAACGAGCCGCGATCCGGCCGGTGCGGCGGACCTGTTCGAGAAGGCGGCGGCGGGCGGACACACGCCGGCAGCCTACAATCTCGGCCTCATCTATGTGGAGGGCAAGGCGCGGCCGGCGGACTACGCGCGCGCCGCCAGGCTGTTCACCGAAGCCGCCGAGGCCAACAATATCGAGGCGCAATACGCGCTCGGCACGCTCTACGCGGAAGGCGCGGGCGTTGCGAAGGACGAGGCGCGGGCGGCCGAGTGGATCGGCAAGGCGGCGGTTGGCGGACTCATCGCGGCCGAGGTCGAATACGGCATCCTGCTGTTCAAGGGACGCGGCCTGCCGAAGGACGAGAAGGCGGCGGCAGCCTGGTTCGAAAAGGCGGCCAAGGCCGGCAACCCGATCGCCCAGAACCGCCTTGCCCGGCTCTATGCCAATGGTCTCGGCGTGCCGCTCGACCCGGTCGAGGCCGGCAAGTGGCATCTCGTTGCAAGGTCGCAGGGGCTTTCCGACGCCTGGCTCGACGGCTTCCTTGCCACCATGTCGGAAGAGGATCGCGCCAATGCCGCGGCCCGGGCGCAGGCCTGGCCGGGAGAGCCCGGAACGGCCCCGGCCGGCGGCTTTTCCGGTTCGGCCGGCATGTCCGGGATGGACGGCATGTCCGGCTCTGCAGACGGCGCGGCGAAGGACGCGGCGCCGGCAACGGGCGAGACGAAGGATGCGGCAGCGCCGGCTGGGGACGCGCCAGCGGCGGACGGGCCGGCTGCGGAAACACCGGCAAAGGACAAGCCGTAGGTCCGTCACTGGGTCCGAAAGCGCTGTTCCTCTTCCGTTCCGTCTGCGGTCGTGCCATTCTTGGCGGATGAGCGAACACGATCCTGATCGATTTGCCCTCGATGCGGCGCTGAAGGCGCCGGTCGACGGGCGCCAGTCGGCGGCCGCGATGGAGATCCGGCGCGGCGTCGGGCGGCTGCTGCGCCGCCACGCGTTCGCGATGGTGCCGGAGTTGACGCTTGCCTCGGGCCGGCGGGCGGACATCCTCGCGGTCGGGCCGAAAGGCGAGATCTGGATTGTCGAGATCAAGTCGAGCCTTGCCGACTTTCGCGCCGACCACAAATGGCCGGACTATCGGGCGCATTGCGACCGGCTGTTCTTTGCGACACGGGCCGAGGTGCCGCTCGAGGTCTTTCCGGAGACGGCAGGGCTCATCCTTGCCGACGGGTTCGGCGCCGAGATCCTGCGCGAAGCGCCGGAGCACAAGCTCCCGGGGGCGACACGCAAGGCGGTGATGCTGCGCATGGCGCAGGTCGCGGCCGGGCGGCTGCACGACCTCGAGGACCCGCCGGTCGCGGGCCTTATCTGAGGGCGAGGGGAAACCCGGCGACCGTCAACACGCGGCGCAACTGATTTTGTTCAGCGCGGGGCGCAACTGATTTTGTTCAGCGCGGGGCGCAACTGGCTTTGTTCAGCGCGGGGCGCAACTGGCTTTGTTCAGCGCGGGGCGCGCTTGGCGAGAATGCGCTGCAAGGTGCGCCGGTGCAGCCCGGCGGCGGTCTCGGAGACATTGCGATCGCAAAGCTCGTAGACGCGCTGGATGTGTTCCCAGCGGACACGGTCGGCCGACATCGGGTTTTCCGGCGGCGGCGCCTTCTCGGTCGGGTCACGGGTCAGCGCGATGAAGATCTGGTCGGCGTCGGCGGGCTTGGCGAGATAGTCGATGGCGCCAAGCTTCACGGCGGTGACGGCGGTCGCGATGTTGCCGTAGCCGGTGAGGATGACGGTGCGGGCGTCGGGCCGGCGGCGGCGGATGAGCTCGATGACGTCGAGGCCGTTGCCATCGCCAAGGCGCATGTCGACGACGGCATAGGCGGGCGTGCGGTTCTCGACCATGCGCAGGCCTTCACCGACCGATTCCGCCGTCTCAACCTCGAAACCACGAGTTTCCATCGCGCGTGCAAGGCGCGTCAGGAACGGCCGGTCGTCGTCAACGATAAGCAGCGAATTGTCGTCGCCAATCGTGCCCGCGTTTTCCAGGTCTTCCATAAGCCCCTCGCCGAAATGTACCCGAAACCTATGACACAAAACTGAAGTCGGTCTCTTTGAGAATTGTTATAAGCCCTAAGATCTCGCCGTCAAAGACGCTTATGCCTATTCGTGCGTCATTCCCCTCTGACGGGTGATGCCCTCCAGGCCTCAATCGCCGAGCGAGGCCAGGTGATCTGGATGATCGCGCCATGGGCTCCGGGCGGCCGGTTGGAGAACTCGAGCTGGGCGCCGCTGCGCTCCAGAAGCGTCTTGGCGATGAAGAAGCCGAGGCCGAGCCCGCCCGATTCGAGATTGCGGTCGGGCTGGGCGACGCCGGGCCCGCGCGTCGTGACGAACGGGTCGCCGATACGGTCGATGACGTCCTGGGCAAAGCCCGGACCGTCGTCCATCACGGTCACGGTGCAGGCGGCCGTATCCCAGATGACCTCGATGTCGACCGCGCTCGAGGCAAAGTCGACGGCGTTCTCGACAATGTTGCCAAGGCCATGGATGACGCCGGGATTGCGCTGGCCGACCGGCTCGAGACTGCGATCGCCGGAGACCGAAATGGCAATCTCGACGCCGAAATTGCGGTGCGGCTCGACGACCTCGTCGAGCAGGTGGCTGATGCGAAGCCGGGCGAATTCCTGATCGCTCTCGCTGCCAAGCGAGGCGAGCTTCTGCAGGATGTCGCGGCAGCGCTCGGCCTGGGTGCGGATCAGGGCGACGTCCTCGGCATAGGGGCTGTCCTCGGGCAAGTCGCGCTGCATCTCCTTGGCAACGAGGGTGATGGTTGCCAGCGGTGTGCCGAGCTCGTGGGCCGTGGCGGCGGCAAGGCCGTCGAGGGCCGAGAGGTTCTGCTCGCGCGACAGCACGAGTTCGGTCGCCGTCAGCGCATCGGCGAGCTGGCGGGCCTCCTCGGCGACGCGCCAGGCATAAACGCCCATGAAGACGGTGCCGCAGGCCAGCGCCACCCAGACGCCGGCGATATAGAGAAACGGCAGCTTCAGGGGGTCGTTCTCGTTCCAGGGCAGCGGCTCGTGCCAGACAACCAGCGCCGTGGCGATCGCCAGCACCAGCAGACCGAGAATGATGGTGCGCTTCGGCGGCAGGATCGTCGCCGAGACCAGAACCGGGGCAAGCAGCAGCAGGGCAAACGGGTTGCCGAGGCCGCCGGTCAGGTAGAGCAGGGCGCCGAGCTGGACGATGTCATAGGCAAGGAGCAGGGCGCCCCAGCGGTTCTCCAGACGATGGGTCGAGGAGAAGCGCATCTTCAGGTAGATGTTCAGCCAGGCGGAGAGGGCGACGACGGCAAAGCAGAGGCCGACCGAGAAAGGGGCGTCGAGCACGGCGGCGGTGAACAGGACGGCGAGCGCCTGACCGGCAACGGCGAGCCAGCGCAGGCGCACCAGCGTCTCGAGCCGCAGCCGGCGATCGGAAAAGTCCGGTGGCGCAAGCGCGATGTCGATCATGTTTCCCCCTCGGATGGCGGGCCGGCCGGTCCCGCGTCCTGACGCGCATCTGGCGCGTTCATTGCCGGCGACCGTTTCCGCCGGCCTCCTTGTGCCCCAAATTCCGTATTATGTCCTTGATCGGAAGTCGACATCGAATCGCCCTCTCGCCCCATCCCGCCGCCCCGCCATGCCCGAAACAGCCGTGCCCGCCATCCGCGTCGTCGATCTCGTCAAGGCCTATGGCCGGGTGCGGGCGGTCGATGGCGTCAGCTTCGAGGTCGCGGCAGGAGCGATCACCGGACTGCTCGGCGGCAATGGCGCCGGCAAGACGACGACGATCGCGATGATCATGGGCCTCATCCTGCCGACGTCCGGGCGGATCGAGGTGCTCGGGCGCGACATCGCCACGGCCCGGCACGAAGTGCTGCACCGGATGAATTTCGAGAGCCCCTATATCGACATGCCGCACCGGCTGACGGTGCGCCAGAACCTCAAGGTGTTCGGCATGCTCTACGGCGTTCTCGAGATCGAGGCGCGGATCGCGGCACTGGCGGCCGACCTCGACCTTGAAGCCCTGCTCGACCGGGAGACCGGGCGGCTCTCGGCCGGCCAGAAGACCCGCGTCAGCCTCGCCAAGGCGCTGATCAATTCGCCGGAATTGCTGCTGCTCGACGAGCCGACGGCGTCGCTCGATCCGGATACGGCCGACTGGATCAGGACCCGGCTCGAGACCTATTGCCGGGAGCGCGGCGCGACGATCCTGCTGGCCTCGCACAACATGCCCGAGGTCGAGCGGCTTTGCGGCGACGTCATCATGATGAAGGGCGGGCGGATCGTCGATCAGGGCAGTCCGGCCGGCCTTGTTTCCCGCTATGGCCGCGATACGCTCGAGGACGTCTTCCTCGATGTCGCCCGCGGCCGCGCCGTCGAAAGCTGAGGACCGTTCGATGACGAGCCAGCACCTTCTTCGCGACCCGGCAACGGCCGGGGCCTCGATGCGCCGGATCTCGGCAATGGTGCTGCGCTACTGGTTTCTCCTGCGCTCGTCCTGGCCGCGCCTTGTCGAGCTCATCTACTGGCCGGCGGTGCAGATGATCACCTGGGGCTTCCTGCAGATGTCGTTTGCCGGCCATGAGGGGGCGCTCGCCCGGGCCGGGGCGACCTTCATCGGCGCGGTGCTGCTCTGGGACATCCTGTTTCGCGGCCAGATCGGCTTTTCCGTGTCGTTTCTGGAAGAAATGTGGGCGCGCAACATGGGCAACCTGATGATGAGCCCGCTGAAGCCGGGCGAGTTCATCGCGGCGCTGATGACGATGAGCATCGTGCGTCTCATCATCGGCTTCGTGCCGGTCAGCCTGCTGGCGATGTTCTATTTCGGCTTCAACCTGTGGAGCCTCGGTCTCGCGCTCGCGGCCTTCTTCGGCAATCTCATCTTCACGTCATGGTCGATCGGGCTGGTCGTTTCCGGGCTGGTGCTGCGCAACGGGCTCGGGGCGGAGAACCTTGCCTGGTCGCTGACGTTCCTGCTGCTGCCGTTGTCCTGCGTCTACTATCCGGTCGAGACGCTGCCCGGCTGGCTGCAGTCGATCGCGCTGATGCTGCCGCCGACCTATGTTTTCGAGGGGCTCCGGGCACTGGTGCTCGACGGCGTGTTCCGGGCCGACCTGATGCTGAAGGCCGCCGGACTCAACGTGCTGTTGTTCTCGGCCGCGCTCGTTGCGTTCTTTGCGCTCTTTGCCTCGGCGCGGCGCACCGGCTCGCTGCTGCAGCTTGGCGAGTGACGCCGCACGCGGTCGCAAAAAAGGGAGCCGAAAGGCCCCCTTTTTCCTGTCCGCTGCTGCCTTCCAGCGTCACATGGACCTGGCCAGTTCGCGCAGCTTGAACTTCTGGATCTTGCCGGTCGAGGTCTTCGGGATTTCGGTGAAGACGACAGCCCGCGGCACCTTGAAGTGGGCGAGATGTTCGCGGCACCACTGGGTGATTTCCTCGGCGCTCGCCTCGATGCCGGGGCGCAGCTCGACGAAGGCGCAGGGCGTCTCGCCCCACTTGTCGTCGGGCTTGGCGACGACGGCGGCGGCGGCCACCGCCGGGTGCTTGTAGAGCGTGTCCTCGACCTCGATCGAGGAAATGTTCTCGCCGCCGGAAATGATGATGTCCTTGGAGCGGTCCTTGAGCTGGATGTAGCCATCGGGATGCAGGACGCCGAGGTCGCCGGAATGGAACCAGCCGCCGGCGAAGGCCTCGCCGGTCGCCTTCGGGTTCTTCAGGTAACCCTTCATGACGATGTTGCCGCGGAACATGACCTCGCCGATGGTCTCGCCATCGTCGGGCACGCGCTCCATGGTCTCCGGGTTCATGACGGTGAGGTCCTCGAGCGCGGCATAGCGCACGCCCTGGCGAGCCTTTTTGGCGGCGCGGGCCGGACCCTCGAGGTCGTTCCACTCGTCCTTCCAGTCGTTGACGACCGCCGGGCCATAGGTCTCGGTCAGGCCGTAAAGATGGGTGACGTTGAAGCCGGCGTCGGCCATGGCGGCAAGGACCGCTTCCGGTGGCGGGGCGGCGGCGGTGAAGAACTCGACCTTCTGGGTGAGGTCGCGCTTCATCCCGGCCGGAGCGTTGAGGATCGTCGACATGACGATCGGCGCGCCGCAGAGCTGGGTCACCCTGTGCTCGGCAAGGGCCTCCCAGATGAGGTTCGGGCGGACCCAGCGCAGGCAGACATGGGTGCCGGCGACGACCGACAGCGACCAGGTGAAGCACCAGCCGTTGCAGTGGAACATCGGCAGGGTCCACAGGTAGACCGGATGGCGGCCCATGGCGCCGGTGACGACATTGCCGACGGCGAGCAGCGAGGCGCCGCGATGGTGGTAGACGACGCCTTTCGGATTGCCGGTGGTGCCGGAAGTGTAGTTGAGGCTGATCGATTCCCATTCGTCGGCCGGCATCTGCCAGACGAATTCGGGATCGCCATCGGCGATGAAGGCCTCGTACTCGATCTCGCCGAGCATTTCGCCGGTCTGCGGGAACTCCGGATCATCATAGTCGATGACGAGCGGCGGGTTCTTGCAGAGCGACAGCGCCTCCTTGACGGTGCCGGCGAACTCGCGGTCGGTGATCAGCACCCTCGTCTCGGCATGATCGAGCGAGAAGGCGATGATGGCGGCGTCGAGGCGGGTGTTCAGCGTGTTCAGCACGGCGCCGATCATCGGCACGCCGTAATGGGCCTCGAGCATCGGCGGGGTGTTGGAGAGCATCACCGAGACGGTGTCGCCCTTGGCGATGCCGCGCTTCTTCAGCGCCGAGGCAAGCTGGCGCGAGCGGGCATAGAAGTCGCGATAGGTGGTGCGCTGCTTGCCGTGGATGATGGCGACATGGTCGGGGAACACCAGCGCCGAGCGGGCAAGGAAGGTCAGCGGCGTCAGCGACTGGTAGTTGGCGGCATTCTTGTCGAGATCGATCTCGTAAGGATTGGTCGTCACGAGGCGCCCTCCGGTTGAGCGGGAAATCGGGAGGAATAAAGACCAATGCCGGACGCGCGGCAAGATCGGCGATGGTCGGGCATCGAGCGAACGGGCGTGCGCGGGGTGAACATCGTCAATAGCCGATAGTCGGGGGCGCGGCGGACTTGAAAGGAGGGGGCGCGATGGCGGAAACTCGGGCCGGCCGCGCCCTGCGCCGAAGGGCGCGCGAAGGGATTCAAAGCAAGATTGGCGTGGAACCGCGCCAGGGCAAGGTATGGCGCGAAACGGCGCCGGGGGAGGAAGTCATATGGCAAGCCGCTATCACGAGGTCTATGCAGGCTGGAAGAACGACCCGGACGCGTTCTGGGCGGAGGCGGCCAAGGCGATCGACTGGGTGAAGCCGTTCGACAAGGTGTTCGACGGCGAGGCCGGCGTCTATGGCCGCTGGTTCCCGGGCGGAACCTGCAACACCTGCTACAACGCCGTCGACCGGCACGCCGATGGCGGGCGGGCCGATCAGCCGGCCGTCATCTACGACAGCCCGATCACCGGCAAGCAGCGCGTCTACACCTTTGCCGAGGTGAAGCGGGAAGTGGCGGCGCTTGCCGCGGTGCTCGCCGACCTCGGCGTGACGAAGGGCGATCGCGTCATCGTCTACATGCCGATGGTGCCGGAAGCGGCTTTTGCGATGCTGGCCTGCGCCCGCATCGGCGCGATCCATTCGGTGGTGTTCGGCGGCTTTGCGGCCAAGGAGCTTGCCACCCGCATCGACGATGCGCGGCCGAAGATGATCATCTCGGCGTCGTGCGGCATCGAGCCGGGCCGGGTCATCGCCTACAAGCCGCTGCTCGACGGCGCCATCGACATGTCGAAGTACAAGCCCGAGAAGTGCCTCGTGGTTCAGCGCGAGCAGGCGGCGGCGACGATGGTCGAGGGCCGCGACTTCGATTATGCCGACCTCGTTGGCGCGGCGATGGCGGCCGGCCGCGATCCGGGCTGCACCGCGGTCGAGGCGACCGATCCGCTCTACATTCTCTACACCTCCGGCACGACGGGCGTGCCCAAGGGCGTCGTGCGCGACAATGGCGGCCACATGGTGGCGCTGCACTGGAGCATGAAGAACCATTACGGCATCGAGCCGGGCGAGGTGTTCTGGGCGGCCTCGGACGTCGGCTGGGTGGTCGGCCACTCCTACATCGTCTACGCGCCGCTGCTCGCCGGCTGCACGACGATCCTGTTCGAGGGCAAGCCGGTCGGCACGCCGGACGCCGGCACGTTCTGGCGGGTCATTGCCGAGCACAAGGTCGCGGCGCTGTTCACGGCGCCGACGGCGTTCCGGGCGATCAAGAAGGAAGACCCGAACGGCACCTTCATCGGCAAGTACGACCTTGCCTCGCTGCGCACGCTGTTCCTTGCCGGCGAGCGCGCCGACCCGGACACCATCCAGTGGGCCGAGCGGATGCTGAACGTGCCGGTCATCGACCACTGGTGGCAGACCGAGACGGCCTGGGCGATCGCCGGCAATCCGGTCGGTCTCGGCCAGTTGCCGGTCAAGTACGGCTCGCCGACCGTCGCGATGCCCGGCTATGACGTGCAGGTGCTGGACGATGCCGGCCATCCGGTGAAGCCGGGCACGCTCGGCAACATCGTCGTCAAGCTGCCGCTGCCGCCGGCCTGCCTGCCGACGCTGTGGAACAACGACGAGCGCTTCAAGGCGGGCTATCTGGAAGAGTTCCCGGGCTTCTACAAGACCGCGGACGCCGGCTTCATGGACGAGGACGGCTACCTCTTCATCATGGCGCGCACCGACGACATCATCAATGTCGCCGGCCATCGCCTGTCGACGGGCGGCATGGAGGAGGTGCTCGCCAGCCATCAGGACGTCGCCGAGTGCGCCGTCATCGGCATCGCCGACAA
This sequence comes from Hyphomicrobiales bacterium, assembly GCA_041397845.1. GTDB lineage: Bacteria > Pseudomonadota > Alphaproteobacteria > Rhizobiales > JAKPQE01 > JAKPQE01. The sequence goes on along the minus strand of JAWKVW010000023.1, from coordinate 44,853 downwards.
GCTCAAGGGCCAGGTGCCGGCGGGCTTCGTCGTGCTCAAGGCCGGCGTCGACCGGCCGGAGAAGGACATCGAGAAGGAACTGATCGCGCTCGTTCGCGACAAGATCGGCCCGGTTGCGGCGTTCAAGATCGTGATGGTGGTGGCGCGGCTGCCGAAGACGCGCTCGGGCAAGATCCTGCGCGGCACGATGCGCCAGATCGCCGATGGCGAGCAGTACAAGACGCCGGCGACGATCGATGATCCCTCGATCCTCGGCGAGATCGCCGAGAGCCTCAAGGCGCATGGCGTCGGCAGCGCCTGAAGCTTGCAGACCTGACGGATTTCGGGGCCGGACGGCAGCAATGCCGCCCGGCCTCCGGCTTTTCGGAGCGGCTCCCAATCCGTTTGAAAGGCACCTTTTTCGGCGCGCTGCACCGCCACGGTGGCCAAACCGTCCATCCTTGCTAGACTTGTTCCAGACAAGGGACGCAAGGGAGGGTGATCGTGAAACGGATGCTTGTCGCTGGCGGCGTCGTTGTCGGGCTGGCCGGTGTTCTCGGACAGGCCGGCACTGGCCATGCCGAGACCTGCGAGGAGCGGTTCGCCCGCCTCGTCGTCGACGGCTATGGCGAAGCCGGACCGGTGAAGATCCTCGCCGTTCAGGAAATGAAGGGCGCCAAGCCGACACGGAACTGGAACTATCAGCTCGCGCCCGATCACTGGATGAGCGAGATGATCGAGCCGGAAAACCTGCCGTGGTCGATGGTGCACAAGAGCGCGATGTTCGCCTCCTATGACAAGGGCAAGTCGTGGCAGAAGATCCGCGACATCGACAGCGCGGCGGAAACCGAGGCGGCGCGCAAGGGACGCCTCGCCGATATCGAGAGCGCGCGGAACGCGGCCTGCGGCGAGGAGACCTTCGAGGGCGTCGCCTACGAGACCGTCGAGGGCGACTACACCGCCACGAGCACCGGCGGCTATGAAAATCACCACAAATACTGGATCGTTCCGGCGACCGGCTGGATCGAGCGGGCGGTCTACCGGATGGCCGGCAACGGCTTCGAGATCACCACGACGCAGACGATCGAGAAGGCGCCGGACCTCAAGCTGCCGACGCCCTGAAGTCGGCGCGGGCGGCGGCCAGCGGGCGACACGCCGGCGCAACGGTGGATTATTGGCCTTCGAAGCTGCGTTTCATGGGGTATAAGGCCCTAAGAAGCCGGATCGAAGGAATCACCATGAGCTTGCAGAACAAGGTCGCCATCGTCACGGGCGGCGCCGGCGGCATCGGGCTTGCCATTGCCCGCCGGTTCGTGACCGACGGCGCCAAGGTCGTCATTGCCGACGTCGACGAGAAGGCCGGTGCGCTGGCGATCGAGGCGCTTTCGGCATTCGGTACGGTGAAGTTCGTCTGCGGCGATGTCTCCGAGCGGCTCGACGTTCGCAACATGATCGCGGCGACGTCATCGTCCTTCGGGACCATCGACATTCTCGTCAATGCCGCCGGGATCACGCAGGACGAGGACTTCCTCGAAATGGAGGAGGACGAGTTCGACCGGGTGCTGCGCGCCAATCTCAAGGGCCAGTTCCTGTGCGGACAGGCGGTCGCCCGGCTGATGGTCGAGGCGGTCGGCGAGGGCAAGCCGGCCGGGACGATCATCAATCTTTCCTCGGTCGGGGCGCTCGTGGCGATGCCGCGACAGGCGGCTTACTGCGCCTCGAAGGGGGCGGTCGGCCAGCTTACCAAGGCGATGGCGCTGGCACTTGCGCCGCATGGCATCCGGGTCAACGCAATCGGGCCGGCGGCGGTCAATTGCGAGGAAACCGGGGATGGCAACGGACCGGTCAACGGCGACCGGGCGCTGCGCCTCAAGATCGCCGCGCGCACGCCGCTCGGACGGCCGGCGGAACTGAAGGAAATCGCCGCCATCGCGGCGTTTCTCGCGTCCGACGAGGCAAGCTATCTCACCGGCCAGACAATCTATGCCGATGGCGGACGGCTGGCGCTCAACCTGATGATGCCATCGGACGACGAGGCCTGACGGGCTGGCAGGGCTGACGGGGTGGCGCGACCGCCTCGCGGTTTGGATTTCGGCCTCGTCTGCCCATATGAGGAATGTGGACCGGCAAGCGGGGCGGCGATGACCAATCCGATCTTCCGCACGAAGGATCTGAGGAAGATCTATCGCACCGGCGAGGTTGAGGTGCACGCGTTGCGCGGCATCGACTTCTCGGCGGCGGCCGGCGATTTCGTCGTGCTGCTCGGGCCGTCGGGGTCGGGCAAGTCGACCTTTCTCAACATCGTTGGCGGGCTCGACCGGGCGACCTCGGGCGAAGCCTGGTTCGCCGACCACGAGCTGACGGCGCTCGACGAGCGCGGGCTGACGCGCTACCGGCGCGACCATGTCGGCTTCGTCTTCCAGTTCTACAATCTGGTGCCGAGCCTGACGGCAGTCGAGAACGTGGCGCTCGTCACCGAGATCGCGCGCCACCCGATGAAGCCGCGCGAGGCGCTGGCGCTGGTCGGGCTCGAGGATCGGGCCGATCACTTCCCGGCCCAGCTTTCCGGCGGCGAGCAGCAGCGGGTGGCGATCGCGCGGGCGATCGCCAAGCGGCCGGACGTGCTCCTTTGCGACGAGCCGACGGGGGCGCTCGATTCGAGGACCGGCATCCGCGTCCTCGAGGCGCTGGTTGCCGTCAACGCCGAGCTCGGCACCACGACGCTGGTCATCACCCACAACGTCGCCATTCGCGAGATCGCCCATTCGGTGGTCCAGTTCGGCGACGGGCGGATCGTCGGGCGGGAGGCGAACGCCACCCGCAAGCGGCCCGCGGATATTTCGTGGTGAGCCGATGGCGATGCTCGGCCGCAAGCTTGGACGGGACCTCAGGCGGCTGTGGCCGCAGGCGCTGGCGATCGCGCTCGTCATGGCGGCGGGTGTCGCGACGCTCATTCTTGCCGCCGGTGCCTATGCCTCGCTGTCGGAAACGCGGGCGGCCTATTACGAGCGCAACCGGTTTGCCGATATTTTCGCCGGGGTGACGCGGGCGCCTTCGGTGCTCGCCGGACGGATCGCCGAAATACCGGGCGTCGCGGCCGTCGAGACGCGGATCGTCAAGCTGGCGCTGCTCGATATCGAGGGCATGCGCGAGCCGGCCTCGGCGATGTTCGTCTCCCTGCCCGATATCGGCGAGCAGCGCCTCAACGTGCTCTACATGCGCGCCGGGCGCATGCCGATCGCCGGCGACGACCGCGAGGTGGTGATCAATGCCGCCTTCGCCGACGCGCATCACTTCGGGCTTGGCGACCATTTCGAGGCACTGCTGAACGGCGCCAAACGCCGGCTGACGATCGTCGGCATCGGTCTTTCGCCGGAGTACATCTACAGTCTCGGCCCATGGGACCTGATGCCGGACGACCGGCGGTTCGGCGTCGTCTGGATGTCGGAAAAGGCGCTGGCGGCGGCGTTCGATCTCGACGGGGCGTTTTCGAACGTAACGCTGTCGCTGATGCGCGATGCTTCCGAGCAAGCGGTGATCGACGAACTCGACGTCATCCTGAAGCGCTATGGCGGGGAGGGCGCCTATGCCCGCAAGGACCAGACCTCGCACGCCTTTCTCGACGCCGAGCTGAAGCAGCTCGGGGCGATGGCGAAGGTGCTGCCGCCGATCTTCCTCGTCGTTGCGGCGTTTCTCGTCAACATGACGATGAGCCGGCTGGTGGCGCTGGAGCGCGAGCAGATCGGCCTTCTGAAGGCGATCGGCTATGGCAGCCTGGCGGTCGGCTCGCACTATCTGCAGTTCGTCGCGGTCATTGCCGCCGCCGGCATCGTCATCGGCGCGGTCGGGGGCACCTGGCTCGGGGTCGGGCTGACGCTGCTCTACCAGAAATTCTTCCATTTCCCGTTCCTCGTCTTCGACAAGGACCCGAGCGTCTATCTCACGGGCGCGGCGGTGACGTTCGGCGCGGCGCTCGTCGGTGCCGTGCGGGCGGTCGCCGGGGTCGTCGGGCTGTCGCCGGCTGTTGCCATGTCGCCGCCGGCACCAGCGCTATCGCCGCCTGTTCGCCCTCCCCGGGGCGTTTCGCGACCTGTTGCCGAAGACGGTCATCATGGTGACCCGGCATCTCGTGCACTGGCCGCTGCGCACCGGCTCGACGGTGCTCGGCATGGCGCTCGGGGTGTCGATCCTCGTTGCCTCGCTGTGGACGCTGCCCTCGATCGGGCTGATGATCGACGTCACCTTCTATCGGCCGACCGGCAGAACGCCTCGATCAGCTTTACCGAGACGAAACGGCTTGCTGCGGCGTTCGAGGTGTCGCGCCTGCCCGGCGTGATGACGGTCGAGCCCTACCGGATGCTGGCGGTGCGGCTGCGGCACGGGCATCGCGAGCGGCGGGTGGCAATCACCGGCAAGCCGGCGAGCGGCGATCTCAGCCGGGTGCTCGATGTCGATTTCGCGCCCGTCGTCCTGCCGGAGAGCGGCATCGCGCTTTCCGACATGCTGGCGCGAATCCTCGAGGCGCGGCTCGGCGATCTCATCGAGGTCGACATCCTCGACGGCGAGCGGCGCACCGTCGAGGTGCCGGTGACGGCGATCATCCAGGGCTATATGGGGCTGACGAGCTACATGGACCTTGATGCGCTGAACCGGATGGCGCGGGAAGGGGCGCTGATCAGCGGCGTCCACCTTGCCTACGACACGGCGGCCGAGGACGCGCTCTTTGCCGCGCTCGAGGACATTCCGGCGGCCAATTTCATTGCCCTGCAAAAGGTGTCGCTGCAGAAATTCCGCGAGACGCTGGCGACCAACATCCTCATCATGGTGACGGTCTATGTCGGCCTTGCCGGGGTCATCGCCTTCGGCGTCGTCTACAACGCGGCCCGGATCTCGCTGTCGGAGCGGGCGCGCGAGCTTGCCAGCCTGCGGGTCCTCGGCTTCACGCGGGCGGAAGTCTCGGGCATCCTGCTTGGCGAACTGGCGCTGCTGACGCTTCTTGCCCAGCCGCTCGGCTGGGGCATCGGCTATCTCTTCGCGCGGGCGATGTCGGCAAGCTTCGAGAGCGAGCTCTACCGCATGCCGTTCCTTGTCGAGCCGGCGACCTTTGCCGAGGCGAGCCTCGTCGTTCTCGGCGCGGCCGCGATTTCCGCGCTTGTCGTGCGGCGGCGGATCGACCGTCTCGATCTCATCGAAGTTCTCAAGACACGGGAGTGAGCGTCGCCATGGGAAAGACCATTCGCCGCCTCCTCATCCTGACCGTTCTTGCCGCCGTCGTCGGCCTTTCGGTCTGGGCGCTGCAGCCAAAGCCCCATTCCGTCGACATCGCGACGATCGCGACCGGGCCGCTCGAAGTGACCGTCGAGGAAGAGGGCGTGACGCGCATCCGCGATGTCTACACCGTGTCGGCGGCGGTAGGCGGCAAGGTGCTGCGCTCGCCGCGCAAGGTCGGCGACGAGGTCGTTGCCAATGAGACGGTGCTGGCCATCGTCGAGCCGACCGACCCGACCTTCCTTGATGCGCGCAGCCAGCGCGTCGCCGAGGCGGCGGTGAGCGCGGCGCGGGCGGCGGTGGTGCTTGCCGAGGCGCAGGTGCGGCAAAATCAGTCGAGCCTCGATTTCGCGCGCAGCGATCTTGAGCGCGCGGTGGAGCTTGCCCGGCGCAAGACGATCTCGGAGCGGGCGCTCGAAAAGGCCGGGCTCGACGTCGCAACGGCTGAGGCAAGCCTTGCCAGCGCCGAGGCCACGCTCGACGTGCGCAAGCGCGAACTCGAAAGCGCCAAGGCGCAACTCATCCAGCCGGGCGAGGACGAGGCGCGGCCGGAAAACTGCTGCGTTCAGGTGCGTGCGCCGGTGAACGGGCGGGTGCTGAAGGTGGTCAACGAGAGCGAACAGGTGGTGCCGGCCGGCACGCCGCTCATCGAGGTCGGCGATCCGGCCAATCTCGAACTCGTCGTCGATCTCCTGTCGCGGGACGCGGTCCGCGTTGTGCCGGGCGCCAGGGCGCGAATCGACGCCTGGGGCGGGGCGCGCACGCTCGATGCGACGGTCGAGCGGATCGAGCCGGCGGCCTTTACCAAGGTATCGGCGCTCGGCATCGAGGAGCAGCGGGTCAAGACGATCCTGCGGCTCGACAGCCCGCCGGACGTCTGGCGCGAGCTCGGCCACGGCTTCCGGATCGTTGCCCATATCGTCGTCTGGCAGAAGGCCGACGCGGTCATCGTCCCGCTCGCGGCGCTGTTCCGACGTGGCGACGACTGGGCGACCTTCCGGGTCGAGAATGGCGTCGCGCACCTCGTCAAGGTGTCGATCGGTGAGCGCAACCAGCGCGAGGCCGAGGTGGTCGACGGGCTTTCGGCCGGCGATCGGGTGATCCTGCATCCGAACGATGAAATCACCGACGGGGCGGAGATTGCCGAGCGCATCGTGGCGGCGCCCTGACCCGATCGCGGGCGGGACATCGTTGCACGTAGCGTGGCATCTTTTCTTGCAAATGCGAATGAATTGCAATAATGATGTTCGACATGAACGGAACCGATTGCGGTCCGGCTTTCACGGGAGATGGCGATGATCATTTTGCGGATGCTGACGCCGGAAGGGCTTGCCGGCCTGCTGGTCGAGGAGGCAGCGGCCTATGCCGAGCGCCGGCGGGTGCGCGGGCATGAGCCGGCGGCGCCGTTGCGGCTCGTCGATGGCGGGCGCGGCGCGACCCGGCGGCGGGGGGCGGACGTCATTTGAGGACCGGCCGGCGCATTGTCGATGCGAATGGCGCTGGCGGAGCGCGGCGGGCGGTTCTATATATCGAGATGGCGAGGCTGCGCGGTTCGTCAGGAGCTTGCATCCCCGGGGCCTTATCGATCCTTAAGGGAGCTGTCCCTGGTAAAGCCCGAGGGCTTTTTCATACGGCGCCCACCTACGCTGTAGGTTTCCCGGGATCGAATTTTCCAACGGCCGAGGTGGCTTCGTCATCACCTTTTCCCAGCCGGCGGGCGGCGGGCCGGATATGCGGCCGCGCCGGCGGTGCATGACAGGACCGGCGGCCGTCATTGACCTCATCCAGTCCAGAGCAGCTTTCCGCAACCGGGGCCGAGCGTGCCGCGGATGCCGGCGCGATCGCTGATGCCAAGGCCGCGCTGCGCGCCGGGATGCTGGCGCGCCGGGCGGCCCTTGCGCCGCAGGTCCGGGTGCATGCCGCGACGGCGCTCGCCGGCCATGCTGCCCGTCTCGAGCCGGTCGCGGGGGAGGTCATTGCCGGCTTTTCGCCGATTCGCGGCGAGATCGATCCGCTGCCCCTCCTTGCCGTGCTTGATGAAGCCGGCGCGACAATCGCGCTGCCGGCGGTGACCGCGGACGGCCTCGTCTTTCGCCGCTGGCGGCCGGGCGAGCCGCTCGTTTCCGCCGGGTTCGGGACGCGCGAGCCGGCGGCGGATGCTGAAACGGTCAGGCCTTCGTTGCTGCTCGTGCCGCTGCTCGCCTTCGACCGGACGGGCGGGCGGCTGGGGTACGGCAAATCCTTCTATGACCGGGCGATCACGGCGCTCCTTGCGGATGGTCCGCTGCGGACGGCGGGAATCGCCTTTTCAGCGCAGGAAACCGCGACCGTGCCGATGGAAAATCACGACCGGCGGCTTGACCTCGTCCTGACCGAATGCGAGGCGATAGACTGCCGCGGCAATCGGGCCGGGGCGGCACGCGACTGAAGGATCGGGACGGCGATGCGAACGATGATGCTCGGAGATGTGGTCGGGCGTGCGGGCCGGCGGGTCGTGCTCGATCACCTGCCGCGCCTCGTCGACGAGCTCGGGCTCGATTTCGTCGTCGTCAACGGCGAGAACGCCGCCGGCGGCTTCGGCATCACCGAGCCGATCTTCCGGGAGATCATCGATGCCGGTGCCGACGTCATCACCACCGGCAACCACGCCTGGGACCAGCGCGAGGCGCTGGTGTTCATCGAGCGCGAGCCGCAGCTCCTGCGCCCGGCGAATTTTCCGGCCGGCACGCCGGGGCGCGGCGCCAATCTCTTCATCGCCCGGAACGGGGCCCGGGTGATGGTCGTCAACGCCATGGGCCGGGTGTTCATGGACGCGCTCGACGATCCGTTCGCCAGCGTCGCCTCGGCGCTCGAGAGCTGCGCGCTCGGTGAAGAGGCGGATCTCGTCATCGTCGACTTCCATGCCGAGGCGACGAGCGAAAAGCAGGCGATGGCGCATTTCCTCGACGGGCGGGCGACGGTCGTTGCCGGCACGCATACCCATGTGCCGACGGCGGATCACCGGGTGCTGCCCGGCGGCACGGCCTATGTTTCCGATCTCGGAATGTGCGGCGACTATGATTCCGTGCTCGGCATGGAGAAGGACGAGCCGCTGCGCCGGTTCCTGACCAAGGTGCCGTCGGCGCGCTTTGCCCCGGCGGTCGGGGCGGCGACGCTTTCGGGCATCGTCGTCGACAGCGACGATCGCAGCGGGCTGGCGACCCGGATATCGCCGATCCGGATTGGCGGCCACCTTGCCGAATGTCTGCCGGATTCGACGTCCTGATCGGTTCCGATTGCGCCTTTTGGCCGGCCATCTGGATTTTTGGCGGCGCTTCAGTTTATAACCCGCCGTCTCATTCGTTCGTCGACGGCATCGAGATCGTCCGCGCCCTTGGCCGGAAAGGTCGCGCCGTGGAGCCCGCGGGGTCCGGGAGCCGTCGATGGCGCAGCACTCGGGAAGAGGTCATGGCCGGTCATTCACAGTTCAAGAACATCATGTATCGCAAGGGCGCGCAGGATGCGAAGCGCTCCAAGCTGTTCTCCAAGCTCGCCCGCGAGATCACCGTGGCGGCGAAGGTGGGCGCGCCCGACCCGAACATGAACGCGGCGCTGCGCCTCGCCATCCAGAACGCCCGGGCGCAGAACATGCCCAAGGACAATATCGAACGGGCGATCAAGAAGAGCATGGGCGCGGACGCCTCGAACTACGAGTCGATCCGCTATGAGGGCTATGGTCCGGGCGGCGTCGCCGTCATCGTCGAGGCGCTGACCGACAACCGCAATCGCACCGCGAGCCAGGTCCGGGCGACCTTCTCCAAGTATGGCGGGGCGCTCGGCGAGACCGGCTCGGTCTCGTTCAGCTTCGACCGGGTCGGCGAGATCACCTATCCGGCGAGCGCGGGCGACGCCGATGCGATGCTCGAGGCGGCGATCGAGGCGGGAGCCGACGACGTCCAGTCGAGCGAGGAAAACCACGTCGTCACCTGCGCCTTCGAGGCGATCGGCGAGGTTTCCTCGGCGCTGGCCGAGGCGCTTGGCGAGGCCGAGGCCGTCAACGTCGTCTGGAAGCCGCAGAACACCATCGAGGTCGACGAGGACAAGGCGAACTCGCTGATGAGGATGATCAACATCCTCGAGGACGATGAGGACGTGCAGAACGTCTTCTCGAATTTCGAGGTTTCCGAAGAGGTCATGGCGAAGCTCACCGCCGCCTGATCCCGTCAGGACGCAGAAAGTCGACGGCCGCCCACCGGGCGGCCGTTTTCGTTCCGGCTGGCAAGTTGGCCGTCAGCGCAGGCGCCTGGCGCGGGCGCCAACAAGAGCGACGTCCGGCCGGTCGGCGAAGTGGGCGTCGAGGAAAACGAGGGCGTCATCGGCCGACATCGGCACGCCGAGCAGATAGCCCTGGCCAAGGCCGCAGCCATAGCGCTTCAGGGCGGCGATCTGGTGCTGGTTCTCGATGCCCTCGGCAAGGCATTCGATCTCGAGGCCGGCGCACATGTCGGCGATCGCCTTGACGATGGCCTGGGTGCGGCGGTCGCGGATCAGGGCCGAGGTGAAGCTGCGATCGATCTTCAGGCGGTCGATGCCGATGCGCTGCAGATGGGCAAAGCTCGAGTGGCCGGTGCCGAAGTCGTCGAGGGCGATGCGCACGCCGGCGTCGCGCAACTGTTCGATGTTCGGGCGGGTGGCCTCGTAGTCGCTCATCAGCGCCGTCTCGGTGATCTCGATCTCGAGACGGTTCGGCGACAGGCCTTCGCGGCCGAGGGCGGACAGGATGCGCAGGCCCGTCGTCGGCCGGACAAGCTCGACGGCCGAGATATTGAACGAGAGAACGACGCTCGACGGCCAGACCGCAGCGTAGGCCGCGGCCTTGCGCAGGAGCAGGTCGGTGAGATCGGAGATGATGCCCGCCTCTTCCGCTATCGGGATGAACTCGGCCGGCGAGACGCGGCCGAGATCCTCGTCGCGCCAGCGGGCGAGGGCCTCGAAGCCGAGAACGTCGAGGGTCGACAGGCGGAAGATCGGCTGGAAATAGACCTCGATGGCGTCGTCGTTGATGGCCCGCCGCAGTGCCTGTTCGATGCGGGCGCGGTGGCGGATCGTCTGCTCGATGCTCTCCGAATAAAGGGTGACGCCGCCGCGGGCGACGTCCTTCGAGGTGTAGAGGGCGTTGTCGGCATGCGCCATCAGCGTGTCCGGATCGCGGCCGGCATCTGGGAACAGGGCAATGCCGCAGGAGCCGGACAGGCGGGCCTCGCGGCCGTCGACCCGGAACGGTTCGCGCAGCGCCTCGCAAATGCGCCAGCCAAGCGCCTCGGCGTCGGCGAAGGTGCGGGCCTGGGGCAGGATTGCGCCGAACTCGTCGCCGCCGAGGCGGGCGATCACGTCCTTCTCGCCGAGCACGGCGGTCATGCGGGCTCCGGCCTCGCGCAGGACCGCGTCGCCGGCCCGATGTCCATAGACGTCGTTGATCGGCTTGAAGCCATCGAGGTCGATGATGGCGACGGCGAAGGGTTCTTCCTTGGCAAAGCGCCCGGCAGTAATGCCGTCGAGGTGGATTTCAAAGCTGCGGCGATTGGCAAGGCCGGTGAGCGGGTCCCTGAACGCAAGGTCGCTGATGCGCTGGCGGGAGGCCTCGGCCTGCTCGCGCTTTTCCTCGACCTCGCGCCGGGCGGCGGTCAGTACGGCAAGGCCGTTGTAGTTGGTGCGCACGATGTGCACGGTCAGGATGGCAGTGAAGGTGAACTGCAGGGCGGCGACGAGATAGACCATCTCGCCGTGGGCAGCGACGCCGGAGATGAGCGGCAGGCTCATGGCGCCGATGATGAAGATGGCGGCGTGCGGCACCGCAGACAGGGTGTAGGCGGCGTTCACGGTCCACACGAATGTGAACAGGCTGAGGAAGATGAACCGGGTCGGGTCGGAGAACGCGAAGAGCGCCACCATCCAGCCGGAATAAACGACACTGACCGCCGAAGAAACGATCGTCACCCGGCGCAGCTCCTCGCCGACGCGCTTGTCGTCAGCGAGGCCCGGGTCGAGGCGGAGCCAGTAATACAGCCGCTCGGCAGCGAAAATGACGAAGGGAACGATGGCGATCACAAGAAGGATGGTCGGCGCATGGCCATAATAATTGGCAGCGACGGCAACGGTATTGATGAGGACGCCGAGGTAGAGCAGCGGCAACTGTTTTGCCAGGGTTACATAGCGTGCCCGGGCAAATTCCCTGGAATCCTCCGGATGTAGTCCAATCATCCGTCCGAATCGTCCAATTGCGCTCATCGATTGGCCCCCGGATGCCGTGAACTGGCACCGCTTACCTTGCGATTTTTGCCGATCCCGATATATTTTTATTTAATTTCAGATGCCCTGTTTTCGGGCGAATTCTGTTTTTCGTCGAATAATTGATGAACTCCGCGGGTATTTGCTAAATTTATATTTTTCTTCCCGGTCAAATATTATCGGCGGCATGAGGCGTTAACGATTGGCTAACCATGGCGATCGGACAGTGCAGGCTTGATCGATTTGGCGGTCGGGGCGGTTGCGGCCGGGGAGCAGGACAGATGGCAGCGGAAGCGCGGCAGGCTGGCGAGGACATCGGTCCGTCGGCGGGCGAGACCGATGCCGCGCGCGAGGCGGACCAGTTGCGCCGGCTTGCCGAGGGATTTCTCGCCTCGGGCAATCCGCGTGCGGCGCTTGGCTATCTGGCGCGGGCGCGGACGCTTTTTCCGGCGGATGTGGCGCTGGCGATCCGGCACGGCATGGCGCTTGCCGATTGCGGCGTGCTCGACGAGGCGGAGGCGGCGTTCCATGCCGCACTGGCCCGCGCGCCCGACAATGCCGACGCGCTGGTGCGCCTTGCCAATGTGCTCGTCGACCTTGGCCGGCATGACGAGGCGATCGCGGTCGCCAGTGCGCTGCTCCGGCGGACGCCGAGCCACGTCGGGGCGCGGGCGTCGCTTGCCCGGGCGCATTTCTTCAAGGAAGACTGGCAGCGGGCCTGGCAGCTCTTCGAGGTCCGTTTCCGGCTGATGGACAAGCCGCCGCAAGTGACGCGGCCGGGGCCTGACGGCAAGCCGCAACCCTGGGCGCCGTGGCGCGGCGGCGCGCTGCCGCCGTCGCTGCTGGTCATTGCCGAACAGGGGCTTGGCGATACGATCCAGTTTGTCCGGTTCCTGCCGCGCCTTGTTGCGGCGGGCACCGCGGTCACTTTCGTCTGCGAGCCGGCGCTCGCGGCATTGCTCGGCACGCTCGACTGTCCGATGACGCTGAAATCGCTGCGCGAGCCCGGCCGGGTCGAGGGCATCAAGGGCTGGACGCCGCTGCTCAACCTGCCGATGGCGCTCGGCCTTCAGCCGTCGGTCTACACCATGGAGCGGCCGTATCTCGCCGCCGAGCCGGAGCGCGTGGCGCGCTGGCGCGAGCGGCTTGGTCCCGGCTTCAAGATCGGCATTTCCTGGCAGGGCAATCCGACCGGCGAGATCGACCGCGGGCGCTCGGCGCGCCTTGCCGATTTCGAGCCGCTGGCGCGCCTTGCCGGGGTGCGCCTTGTCAGCCTGCAAAAGGGGCATGGCGCCGATCAGTTGGACGATGTGCCGTTCGCCAGCCGGATCGTCGTGCCGGGTCCGGATTTCGACGAGGGGCCGAACGCCTTTGTCGATACGGCGGCGGTGATGGAGTGTCTCGACCTCGTCGTCACCGTCGATACGGCGGTCGGCCATCTCGCCGGGGCGCTCGGGCGGCCGGTGACACTGCTCCTCAAGGCGTTCGGGGCGGACTGGCGCTGGCTGCAGAACCGCACCGATACGCTATGGTATCCCTCGATGCGGCTTGCCCGGCAGCAGCGCCAGGGCGACTGGCGCGGGCTCATCGAACAGGTGGCGGGCGAGTTGATGCGGGAGAAGGGAATGGCCTCGACGGGCGGCGCGATGCCGAAGGTGCCAATTTCCGTTGGCGAACTCATCGACAAGCTGGCGATCCTCGAGATCAAGGGCGAGCGGATCGAGGATGCCGACAAGCGCGACAATGTCGAGCGCGAGCGGGCAGAGCTGCAGGCCGTACTTGACGGGCTTGGTCTTGAAACGGATGCGCTCGAGATCTTTCGGGCGGGCCTGCGCGGTGTCAACGAACAGCTCTGGGAGATCGAGGACGAAATCCGTCTGTGCGAAAAGGCTGGCGATTTCGGGCCACGGTTCATCGAGCTGGCGCGCGCCGTCTACAAGACCAACGACCGGCGGGCCGATCTCAAGCGCGAGATCAACAAGCTGTCCGGCTCGGCGCTTTTCGAGGAAAAGTCCTATGCGTGACGGCAGCCTGCGCGCGGGCAGGGCCAGCGCATGACGAAAACCGTGCGCATTCTCGGCATCGATCCGGGCCTTCGCCGGACCGGCTGGGGTGTCGTCGAGATCACCGGCAACGCGCTGACCTTTATCGGGGCTGGCTCGGTGACTTCCAACGCCGACGACGAACTGGCGCACCGGCTGGTCGCGATCCATGACGGGCTTGCCGCCGTCGTCGAGCGCTATCGGCCGGACGAGGCGGCGGTCGAATGCACCTTCGTCAACCGTGATGCATCGGCAACGCTGAAACTTGGCCAGGCGCGCGGCATCGCGCTGCTCGTCCCGGCGCGGGCCGGGCTCTCGGTCGGCGAATACGCCCCGAACGCGGTCAAGAAGGCCATCGTCGGGGCCGGACATTCGGAAAAGCGGCAGATTCGGGCAATGGTCAAAGTGCTGCTGCCGAAAGCGGAATTCGATTCCGACGATGCCGCCGACGCGCTCGCCATCGCAATCTGCCATGCCCATCACCGGGCGAGCCCGCAGGCGCGATACTGACAGCATCCTGCGGTTTTCGACCGTCTTCGAGGCGGGTTTCCCTTCATGTTCCGGGACGAGCCCTGGCACATGCCGGCAGCCGGTGGCGGCGCCGGCTCCAGCTCCGGACACCGCCTTTTGCCTCCGGCCTGCAAAAGAGCTAAAGACGAGACAGGCACCGGATCGGCGACGGCAGGTCGCCGGCCGGGCAAACGCGTGCACAAACACAACAACAGGGAGATCCCGCTGCGGCGGGATAGCGCGGCATGACCAAGGAAATCGGCCACTTTGTCGGGGGCAAGCGGATCGCGGGCACGAGCGGGCGATTCGGCGACGTCTTCAACCCGAATACCGGCGAGGTTCAGGCGAAGGTGGCGCTGGCCACGAAAGCCGAGACCGAGGCCGCGATCGCCAATGCCGAGGCCGCGCAGGTCGAGTGGGCGGCGACCAACCCGCAGCGCCGGGCGCGTGTGTTCTTCAAGTTCCTCGAGCTCATCGCCAAGGACATGGACCATCTGGCGGCGCTGCTGTCGGCCGAGCACGGCAAGACGATTGCCGACGCCAAGGGCTCGATCCAGCGCGGCGTCGAGGTCTGCGAGTTTGCCTGTGGCATCCCGCACCTGCTCAAGGGCGAGTATACCGAGGGCGCAGGCCCGGGCATTGACCTTTATTCGATGCGCCAGCCGCTCGGCGTCGTCGCCGGCATCACGCCGTTCAATTTCCCGGCGATGATCCCGATGTGGAAGTTTGCGCCGGCGATCGCCTGCGGCAACGCCTTCATCCTGAAGCCGTCCGAGCGCGATCCCTCCGTGCCGATGCGTCTTGCCGAGCTGATGAGCGAGGCCGGCCTGCCGGACGGCATCCTCAACGTCGTCAACGGCGACAAGGAATCGGTCGACACGATCCTTACCGATCCGCGGGTCAAGGCGATCGGCTTCGTCGGCTCCTCGATGATCGCCGAGTACATCTATTCGACCGGCACGGCGCACGGCAAGCGCGTGCAGTGCTTCGGCGGCGCCAAGAACCACATGATCATCATGCCCGATGCCGACCTCGACCAGGCGGCGGACGCGCTGATCGGCGCCGGCTACGGCTCGGCCGGCGAGCGCTGCATGGCGATCTCGGTGGCGGTGCCGGTCGGCCAGAAGACCGCCGACGCGCTGATCGAGCGGCTGGTGCCGCGCGTCGAGGCGCTGAAGGTCGGTCCGTCGAACGATCCGCAGTCCGACTACGGGCCGATGATCACCCGGGCGCACCTCGAGAAGGTGCGGGGCTATGTCGACCAGGGCGTCGCAGAGGGCGCCAAGCTGCTGGTCGATGGCCGCGACTTCAAGCTGCAGGGCTACGAGAACGGCTTCTTCATGGGCGGCTGCCTCTTCGACGAGGTGACCACCAACATGACGATCTACAAGGAAGAGATCTTCGGTCCGGTGCTGTCGGTGGCGCGGGCGCATGACTACGAGGAAGCGCTGCGGATGCCGTCCGAGCACGAATACGGCAATGGCGTCGCGATCTTCACCCGCGACGGCGACGCGGCACGCGACTTCGTCTCGCGCGTCAATGTCGGCATGGTCGGCGTCAACTTCGCCATTCCCGTGCCGCTCGCCTATCACACCTTCGGCGGCTGGAAGCGGTCCGGCTTTGGCGATCTCAACCAGCATGGCCCGGACGCGGTGCGCTTCTACACCAAGACCAAGACGGTCACCTCGCGCTGGCCGTCGGGCATCAAGGATGGCGCCGAGTTCGTTATTCCGACGATGCGCTGATCGCAATCTGCTGAATGCCGGCAGGGCCCTTCCCGCTTGCGGGGAGGGCCTTTTCGTTGCCGGCCGTTGTCGCCGGGCGTGGTCCTGCACTGTTCATGACCGGTCGGTTAAAAAGTTCGCGCAAGGTGCTGTGGCATCGGTGCAACGGTCAGCAAGGATTGCGTCGGCGTTAACCATGGCGGGCCCCGGACCGGGTAGTATGCCGCCATCGCTTTCCACCCGGGAAAAGGGAATGACCATGCCTCGCACCTCTTCTCTCGTTTCCGTCGCGGCCCTTGCGCTGGCGCTGGCCGGCTGCCAGACCGTCGGCAATCCGTTCGGCGGGTTCGGCGGCTCGTCCGGCAAGCCGACGCCGCTTGCGCCGGTGCCGACCAAGCCGGTGACGGCAACCGAACTGCCGCCGCCGACGCCGACGCCGGAACAGCAGGCGGCCGAGGAATTGCGCGGCACGGATACGCCCGAGCAGCAGGTGGCCTCGCTGCCGCCGGCCAGCGACATCAAGCTGGAGCGCGAGGATCTCATCGGCGGCTGGAAGGTTTCCTCGGCCGGCGCCAATTGCCAGCTCTTCCTGACGCTGACCGGCTGGACCGGCGGCTATCGGGCGACGACGCGCGGCTGCCCGGCGGGCGATCTGACGAAGATCCAGGCCTGGGACCTCAACGGCCAGCAGGTGGTGCTGAAGGGCGACGGCGGCGGCGAGGTGGCGCGGCTCTATCCGACCGGTCAGGAGCGCTTCAGCGGCCAGACGGTCGCGGCTTCGGCGGTCTCGGTCTACCGCTGAACACGGGTCCGAAGGCGGTCCGCCGCCTTTTGGAGAAAAATCCGGGGGCTTCCGTATCGCGGAGGCCCCCCTTGTTTTTCAAGGATGCCGACCGGCCGGTCTGTTGCCTATTGTCGTGGTTTAAAAAATCCAAACGACAATCAGTGCGTCAGACATGGGCAAATACGATCCTCTTCGCAATCACTTGCAGACCTTGAGCGCTTTCGAGTGGAACGCGTCGTTCTCGGACGTCGAGCGGATCCTCGGATTCTCGCTGCCGCGCAGCGCCTCGGACCACCGTGCCTGGTGGTCGAACAGCGGCGGCGTGCAGGTGCACCAGAATTCCTGGCTGACGGCAGGCTGGACGGTTTCCTCGGTCGACCTGTCGCGGCGGCTGGTGACGTTCATGCGGTCGCGGCAGCAATCGGCGGCGCGGCCGGCAACGAACGGCGCGGCGACGCGGGCGCGGGCGTCTTCCGGCGATCTGGTGGCGCTGACGGCGCGGCTGCAATGGACCGAGGTCGGCGAGATCGGCGCCAGTGCCCGTCCTGCCGATGTGCCGAATGCGGCCGGCGTCTATCGGCTGACGATGATCGCCAATGGCGCGGCGCGGGTGGTGATCGGGGCGGCGTTCGATCTTGGCAAGCGCTTCGAGGGGCTGAACGGGCGGCGGGACCGCAAGATGGTCGATGCGGCCTTCGGGGCGGTGGTCGGGCAGGCGCTGGCGCGCGGCGAAGCGGTGCGTGTCGAGGTGCTGACGGCGGAAAACGCCTGGATTCTTCGCGACGGGCGCGGCCGCAAGGCGGAGCTCGACGACCCGGTCGAGCGCGAGCTGGTGACGGCGGCGGCGGTTGTCGACGCGCGGGCGCGGGGGCTCGACGTCGTCGTTTCCGAGGCCTGAGGCGGCTTCATCGCGGCAAGTCGCTGCGACCTTTCACAAGGTCGAGGCGGATTGTGCCGGCGAGGCGCTTGACCTTGCCGGCCCGGCGCGCTCCCCTTGGCGCACGAACCATCGAACCCGAGGGACCAGCCATGCCGATCGTCCAGCTCGTTGACGACGCCAGCGCGAGCGATGAAGTGCGCGCCGTCTTCGACGACATCCGCGCCACCCGCAAGACCGATTTCATCAACAATTTCTGGCGGGCGATCGCCAATGATCCGAAGCTTCTGGCGCGGACCTGGGCCGACCTGAAAGCGATCATGGCAACGCCGGGGACGCTCGATCCGCTGGTCAAGGAGATGATCTACATCGCCGTCTCGATGACCAACAATTGCGAATACTGCATCCATTCGCACACGGCGGCGGCGCGGGCGAAGGGCATGAGCGAGGAGCAGTTCATGGAGCTCGTCTCCGTGGTGGGAATGGCGAACGAGACGAACCGTCTGTCGATCTCGCTGCAGGTGCCGGTCGACGACCGCTTCAAGTAACCAGGGACGCGATGCCGGCGCCATGTGGCCGGCCGGCCCTTGCCGGGCCGGGCGGGCGCGCCAGTTTCGACCTGCGGCGAATGGAAACCGGGCGCCGCGTCCGGTAGAAGCGGGTTTTCTTGCGGATGAAGCGATGAACGAGCCGGCACCGCACACGAGTGTTCTTGCCGAATACGAGAAACTGGCGGCGCGCGGCGAGATCGAACGCGATCCGGCGCAGGTGGAGCTTGCCCGCAGGCTCGACGACCTCAACCATCGACTTGTCGAGAAGCGGCTGGCCAACAAGGGCAGCGCGCTCGGCTGGCTGTTCCAGCGCAACGCGCCGAAGGAGATCGTGCGCGGCCTCTACATCTGGGGCGAGGTCGGGCGCGGCAAGTCGATGCTGATGGACCTGTTCTTCTCGGCGGCGGTGCCGCGCCGGCGCCGGCGGGTGCATTTCCACGAGTTCATGCAGGAGACGCACGAGCGCATCCACGCCTTCCGGCAGGCGCTGAAGCGCGGCGAGGTGAAGGGCGATGACCCGATCCCGCCGGTGGCGGCGCGGATCGCCGAGGACACGCGACTGCTCTGCTTCGACGAGTTCCATGTCGCCGACATCGCCGATGCGATGATCCTCGGGCGGCTGTTCACGCGGCTGTTCGAGGCCGGCGTCGTCGTCGTGGCGACGTCGAACGTCGCGCCGGAGGGGCTCTACAAGGACGGCCTCAACCGCCAGCTCTTCCTGCCGTTCATCAAGCTTCTCGGCGATCATGTCGAGGTGGCGCGGCTCGATGCCCGGACCGATTTCCGCCTGGAGAAGCTGGAGAGCCATCCGGTCTACTACACGCCGGCGGACGCGCGGGCGGCGGCCGGGCTCGGCGAGATCTGGCGCGAGCTGACCGGCACGGAGCGTGGCGGCGAGCTGATGCTCGAGGTCAAGGGCCGGCAGGTGCGCGTGCCCGAGGCGGCGCATGGCGTGGCGCGGTTCGGTTTTGCCGATCTTTGTGAGCAGCCGCTCGGCGCCGGCGATTTCCTCAAGATCGCCCACAGCTTCCATACCGTGGTGCTCGACGGCATTCCCGTCATGGACGATGCGCGGCGCAACGAGGCGCGGCGTTTCATCACGCTCATCGATGCGCTTTACGACAACCGGGTGAAGCTCGTCGCCAGCGCCGAAGCGGAGCCGGACGGGCTCTATCGCGGCACGATCGGGCACGAGGTTTTCGCTTTCCAGCGCACCGCATCGCGGCTCATCGAAATGCGCTCGGGGGAGTATCTGGCGGCACCGCACGGGTCGGTCGGGACGGCGGCGCCGGAGGCGGGCGGTGGGGCCTGAGCCCGATCTCTGCCGCAACGCGGCAAAAATGGGGGGCAAGGGGTGCTGCGACGCCGTTACCTCTTGTCTAAATATCTATGAATATTAGAAAATTACGCGATAACGATTTGCTCGCAATCGCGACAATTTGTCTTTTGACCAACTTGAACGCACGGGCAGTTCGTACTAACCACAATTCAGATCCCGAGGCTGCTGATGCCTCCTTACGTTAAGGGAAACCCTCTCTCATGGCTCGGAAGAAAATCGCACTGATCGGTGCCGGCCAGATCGGCGGCACTCTCGCTCTGCTCGCTGGCCTCAAGGAGCTCGGCGACATCGTCATCTTCGACATCGTCGAAGGCGTTCCGGACGGCAAGGCGCTCGACCTTGCCCAGCTCTCCACGATCGAGGGCTTCGATGCCAAGCTCGCCGGCACCAGCGCCTATGCGGGCATCGAAGGCGCCGACGTGGTCATCGTCACGGCCGGCGTGCCGCGCAAGCCGGGCATGAGCCGCGACGATCTTCTCGGCATCAACCTCAAGGTCATGGAGCAGGTCGGCGCCGGCATCAAGAAGTATGCCCCGAACGCCTTCGTCGTTTGCGTGACCAACCCGCTCGACGCGATGGTCTGGGCGCTGCAGCGCGCCTCGGGCCTGCCCTCGAACATGGTCATCGGCATGGCCGGTGTGCTCGACTCGTCCCGCTTCCGCTATTTCATCGCCGACGAGTTCAACGTGTCGGTCGAGGACGTCACCGCCTTCGTGCTCGGCGGCCATGGCGACACCATGGTGCCGCTGACCCGCTACTCGACGGTTGCCGGCATTCCGCTCACCGATCTCGTCAAGATGGGCTGGATCACCAAGGAGCGCCTCGAGGAAATCGTGCAGCGCACCCGTGACGGCGGCGCCGAGATCGTCGGCCTGCTGAAGACCGGTTCGGCTTTCTACGCGCCGGCCTCCTCGGCGATCGCGATGGCCGAGAGCTTCCTGAAGGACAAGAAGCGCGTGATGCCGTGCGCTGCCCAGCTCAACGGCGAATATGGCGTCAACGGCGTCTATTGCGGCGTGCCGGTGGTGATCGGTGCCGGTGGCGTCGAGCGCATCATCGAGATCGATCTCGACAAGGGCGAGAAGGCCGACTTCATGAAGTCGGTGACCGCGGTCGAGACCCTGATCGAGACCTGCAAGAAGATCGCGCCGACGCTCGTCGGCTGATCCCGCGCCGGTCCGCAAGGCAAACGGGACGGCGGTCCGGCCGGCGTCCCGAGCGCCGGCGGGCTGCCGTTCCCTTTCGACCCGGCGGGCGCAATCTTGCCGGCCGGGCTCCGGAAGGGTCGTTGCGGCACCCGATGCCCCGCCAGGGGCGCGGAGCGGCAAGGCCAGAAACGTCACCGCCCCGAGGGCGAGGGAGACGGCAAGAGATGAACATCCACGAATACCAGGCCAAGGCCATTCTGAAGAGCTTCGGCGCGCCGGTATCGCGAGGCATCGCGATCTTCAAGGCGGGCGAAGCCAGGAAGGCGGCGGAAGAGCTTGGCGGCCCGCTCTGGGTGGTCAAGTCGCAGATCCATGCCGGCGGACGCGGCAAGGGTCGCTTCAAGGAAGCTGCAGCCGGCGAGAAGGGCGGCGTTCGCCTTGCCAAGTCGGTTGACGAGGTCGTCGAATTCGCCGGCCAGATGCTCGGCAACACCCTCGTCACGCACCAGACCGGCCCGGCCGGCAAGGTCGTCAACCGGATCTATCTGGAAGAAGGTTCGGACATTGCCGACGAGCTCTATCTGTCGCTGCTCGTCGATCGCGTCACCTCGCGGGTCGCTTTCGTCGCCTCGACCGAGGGCGGCATGAACATCGAGGAAGTCGCGGCCGAGACGCCCGAGAAGATCGTGAGCTTCTCCGTCGATCCGGCGACCGGCTTCATGCCGCATCATGGCCGCACGCTGGCCAAGGCGTTCAATCTTTCCGGCGATCTTGCCAAGCAGACGGCCAAGCTCGGCCAGCAGCTCTTCACGGCGTTCACGTCGAAGGACATGAGCCTGCTCGAGATCAATCCGCTCATCGTGACGACCGACGGCCGCCTCGTCTGCCTCGATGCCAAGGTCGGTTTTGACGGCAATGCGCTCTACCGGCATCCGGACGTGATGGAGCTGCGCGACGAGACCGAGGAAGACGCCAAGGAAATCGAGGCCTCGAAGTACGACCTCTCCTACATCGCCCTCGACGGCAGCATCGGCTGCATGGTCAACGGCGCGGGCCTTGCCATGGCGACGATGGACATCATCAAGCTCTATGGCTCGGAGCCGGCGAACTTCCTCGACGTCGGCGGCGGCGCCACGAAGGAGAAGGTGACGGCGGCGTTCAAGATCATCACCGCCGACCCGAACGTGAAGGGCATTCTCGTCAACATCTTCGGCGGCATCATGCGGTGCGACACCATCGCCGAGGGCGTCATTGCGGCGGTCAAGGAAGTCGGCCTGCAGGTGCCGCTCGTCGTCCGCCTCGAGGGCACCAAGGTGAACGAGGGCAAGAAGATCATCGACGAGAGCGGTCTCAACGTGATTTCCGCGGACGACCTCGACGACGCGGCCCAGAAGATCGTCAAAGCGGTTGCGGAGGCTGCGTAATGTCCATTCTCGTTAACAAGGACACCAAGGTCATCGTCCAGGGCCTGACCGGCAAGACGGGCACCTTCCACACCGAGCAGGCGCTCGGCTATCACGGCACGCAGATGGTCGGCGGCGTGACGCCGGGCAAGGGCGGTACGACCTGGACCGGCAAGCTGCCGACCGGCGAGGCCGTCAGCCTGCCGATCTTCGACACGGTCGCCGAAGCCAGGGCCGCGACCGGCGCCAACGCCTCGGTCGTGTATGTTCCGCCGCCATTCGCGGCCGACTCGATCTGCGAGGCGATCGACGCCGAGGTCGAGCTCGTCGTGGCGATCACCGAAGGCATCCCGGTGATGGACATGGTGCGCGCCAAGCGGGCCCTCGATGGCTCGAAGACGCGGCTCATCGGTCCGAACTGCCCGGGCGTGCTGACGCCGGAAGAGTGCAAGATCGGCATCATGCCGGGCAACATCTTCAAGAAGGGCTCGGTCGGCATCGTGTCGCGCTCCGGCACGCTGACCTATGAGGCGGTGTTCCAGACGACGGTCGCGGGCCTCGGCCAGACGACGGCGGTCGGCATCGGCGGCGATCCGGTCAAGGGCACCGAGTTCATCGACATGCTCGAGATGTACCTCGCCGACCCGGCGACGCAGTCGATCATCATGATCGGCGAGATCGGCGGTTCGGCCGAGGAAGACGCGGCGCAGTTCCTCGCCGACGAGGCCAGGCGCGGCCGCAAGAAGCCGACCGTCGGCTTCATCGCCGGCCGCACGGCGCCTCCGGGCCGCCGCATGGGCCATGCCGGCGCGATCATCGCCGGCGGCAAGGGCGGCGCCGAGGACAAGATCGCGGCCATGGAAGCGGCGGGCATCAAGGTGTCGCCGTCGCCGGCCAAGCTCGGCGTGACGCTCGCCGAGCTGCTCAAGGGCTAAAACAACGGCGCACCCGGACGGCGGCGGGGCCGCCGCCCGGGTGCAGCCTTTCGCTGCGAGCGAAAGGCATTCTCAACGGACCGTTCCGATACGCCTTCAGGCGTCCGGCAGGCTCCCTTTTCGGGAAGGTTGCCCTAGGTTCCGGAATGAGCCGGACAGATGCGCCGGGCAGGAATTGCGTCCGGCTCGCGGCAGCGGCGCCGCGGCGGCAGGCAGAAGCGCCGGCCGGACAGGACGAGGGCCGGGTCGTTTAACCGGTCGACAGGCTACCGAACGGGCAGGGCACGGCAAGGACGCCGGGCACCCAGGGACCCGGATCCGGCGGGGCGAAGGCCCCCCGCAACTCTCGTATTCCGGTGGAGGGAAAGACGCACCGGGCAGTGAAAACGCGCGTGCCGCGGGGGCGCACGCATAACGGATTCGACGGGCTTTCCCGGAGAAAGGTGACATGGCACGCCAGGACGCCAACGCGGCATTCGCCAACAGCTCGTTCCTTTACGGCTCGAACGCCGGCTATATCGAGGATCTCTACGAACGGTTCGTTCAGGACCCGAATTCGGTCGATGCCGAATGGCAGGCCTTCTTCACCGGGCTGAAGGATGAGCCGGCGGGCGGCAACGGCGCGCAGGGTCCGTCCTGGGGGCAGCCGAACTGGTCGAACGGCAACGACGAGATCCTTGCCGCGCTGACCGGCACGGAGTGGCTGGAGGTCGACCGCCATATCGGCGGGCGCCTGCAGGAGGCAGCCTACCGGCGCGGTTTCGAGATGGACACCAATGCGGTCAATCTCGCGACGCGCGACTCGGTGCGGGCGCTGATGATGATCCGCGCCTATCGCTCGCGCGGCCATCTGCACGCCAATCTCGATCCGCTCGGCCTTTCCAAGCGGCCGGACTTCGTCGAGCTGTGGCCGGCGAGCTATGGCTTCACCGAGGCCGATCTCGATCGCAAGATCTTCATCGACCGGGTGCTCGGTCTTGAATTCGCGACCATCCGCGAGATGCTCGACATCCTGCGGCGCACCTATTGCTCGACCCTCGGCGTCGAGTTCATGCACATCTCGGACGGCGCCGAGAAGGGCTGGATCCAGGAGCGCATCGAGGGCCCGGACAAGCACATCTCGTTCACGCCGGAAGGCAAGAAGGCCATTCTCAACAAGCTGATCGAGGCGGAAGGCTTCGAGAAGTTCATCGACGTCAAATACACCGGCACGAAGCGCTTCGGCCTTGACGGCGGCGAGTCGGTGATCCCGGCGCTCGAGCAGATCATCAAGCGCGGCGGCCATCTCGGCGTGCGCGAGATCGTCATCGGCATGGCGCATCGCGGCCGCCTCAACGTTCTGGCGCAGGTGATGGCCAAGCCGCACCGGGCAATCTTCCACGAGTTCAAGGGCGGCTCGTTCGCGCCGGACGATGTCGAGGGCTCGGGCGACGTGAAGTACCATCTCGGTGCCTCGTCGGACCGCGAGTTCGACGGCAACAAGGTGCATCTGTCGTTGACGGCGAACCCGTCGCATCTGGAAATCGTCGACCCGGTGGTGCTCGGCAAGGTGCGCGCCAAACAGGACCAGCACGGCGACACGGAAGTGCGCGAGACGGTTCTGCCGCTGATCCTGCACGGCGACGCAGCGTTTGCCGGCCAGGGCGTGGTTGCCGAATGCTTCGGCCTTTCCGGCCTCAAGGGTCACCGCACCGGCGGCTCGATCCACGTCATCGTCAACAACCAGATCGGCTTCACGACCAATCCGCGCTTCTCGCGCTCCTCGCCCTATCCCTCGGACGTCGCCAAGGCCATTCAGGCGCCGATCCTGCACGTCAACGGCGATGATCCGGAAGCGGTGGTGTTTGCGGCGAAGGTCGCGACCGAGTTCCGGCAGAAGTTCCACAAGCCGGTCGTCATCGACGTGTTCTGCTATCGCCGCTTCGGCCACAACGAGGGCGACGAGCCGGCGTTCACGCAGCCGATCATGTATCGCAAGATCCGCGAGCATCCGACGACGGCGAAGATCTATTCCGAAAAGCTCGTCGAGGAAGGGCTCGTCTCGGCCGGCGAGGTCGAGCAGATGCAGGCCGACTGGCGGGCGCATCTGGAGGCCGAATACGAGGCCGGCCAGGCCTACCGGCCGAACAAGGCGGACTGGCTCGACGGTCGCTGGCAGGGCCTGAAGCAGGCGGCCGGCGGCGACGAGACGCGGCATGGCAAGACCGGCGTCGACATGGACCGGCTGGCGGAGATCGGCGACAAGCTGACGACCGTGCCGAAGTCGTTCCGGGTGCACCGGACGATCCAGCGCTTCCTTGCCAACCGGCGCAAGGCGATCGAGACCGGCGAGGGCATCGACTGGGCAACGGCCGAGTCGCTGGCGTTCGGCTCGCTCGAGATGGAGGGGCATGCGGTTCGGCTGTCCGGCCAGGACTGCGAGCGCGGCACGTTCTCGCAGCGCCACACGGTGCTCTACGATCAGGAGACCGAGGATCGCTACATCCCGCTCAACAACCTGTCGCCTGACCAGGCCCACTACGAGGTCATCAACTCGATGCTCTCGGAAGAGGCGGTGCTCGGCTTCGAGTACGGCTATTCGCTGGCCGAGCCGGACGCGCTGACGATCTGGGAAGCGCAGTTCGGCGACTTCGCCAACGGCGCGCAGGTGGTCGTCGACCAGTTTCTCTCGGCGGGCGAGCGCAAGTGGCTGCGCATGTCCGGTCTCGTGATGATGCTGCCGCATGGCTACGAGGGACAGGGGCCGGAGCATTCCTCGGCCCGTCTCGAGCGCTATCTGCAGCTCTGCGCCGAGGACAACATGCAGGTCGCGAACTGCTCGACGCCGGCGAACTACTTCCATGCGCTGCGGCGGCAGATCCATCGCGATTTCCGCAAGCCGCTGGTGCTGATGACGCCGAAGTCGCTGCTGCGGCACAAGCGCTGCATCTCCAAGCTCGCCGACATGGGGCCGCTGACGGTGTTCCAGCGCATCCTGCCGGACGATGCCGAGGTGCTGGAGAACCAGGAGATCCGTCTCGTCGCCGACGAGAAGATCCGGCGCGTCGTGATGTGCTCGGGCAAGGTCTATTACGACCTCTACGAGGAGCGCGAGCAGCGCGGCGTCGACGATGTCTACCTGCTGCGGGTCGAGCAGCTCTATCCGTTCCCGGTCAAGGCGCTGATCACCGAGCTGTCCCGCTTCAAGGATGCCGAGATGGTGTGGTGCCAGGAAGAACCCAAGAACATGGGTTCCTGGTTCTTCGTCGATCCGTACCTCGAATGGGTCCTCAATCACGTCGAGGCAAAGCACCGCCGGCCGCGCTATGTCGGCCGCGCCGCCTCGGCCGCTACCGCAACCGGCCTGATGTCCAAGCACCTCGCGCAGATGCAGGCCTTCCTCGATGAAGCTCTTGGAGACTGATCGCTTCGCCAGGCGATGATCCAGCAACCCGAAAAGAAAGACGCACGGACATGACGACGGAAATCCGCGTTCCCACCCTCGGCGAGTCGGTCAAGGAAGCGACGATCGGTCAGTGGTTCAAGAAGCCGGGCGATGCTGTCTCGGCGGACGAGCCGCTGGTGGAGCTCGAGACCGACAAGGTGACCATCGAAGTTCCGGCGCCAAGCGCCGGCGTTCTGGCCGAGGTGCTGGTTTCGGCCGGCGAGACCGTCGAGGTCGGCGCGCTGCTCGGCTCGATCGGCGAGGGCGGCGGTGCCGCCGCGGCGCCGGCCAGGGAAGCGCCGAAGGCTGCCGCTCCGGCTGCAGCTCCCGCTCCGGCGAAGGCGCCGGCCGGCGAGCAGCCGCTGTCTCCGGCAGTGCGCAAGGCGGTCGCCGAGACCGGCGTCGATCCGGCGACGATCGAGGGTTCGGGCAAGGGCGGCCGGCCGACCAAGGCCGACGTGCTGGCGGCGGCGGCAAGGCCGGCCGAGGCGGTGGCGGTTGCCATGCCGGCGGCGAGCGCGCCGGCGCCGCAGCCGGTCATCGTGCGGGCGCCGTCGGCGCCGGACGATGCGGCCCGCGAGGAGCGGGTGCGGATGAACAAGCTGCGCCAGACCATCGCGCGCCGGCTGAAGGACGCGCAGAACACGGCCGCCATGCTGACGACCTTCAACGAGGTCGACATGACGGCGGTGATGGAGCTGCGCAAGACCTACCGCGACCTCTTCGAGAAGAAGCACGGCGTGCGTCTCGGCTTCATGGGCTTCTTCGTCAAGGCCTGCATCCAGGCGCTGCGCGAGATCCCGGCGGTCAATGCCGAAATCGACGGCACCGACATCATCTACAAGAACTACTACCATGTCGGCGTGGCGGTCGGCACCGAGCGCGGCCTCGTCGTGCCGGTGCTGCGCGATGCGGAGACGATGTCGCTCGCCGACGTCGAGAAGACGATCAACGATTTCGGCCGGCGGGCGCGTGACGGCAAGCTCGGCATCGAGGAGATGCAGGGCGGCACGTTCACGATCTCCAATGGCGGCGTCTATGGCTCGCTGATGTCGACGCCGATCCTCAACGCGCCGCAGTCCGGCATCCTCGGCATGCACAAGATCCAGGAACGGCCGATGGTCATCAACGGCAAGATCGAGATCCGGCCGATGATGTATCTGGCGCTGTCCTATGACCACCGCATCGTCGACGGCAAGGAAGCGGTGACGTTCCTCGTGCGGGTCAAGGAGTGCCTCGAGGATCCGCAGCGGCTGGTGCTCGATCTCTGATCGGGCCGTCATTCCAAAAACCGGCGGGCGGGGGCGCTGTTGCAGCGTTCCGCCGCCGGTGCAACGGCCGGGGCCGGGCCCTGGCCTCTAGGGGAGCGCTTCGGTGACGAAGGCGGCGGGCCAGCGGATCGTCTGGGTCGACTATGCGCGGGCGATCGGCATCCTGCTGGTGGTCGCCGGCCACGCCAATCGCGCCGTCGAGCGCAGCGGCCTCGACTGGTCGGCGGGCGCGCAGCTTGCCGACGGGCTGATCTATTCGTTCCACATGCCGTTGTTTTTCGTGCTCGCCGGCTTCGTCTCCGGCCTGAAGCGCGAGACGCGGCTCGATGCCTTCGCCCGGCAGACGTTCTGGGGCATCGTCATGCCCTATCTCGTCTGGTCGGCGATCTGGATCGGCCTCAAGGCGAGCCTGCCGGGTGTGGTCAATGTGCCGATCGGGCTCGACGCGCTGCTGTCGATCGCCTGGAGTCCGGTGGAACATTTCTGGTTCCTCTATCACCTGTTCTTCATCCGCATCCTCTGGTTCTTCGTCGGCCGGGCAGGGAACCAGACGGTCGACATCGCCTTTTTCGCGGCCCTCGCGGTCGCCGGAATTGCCATGAAGGCGCTCGGGATCGGACCGGAGATCGTCTCGGGCATCTTCCTCAACGGGGCCTATTACGGCTTCGGCATGCTGGTGCTGCCGCTGCTCGTGGCGCAGGTCTTCGGGCGTGCCGGTGTTCCGGCAACGGCGATTGCGACGGTTGTCTGGCTCGGCGCGGCTTTCCTTGCCATCGGCGGGAGCGGGCTGGCGGCGGTCGCCACTGCGGCGCTTGCCGGATCGCTGATGACGGCCGGGCTTTCCCTCCTGTTGCCGGAGGCGCGCGGATTTCTGCTGCGCGGCTTTGCCTTTCTCGGCGAGGCGTCGCTGGCGATCTACGTGATGCACCTGCCGTTCGCGGCGGCAGCGCGGGTCGTGCTGCAGAAGGCCGGCCTGCTGAACGAGACGACACTCATCGTGTTCGGCACGCTCGCCGGCACCCTGCTGCCGGCACTTGCCTACTACGTGGCGCTGCGGCTGGTGCCGACGATCGGATCCTTGCCGCTGCGGCTCGCCGGGCTCGGGACGGCGACGCGCTCGCGATATCTCGCATGAACACCATCCGGCGCCATGGCGCCGGGCTCACATCAGACACCGATATCGGAAACTTCGAAGGAAAGAGGCTCAGACGATGGACAGCTACGATCTCGTCGTGATCGGAACCGGCCCCGGCGGCTATGTCTGCGCGATCCGCGCGGCGCAACTCGGCATGAAGGTCGCCGTCGTCGAGAAGCGGGCGACGCATGGCGGCACCTGCCTCAATGTCGGCTGCATCCCGTCCAAGGCGCTGCTGCATGCCTCCGAACTCTACGAGGAGGTCGCGCACGGCCTCGACAAGTTCGGCATCAAGGTCGGCAAGCCGAAGCTCGACCTGAAGGGCATGATGAAGCACAAGGACGAGACCATCGACGGCAACGTCAAGGGCATCGACTTCCTGTTCAAGAAGCACAAGATCACCGCCTATCACGGCACCGGCCGGATCGCGGCGGCGGGCAAGGTCGAGATCGCGCCCGAGAAGGGCGACGCGGTGACGATCGAGACGAAGAACATCGTCATTGCCACCGGCTCGGACGTTGCCCGGCTGCGGGGCATCGAGATCGACGAGAAGCGGGTGGTGTCCTCGACCGGGGCGCTCGAGCTCGACAAGGTGCCCGAGAAGCTCGTCGTCATCGGCGCCGGCGTCATCGGCCTCGAGCTCGGCTCGGTCTGGCGGCGGCTCGGGGCCGAGGTGACCGTCGTCGAGTTTCTCGATCGCATCCTGCCGGGCATGGACGGCGAGGTCGCCAAGCAGTTCCAGCGCATCCTCGGCAAGCAGGGCTTCGAGTTCAAGCTTTCCTCGAAGGTCACGGGCGTTGCCAGGGACGGCAAGCAGCTCAAGGTCACCGTCGAGCCGGCGGCCGGCGGCAAGGCCGACGAGATCTCGGCCGACGTCGTGCTGGTCGCGATCGGCCGCGTGCCGGTTACCGCCGGTCTCGGCCTCGACGTCGTCGGCGTTGCCCTCGACGAGCGCGGCCGGGTCGTCACCGACCACAACTTCCAGACCAATGTCGCGGGCATCTATGCGATCGGCGACGTCATCGCCGGCCCGATGCTCGCCCACAAGGCCGAGGACGAGGGCGTCGCGGTTGCCGAAATCCTCGCCGGTCAGGCGGGCATGGTGAACCACGACGTCATTCCGGGCGTCGTCTACACGATGCCGGAAGTCGCCAGCGTCGGCAAAACCGAGGAAGAGCTGAAGGCGGCCGGCATCGACTACGCGGTCGGCAAGTTCCCGTTCACGGCGAACGGCCGGGCCAAGGCGATGGGCCGTTCGGAGGGCTTCGTCAAGATCCTCGCCGACAAGGCGACCGACCGGGTGCTCGGCGTGCACATGATCGCGCCGGCGGCGGGCGAGATGATCCACGAGGCGGCGCTGGCGCTCGAGTTCGGCGCGTCCTCGGAAGACATCGCCCGCACCTGCCACGCCCATCCGACGCTGTCGGAGGCGACCAAGGAAGCCGCGCTCGCGGTCGACAAGCGGCCGATCCATATGTGAGGGTCTTTCCGGGCCTGACGGCCGGGGAGATTTCGCATGAACGAAAGCGACAAGGACCGGGAGCGCCGGCGCACGGCGCTCCGCGACATCGAGCGGGCGGTCGAGCAATCCGAGACGATCGCCGGCTCGACGATCGGCCGGATGGCGGACAATGCGCGCCGGCACCTTGCCGCAGAGGACGCCGACCCGGACGATGCGATCGAGGTCTGGGGCCGGCGGGTCGGCCGGACGATCGGTCTCATCGTCTTTGTCGTCCTTGCGGTCTATCTCGTGCTGACGCTTTCGGCGCGCTGGTCGGGCTGAGCGGGCTGGGCGAGAGAGGCAGGACGGCGGGCAGCCGGACAAGCGGAGCAAAGAGCGCATGGGCGAAGCGATCAAGCCGGGTTTCGGCGCGCCGGACTGGGCGAACATCGAGGCGCCGAGCCTTGCCGATTTCGAGCATCTGGCCGAGGCGGCGTTTTCGCGGCTGCCGGAGAGTTTCCGCGCGCTCTGTGCCGGGCTCGTCATCCGTGTCGAGGATTTCCCGGACGAGGACGTGATCGAGGAAATGGAGCTCGAGAGCGAGTTCGACATTCTCGGCCTCTTCCAGGGCGCCGGCCTTGCCCATGGCGGCGCTGTCGGCCTCACCGGCCAGATGCCCAACATGGTGCTGCTCTACCGCCGGCCGATGCTCGACTACTGGGCCGAGCACGAGGAAACGCTCGGGGCGGTGATCACCCATGTGCTGGTGCATGAGATCGGCCATCATTTCGGCCTTTCCGATGACGACATGGAAGCCATCGAGGACGACGCCGGATAACGATCGGCTGTGCGAGGCTTGACCGGAGCGGCGCTATCCCGCATGACAGCGCTCCGGACGGATCAAACCGCGCTGGCGCCGGGCGCCGCGCGACGGGGACGGGAAAGATGGACAAGTTCACGACGCTGACGGCCGTTGCCGCGCCGCTCAACCTCATCAATGTCGACACCGACATGATCATCCCGAAGCAGTATCTGAAGACGATCCAGCGGGCCGGGCTCGGCAAGGGTCTGTTCGCCGAGATGCGCTATCTCGAGGACAGCTCGGAGAACCCGGACTTCGTTCTCAACCAGCCGGCCTACAGGCAGGCGAAGATCCTCATTGCCGACGACAATTTCGGCTGCGGCTCGAGCCGCGAGCATGCGCCCTGGGCGCTGCTCGATTTCGGCATCCGGGCGATCGTGTCGACCTCGTTCGCCGACATTTTCTACAACAACTGCTTCAAGAACGGCATTCTGCCGATCAAGGTGAGCCCGGAAGAGCTGGCCAAGCTCTTCGAGGATGCCGAGCGCGGCGCCAACGCGACGCTGACGATCGATCTCGAGGCGCAGGAAATCCGCGGACCGGACGGCGGCGTCATCAACTTCGACATCGACCCGTTCCGCAAGCACCTGCTGCTCAACGGTCTCGACGACATCGGCCTGACGCTGCAGAAAGCTGACCGGATCGCGACCTACGAGCAGAGGGCGCGCGACCTGCATCCCTGGCTCTGACGAGCAGACAGGTGCCGGGCAGACCCTGATCCGGGAATTCGTCGAAAGGCGAATTCGGGTCATGGATTTTTAACGAATCATCAATATATGAACCACCATTGAGCGGCGCGTGCCAAACCGGCGACGCGCCGCTTGTCTCACACTCGACCCATCCGTCCTCGACCCATCCGTCCTGGAGACGACCGACATGACCCGCCGCCTCATCTCTTCCGGCAGCCCGTTCGAAGCCACCTTCGGCTATTCGCGCGCCGTGGTGCAGGGCGACTGGTGCTTCGTGTCGGGGACGACGGGCTACGACTACGAGACGATGTCGATGCCCGAGAGCGTCGCGGCGCAGACCCGCGCGGCGCTGTCGACGATCGCCAAGGCGCTGGCGGAGGCCGGCTTCTCGCTCGCCGATGTCGTGCGGGCCCGCTACATCGTCAGCAAGGCGGAATTCGTCGACGACGTCATACCGGTGCTCGGCGAGACCTTCTCGGAGACCCGGCCGGCGGCGACGATGATCATCGCCGATCTCATCAAGCCGGAAATGAAGGTCGAGATCGAGGTCACCGCGCTGAAGCGCGGCGCCTGAACCCTGCCGGATTTCAGCAACAACGGACGTGGTGGCAACGACCTTGCCGCCACGGATCAACTCGGCCCGACCCTCGTAGCGGCCGGGTCGACTACGTGTGATTCATGGCGCGGGGTTGCCGGAAACCGGTTGTATCCCCAAGGGTTGACGGCTCGGGATTTTCGTGTCCATACTTTCTCGCATTGTTTCATTTGCGAGCCAAATCATGCAGCGTTTTGAAAATTCCGACCGGGGCTATTCTCCGGTTTCCGCCGATGCGCACGCGCTCATGACGTTTCAGGCAAATAAGAAATCGGTTGGCATTGCCTATCTTCTTTGGTTTTTCCTTGGCCCGTTCGGTGCCCATAGATTTTATCTTGGAGCAATCGGGACGGCCGTGGTCATGCTGGTCATAACGATCCTCTCGATCCTGTTTTCGGTCGTCGGTATCGGGCTCATCGGTTTCCTCATCGTCGGTATCTGGCTGCTCGTCGATGCCTTCCTCATTCCGGGGATCGCCCGCGACAAGAACAATGCGTTGATCTCGCGCCTGGCGTGAGGCGATCAGCCTTGCGGTGAATGACCCTGGCGCGATTCCGAGTCGGTGCGGGCTGTCAGCGCATCTCGGCGACGGCGGATGTCGTGGCCACGACCTTGCCGCCACGGATCAGTTCGGCCCGGCCCTCGTAGCGGCCGGGCGGGAAGCCGCCATCCGGCTGTTTCAGCCCGGCGAAGGCGACGTAGTGGGCCTTGTTGCGGTCGACGGGTTTCATCGTGACATCGCGCAGCACGCCGGCCGGACCGGCGAGCACGAGGCGCTGGACGTCGCCCTTTTCCAGGTGAATCGAGCGGGCGAAGAAGACGAGCGCCGGCTGGTCGCGCCGCGGCGCGGGCCATGGCGTGGCGCGGCCCTCAAGGGCGGCGGTCGTCAGCGGTCCGGCGGCGAAGCCCGTTTCGATGTACTGGCCATGATCATAGGCAAGGGCGCGGGCGACGGCCGGGGCGAAGGCCGAGCCTTCGGCGGCAAGGCCGCAGGCGGCATCCGGCTCGCGTCCCGTCACCGGGTCGACCGTCCGGCCGTCGTGGCGGAGAGCGAGGTGGATGTGGGGAAATTCGGCGGCGCCGGAATAGCCGACGGCGCCGAGCGGCGTGCCGGCTGAGACCGTGTCGCCGACCTTCACCGATATGCTGCCGAGACGCATGTGGCAGTACTGCGTCAGCCAGCCGGCGCCATGGTCGATGACGACGCCGTTGCCGCATTCGCGACCCTCGACGTCGACGCCGGCGCGGTTCGAGAAGTGGTCGGGCATGGCGTCGCGGACAGCCGTCACCTTGCCGGGGGCGGCGGCGAGCACGGCAACGCCGGCAGCAACCTCGGCGGCCGAGAGGAGGCGGATGTCGAGACCCTTGTGGCCGTCATAGGAATTGGCGCCGCAACCGGCATCGAGCACGCCGGGGCCGGGGTCGAGATCGACCCAGTTCTGGACGAAGCAGTCCTTGCCGAGGGCGCAGGCGACGGGCAGGGCGAGTTCCGGCCGTTCGCCGGCGGCGGCGCTCGGGGCGGCGAGAACGGTGAGGCCGGCGAGCGCGGCGAGGGCGGCCGGCAGGAGCAGGGCGCGGGGGCGGATATCGCTCATCTCCGAATCACCTCATCTGCAGGGCGTCAGCGTTCCGGCGAGCATCAAGGGCCAAGAGCGCGCTTGCAACGGGACGGCTGGGGAATTATTCGTCGCCGCAGCCCCGGCTGGCACGGTGCCGGCGGGCGGGCATCATTTCATTCGACGACACGGGGAATTCCATGGCCTCCTTCAAGATCCTTCTTCTTCCCGGCGACGGCATCGGCCCGGAAATCACGGTCGAGGCGCGGCGCGTGATCGACTGGCTGGGGCAGCGCGGCATTGCCTCCTTCGAGGTCGAGGAGGATCTCGTCGGCGGTTCGGCGTTCGATGCGCATGGCGAGGCGATCTCGGAAGCCGCGATGGCCAAGGCGCATGCGGCGGACGCGGTGCTGCTGGCCTGCGTCGGCGGTCCGAAGTGGGACAACGTTCCCTATGACAAGCGGCCGGAGGCCGGCCTGCTGCGTCTGCGCAAGGATCTCGAGCTCTTTGCCAACCTGCGCCCGGCGATCTGCTATCCGGCGCTGGCCGACGCCTCGTCGCTGAAGCGCGACGTCATCGAGGGTCTCGACATCCTCATCGTGCGCGAGCTGACCGGCGGCGTCTATTTCGGCGAGCCGAAGGAGATCATCGATCTCGGCAACGGCCAGGAGCGCGGCATCGACACCCAGGTCTACGACACCTACGAGATCGAGCGGATTTCCTCGGTTGCCTTCGAGCTGGCGCGGACGCGCCAGAACAAGGTGACGTCGATGGAGAAGCGCAACGTCATGAAGTCCGGCGTGCTGTGGAACCGGGTCGTGACGGCGACGCACAAGGCGAAGTACTCGGACGTCACCCTCGAGCACATGCTGGCCGACGCCGGCGGCATGCAGCTCGTGCGCTGGCCGAAGCAGTTCGACGTCATCGTCACGGACAATCTGTTCGGCGACATGCTGTCGGACGTTGCCTCGATGCTGACCGGCTCGCTCGGCATGCTGCCGTCGGCCTCGCTCGGCGCGGCCGACCCGAAGACCGGCCGCCGCAAGGCGATGTACGAGCCGGTGCACGGCTCGGCGCCGGACATTGCCGGCAAGGGCATTGCCAATCCGATCGCCATGATCGCCTCGCTCGGCATGGCGCTGCGCTATTCGTTCGGCCTTGGCGAGGCGGCGGACCTCGTCGACCGGGCGATCGCGGCGGTGCTCGACAAGGGCTACCGGACCAAGGACATCATGCAGGCCGGCGCGTCCGAGGTGAACACCGCGCAGATGGGCTCTGCGATCATCCAGGCGCTCGAGGAACTCTCGGCCTGACGTCCCTGCTGCCGGACCCGGCGATGTGCCGGGTCCGGTCGCGACCTTCGCGGTCGCCCGCCGCTCTTCCGGCTTTTCCCGTTCTTCCCGCTTGTCGCACATTTGCCCCGGCCGCCGACGGTCTCGACCTTGGCGGCGCGAGGATGCATGCTGTCGGGCAAAAGAGGACCACACGACGAGGGAGGAGCGGACGATGTGGTTTCGCGCTTTGATGCTGGCGCTTGCCGGCTGGCTGATGGCGGCCGGCGTCGGGCAGGCGCAGACGCTGATCCTCATCCAGGGCTATCTCGGCTCGGCCGGGAGCTGGCGGTTTTCCGGCATCGCGCCGGTCCTGACGATGAACGGCTGGCAGGATGCCGGCCACCTGACCTTCGGGCCGACCGGGTCATGGCCGCGCCGACCGTTTCCAACCATCCGCAGCGGCCCTATAGCTCGACCTGCCGACCGAGGCGCCGATCGGCGAGCAGGCGCGCATTCTCTCCTACTACGTCGCTGCCGTGAAAGCCCGGCACAAGGGCTCGCCGATCGTGCTCGTCGGCCATTCGGCGGGCGGGGTCGCGGCGCGGATGTACATGGTGACGTCGCGCGACGGCGCGGTCAGGAGGGCTCGTCACCATTGCCAGTCCGGCATCTCGGCTCGGGGCTCGCCAGCATCGCATCGGCGGTGGCGAACAGCCCTCGGTCGATGATGGCGCCGCTTCGGTGCCGACACGATCAACCGGTCCGGCGGGCTCTATCACGACCTCGGTCAGGAAGGGCCCACCAACCTCGTCGGCTGGCTGAACCGGCAGCGCCATCCGCCGGCCATTACGTCTCGATCATCCGCTCGTCGGACGGCTCGCCGCTTTCGGGCGACAGATGTTGCCGTTGAGGCCTGGCGCCGATGATGAACACGTCGCTCTCGTGCGGGGCGGTGTCGTCCGTCAAATCCGGCACTGTCTCTTCCTGTGTTCAAAAGCCCTTGGCCGTTTCCGGCTCAATTTTGCAATGCAAGGCTTTCGCCGGTTTCGGCATCACCTCGGCGGGGTGGCGGCAACCTAGCGGAGGGTGGCCACGGGGATCAAGGCGGGCGGTCGACGCAGGACACGTTGCCGGCCGGAGCCTCAAGTTGCCGGATGCCGACCCTTGCCAGCGCGAGGCGCGGCGGCGCCAGCCGTTGCCTTCGGGACACAGGTGCCCGCAGAGCGGCCGCGCATACAATCAGCCGCACCGCACCCCGTTGACAATTCCGCGATATTTGGCGAATAAGGCCGCGGTTTTCGCGAGGGAACGGCTCTCATGGCCGCAAAGCTCTATCTCATGGCCGGTGTCCGCCATCAGGCGTGGCAAAACCGCATGGTGCATAACACCATGGCGGTCGCGGCTGGCTTTGCGAAAACCACCACCGCAAAAGCTACCACGACCGCCTGACGGCTCCTCGCGTTTCGCCGATCCTCTCCCCGGCGCAATCGCGGGGGAGATGCCTCGGCCGGTGCGGTGCACGGGTCTTGGGGCAGGGAGAGACGAAGGAGCGACTTGAAATGGGCTACAAGGTTGCAGTCGCCGGTGCCACTGGAAATGTGGGCCGGGAAATGCTCGACATCCTCTCCGAACGCGGCTTCCCGGCCGATGAAGTGGTGGCACTGGCCTCGCAGCGCAGCGCCGGCACCGAGGTCTCCTTCGGCGACAAGACGCTGAAGGTGAAGGTTCTCGATCACTACGACTTCTCCGACACCGACATCTGCCTGATGTCGGCCGGCGGCTCGGTGGCGAAGGAGTGGGCGCCGAAGATCGGGGCGCAGGGCTGCGTCGTCATCGACAATTCGTCGGCCTGGCGCTACGACGCCGACGTGCCGCTGATCGTGCCGGAAGTGAACGCCGACGCCATCGCCGGCTTCACCAAGCGCAACATCATCGCCAACCCGAACTGCTCGACCGCGCAGCTCGTGGTGGCGCTGAAGCCGCTGCACGACAAGGCCGGCATCAAGCGCGTCGTCGTCTCGACCTACCAGTCCGTTTCGGGCGCCGGCAAGGACGCCATGGACGAGCTGTTCACCCAGACCCGGGCAGTGTTCGTGACCGATCCGATCGAGCCGAAGAAGTTCCCCAAGCGCATCGCCTTCAACCTCATCCCGCATATCGACGTCTTCATGGAAGACGGCTTTACCAAGGAAGAGTGGAAGATGACGGCGGAGACGAAGAAGATCCTCGATCCGAAGATCAAGCTGACCGCGACCTGCGTGCGCGTGCCGGTGTTCGTCTCGCACTCGGAATCGGTCAACATCGAGTTCGAGCGGCCGATCACGGCGGACGAGGCGCGGGACATCCTGCGCGAGGCGCCGGGCTGCCTCGTCATCGACAAGCGCGAGCCGGGCGGCTACATCACGCCCTACGAGGCGACCGGCGAGGACGCGACCTACATCAGCCGCATCCGCGAGGACGCGACGGTGGAGAACGGTCTCGCCCTTTGGGTGGTGTCCGACAACCTGCGCAAGGGCGCGGCCCTCAACGCCATCCAGATTGCCGAGGCGCTCGTCAATCGCGGCCTTCTCAAGCCGCGCAAGGCGGCCTGAGGAAGCACCGGGTCAACCGGCTTTGGAAGGGGTGGTGCCCGGCACCGCCCCTTTCGTCATTTTGTGGCGGATTTTCGCGGCGGACAGGGCCTTGCGGGCCGCAATGATTAACCGGCCGTTAACCATATCGGGCGGAAGCTTTGCGGGTCGAAAAACCCTTGGGAGGGGGCCATGCGAACCGCTGCTCAGACCTGGTCCGATTCGATCTGCCGTCCGGTCCTCGACGACCCGAAGGAAATCGACGCCGTCGTCAGCTATGTGCGCAACCGGGCGGGCGATGACAGGCTGGTCTGGGACCTCGTCGTCAAGACGCATGCGGTCGATCTCGACCTTCTCTCGGCGGCCCTGACGCGCGCCTGAGCGCCTCATCCTTTCGCATAGCCGCAAAGGCGCCATGGCCGGCGAAAAGCCGCCATGGCCGTGTTTCAGCACAAGAACGCGCCGCCATATTCCCGACGAACTTTCCTGCACTGCGACAATCGTAGGGCGCCCTTGATGTTGCGCCGGCCGGATCGCTGTGCTAGACGAGCAGCGGCTTCAAGGGCGCGGTCAAAATCGTTCAGTCTTCTGACCGGAAAAACTTATATAAGCCAAAGCCTTGAAACGGACCACGACAATCCTGCCAAGGCTGGGCCGCGCGTCAGAGAGCGAAGACCGAAGTGACTGAGACGACATCCATTCCTTCCGGTGTGGCGACGCGATATGCGACCGCCCTTTTCGAGCTCGCGCTCGACGGCGGCGCCGTCGAGGAGACGGAGGCCGCTCTCGGTCGCCTCGAGGCGATGATCAACGAGAGCGCGGACCTGCGCAGTCTCATCAAGAGCCCGGTGTTTTCGTCCGAAGACCAGTTGCGCGCCATCGGCGCCGTTCTGGACAAGGCTGAAATCGGCGGGCTGACGGGCAATATGGTGCGGCTCGCCGCGCGCAACCGGCGCCTGTTCGCCGTGCCGGGCATGATCAAGGCGTTCCGCCAGTTGCTTTCCGAGCAGCGCGGCGAGGAGAACGCGGAAGTTACCAGCGCCGTCGCGCTGTCGGCCGAGCAGATGGCCGACCTTGCAGAGGCGCTCAAGGGTGTGACCGGCAAGGATGTCCGGCTGACCGCGAAAGTCGATCCCTCGCTGATCGGCGGCCTCGTGGTTCGGGTCGGCAGCCGGATGATCGACACCTCGCTGAAGACCAAGCTCAATTCCCTCAAGATGCGCATGAAAGAGGTCGGCTGATGGACATTCGGGCCGCAGAAATCTCCGCGATCCTCAAGGAGCAGATCAAGAACTTCGGCAAGGAAGCCGAGGTTTCCGAAGTCGGGCAGGTGCTGTCCGTCGGTGACGGTATCGCTCGCGTCTATGGCCTCGACAATGTCCAGGCCGGCGAGATGGTCGAGTTCCCGGGCGGCATCCGCGGCATGGCGCTGAACCTCGAGGTCGACAATGTCGGCGTCGTGATCTTCGGCTCGGACCGCGACATCAAGGAAGGCGACACCGTCAAGCGCACGGGTTCGATCGTGGACGTGCCGGTCGGCAAGGGCCTGCTCGGCCGCGTCGTCGACGCGCTCGGCAATCCGATCGACGGCAAGGGCCCGATCGAGGCCGCCGAGCGGCGCATGGTGGACGTGAAGGCGCCGGGCATCCTGCCGCGCAAGTCCGTGCACGAGCCGATGCAGACCGGCCTCAAGGCCATCGACGCGCTGATCCCGATCGGCCGCGGCCAGCGCGAGCTGATCATCGGCGACCGCCAGACCGGCAAGACGGCCGTGGCGCTCGACGCATCCTCAACCGAAGTCCCGTCAATGCGGCGGGCGACGGAAGACCAAGCTTTATTGCGTCTACGTCGCCGTCGGCCAAAGCGTTCGACCGTTGCGCAGTTCATTGAAGGTTCTCGAGGAGCAGGGCGCTCTCGGTATTCGGTCGTCGTTGCCGCGACCGCTTCCGATCCGGCGCCGATGCAGTTCCTGGCTCCGTTCGCCGGCTGCGCCATGGGCGAGTTCTTCCGCGACAACGGCATGCACGCGCTGATCGTCTATGATGATCTGTCCAAGCAGGCCGTCGCCTATCGCCAGATGTCGCTGCCGCTGCGCCGCCCGCCGGGGCGCGAGGCCTATCCGGGCGACGTTTTCTACCTGCATTCGCGGCTGCTCGAGCGCGCCGCCAAGCTGAACGACGATCACGGTGCCGGTTCGCTGACCGCGCTGCCGGTCATCGAGACGCAGGCGAACGACGTGTCGGCCTATATCCCGACGAACGTGATTTCGATCACCGACGGCCAGATCTTCCTTGAGACGGACCTGTTCTACCAGGGCGTCCGCCCGGCGGTGAACGTCGGCCTGTCGGTGTCGCGCGTCGGCTCGGCCGCCCAGATCAAGGCGATGAAGCAGGTCGCCGGCACCATCAAGGGCGAGCTCGCGCAGTATCGCGAGATGGCTGCCTTCGCGCAGTTCGGTTCGGACCTCGATGCGTCGACCCAGCGTCTGCTCAATCGCGGCGCCCGCCTCACCGAGCTCCTGAAGCAGCCGCAGTTCTCGCCGCTGAAGGTCGAAGAGCAGGTCGCGGTCATCTTCGCCGGCGTGTCGGGCTATCTCGACAAGCTGCCGGTGAACAAGGTGCGCGAGTTCGAGAGCGGCCTGCTGCTCATGATGCGCGACGATCATGCGGACCTTCTCGACGAGATCCGCGCCAAGAAAGAGCTGACCGAGGAGCTCAAGGGCAAGCTCAAGAAGGCGATCGATACCTTCGCCAAGAACTTCGCCTGAGAGTGACACGAAACGGAGCGTAAGCAGGGCCAGCCATGCCGAGCCTCAAAGAGCTACGCAATCGTATCGCCTCGGTGAAGGCGACGCAGAAGATCACCAAGGCCATGCAGATGGTGGCCGCGGCCAAGCTTCGTCGTGCGCAGAGCGCGGCGGAGGCGGCGCGGCCGTATGCCGACCGCATGGCGGTGGTGCTGTCGAACCTGTCCGGCGCGATGCGCGGCCGGACCGGTGCGCCGCCCCTGATGGTCGGCACCGGCAGGGATCAGGTTCACCTCCTCGTCGTGTGCACGGCGGAACGCGGCCTTTGCGGCGGCTTCAACTCGTCGATCGCGCGGCTTGCCCGCGATCATGCCTACAAGCTCATCGCTGATGGCAAGACGGTGAAGATCCTGTGCGTCGGCAAGAAGGGCGCGGACGCGCTGAAGCGGCTGTTCGGTCCGCAGATGCTCGACACGATCGACCTGCGCGCGGTGCGCAATCTCGCATTCAAGGATGCCCGGAACATCGGTGAGAAAATCATCGGCATGTTCGAGGCCGGCGAGTACGACGTCTGCACGCTGTTCTATGCCAAGTTCCAGTCGGTCATCTCGCAGGTGCCGCTGGCCCAGCAGTTGATCCCGGCGCATGTCGGCGACGATGCCGCGGGCGATGCCGGTTTCTACGAGTACGAGCCGGACGAGGACGAGATCCTTGCCGATCTTCTGCCGCGCAATGTCTCGGTGCAGATCTTCCAGGCTCTGCTCGAGAACGCGGCTTCCGAGGAGGGCGCCCGCATGTCCGCCATGGACAGCGCGACGCGCAATGCCGGCGACATGATCGACAGGCTGACGCTGACCTACAACCGGTCGCGTCAGGCGCAGATCACGAAGGAACTGATCGAGATCATTTCGGGCGCCGAGGCGCTCTGACGCGGCCCGCCACGGCGGGCGCGAGACCCATGAAACAAGCGGGATACGCGCCGACGAAACGGCGACGGAGACCCGGTCAGGTATTGGTATACCGAAGGTAAGGGAACCATAACGATGAACAAGCCTGTCGGACGGATCACCCAGGTTCTCGGTGCGGTGGTGGACGTCAAGTTCGATGACGCACTGCCGGCGATCCTGAACGCGCTCGAGACCCAGAACCAGGGCCGTCGCCTCGTGCTCGAGGTTGCGCAGCACCTCGGTGAGAACACTGTCCGGACCATCGCGATGGACACCGCCGAAGGTCTGGTGCGGGGCCAGCAGGTCACCGACACCGGAGCGCCGATCTCGGTGCCGGTGGGCGACGAGACCCTCGGCCGCATCATGAACGTGATCGGCGATCCGGTCGACGAGGCCGGCGAGATCAAGACCTCCTCGACCCGCGCGATCCATCAGCCGGCTCCGGAATATGTCGAGCAGTCGACGGAAGCCGAAATCCTTGTTACTGGCATCAAGGTCGTCGACCTGCTCGCGCCGTATGCCAAGGGCGGCAAGATCGGCCTGTTCGGCGGCGCCGGCGTCGGCAAGACCGTTCTCATCATGGAGCTCATCAACAACGTCGCCAAGGCGCACGGCGGTTACTCCGTGTTCGCCGGCGTCGGCGAGCGTACCCGTGAGGGCAACGACCTTTACTGGGAAATGATCGAGTCGGGCGTGAACAAGCGCGGCGGCGGCGATGGTTCCAAGTGCGCCCTCGTCTATGGCCAGATGAACGAGCCCCCGGGAGCGCGCGCCCGCGTCGGCATCACCGGTCTGACGGTTGCCGAGCACTTCCGCGACCAGGGCCAGGACGTGCTGTTCTTCGTCGACAACATCTTCCGCTTCACGCAGGCGGGTTCGGAAGTGTCGACGCTGCTCGGCCGTATCCCTTCGGCGGTGGGCTATCAGCCGACGCTGGCGACCGACATGGGCGCCCTGCAGGAGCGCATCACCACGACCACCAAGGGTTCGATCACCTCGGTGCAGGCCATTTACGTGCCGGCCGACGACCTGACCGACCCGGCGCCGGCCACCTCGTTCGCCCATCTGGACGCAACGACCGTGCTGTCGCGTTCGATCGCTGAAAAGGCGATTTATCCGGCCGTGGATCCGCTGGACTCGACCAGCCGCATGCTCGACCCGCGCATCATCGGCGAGGAGCACTACAACATCGCCCGCCGGGTGCAGGAGATCCTGCAGCGCTACAAGTCGCTCCAGGACATCATCGCGATCCTTGGCATGGACGAGCTGTCGGAAGACGACAAGCTGGTCGTGGCGCGCGCCCGCAAGATCGAGCGCTTCCTGTCGCAGCCGTTCCACGTCGCCGAAGTGTTCACCGGTGCGCCGGGCAAGTTCGTCGACCTCGCCGACACCATCAAGGGCTTCCGCGGTCTTTGCGATGGCGAATTCGACCACCTGCCGGAAGCGGCGTTCTACATGGTCGGCACCATCGACGAAGCGATGGAGAAGGCCAAGCGCCTCGCCGAGGCTGCGTAATCGCAACGCCCGGTGATCGTGCAAGAGGCTTCACACCATGGCTGATCCGTTCAAGTTCGAACTCGTGGCGCCGGAGCGCCAGCTCCTCTCGGCCAATGCGACCCAGGTCGTGGTGCCGGGCGGCGACGGCTACTTCACGGTGCTGAAGGGCCATGCGCCGGTTCTGACCACGCTGAAGGCCGGCATGCTCGAGGTGTCGCTGGAGGGTGGC
Organism: Hyphomicrobiales bacterium; assembly: GCA_041397845.1. Lineage (GTDB taxonomy): Bacteria > Pseudomonadota > Alphaproteobacteria > Rhizobiales > JAKPQE01 > JAKPQE01. The sequence goes on along the minus strand of JAWKVW010000023.1, from coordinate 1,790 downwards.
GAGCAGCGCCGCTTCTTCGTGCGCGGCGGGTTCGCGGATACCGGCGTCGGCGGCCTGACGGTGCTTGCCGAGGAGGCCGTTCCGGCCGAGACGCTCGACGCCGAGCGGCTGGCCCAGTCGGTGAAGAACCTTGAGGAAGACATCGCCGACGCGCGCACCCCGGCGGTACGGGCCGATGCCGAGCAGAAGCTCATCGAGCTTCGCGAAGTCATCGACGCGCTGAAGCAGGAAGGCATCGGCTGAGCGGATCGCCAGCCGGAATTCACGATTTCGAAAAGGGTCGCGGTTCGCCGCGGCCCTTTTTGCATTTCCGGAGATTTCCTGCCGCAGTGTTCCGGCGTTTTCGCCGGGCAGCGGAACGGTCCATTGGCGGGCCGATTGTTTGTCCATAGAGGACGGCGGCAACCGGTCGCAGGGGCCTTTCCTGCGGCGGACAATCTTGCGCCTGGGGGGCTTCAAACAGGCGTCAAACGTCGGGTTTCAAGTCGTCCGGGCACGAATATTCCAGCTTTTCATCGCCTGGTGCTCAGTCGGCGTAATACGACCTTTGGCCAAGGACACTAAGACTCGCCGAAGCGGCAGATTCCTGCTTTCCTCCCCGCACCATCCGGGTAAAGTCCCTTCAGATGCTCCATCAGGGGCACAGGATCCATGCATGGGAGGATTCCGCATGAAGAAAATGCTTCTTGCCGCCGCCATCGCCGCGGTCTCGGTCTCGCCGGCTTTCGCGCAGTGCGATGATGGCGAAACGGTCATCAAGTTCAGCCACGTCGTTGCCGCCAAGGGCCACCCGAAGGGTGAAGCGGCGCAGGCTTTTGCCGACCGGGTCAATGCCGAGATGAACGGCAAGGCGTGTGTCGAGGTCTATCCGAACTCGCAGCTTTTCGACGACAACAAGGTCATGGAAGCGATGTTGCTTGGCGACGTGCAGCTCGCGGCGCCGTCGCTTTCCAAGATGGAAGACTATACGCTGAAGTTCCGCCTGTTCGATCTGCCGTTCCTGTTCGACAACATCGGTGCGGTCGACCGGTTCCAGACGTCGGAGATCGGCAAGGGCCTGCTGAAGTCGGTCGAGGACAAGGGCGTGCTCGGCCTTGCCTACTGGCACAACGGCATGAAGCAGATGTCGGCGAACGTGCCGGTAATGATGCCGGAAGACCTGAAGGGCAAGAAGATGCGCATCCAGCAGTCGGACGTGCTGCAGGCGCAGTTCGAGACGCTCGGCGCGGTGCCGCAGAAGCTGGCCTTCAAGGAAGTCTATGGCGCGCTGCAGACCGGCGTCGTCGACGGGCAGGAAAACACCTGGTCGAACATCTACACCCAGAAGTTCTTCGAGGTGCAGGACGGCATCACCGAGACGGATCACGGCGTGCTCGACTATATCGTCGTGACGAGCTCGGAATTCTGGAATGGCCTGCCGGACGACATCCGCACCCAGCTCGGCACCATCCTTGACGAAGTGACCGCCGATGCGAATGCCAAGTCGCTGGCGATCAACGAGGAAAACAAGAAGCGGATCGTCGAGGCCGGCGGTGTGGTGCGCACCCTGACGGCCGAGCAGCGCGAAGCCTGGAAGGCGGCGATGAAGCCGGTCTGGGAGAAGTTCGCCGGCGAGATCGGCCAGGACCTGATCGACGCGGCTTCCGCCTCGAACGCTGCCAAGTAACATCCCAAAACGCCACTTGCGGCCGGGCGGATTTCTGCCCGGCCGAACGACAAGACGGACGCGGCCCGGCGAGACGATCGCCGGCCACGAACCGCAGCGGGCAAACCCGCGAAAGGGGAGGGGC
>JAWKVW010000022.1:0-55700 GCA_041397845.1 Hyphomicrobiales bacterium | reverse complement strand
CCCTTGCCGCATGCGGCTTCTTTTTTTGTCGGAACGGAGGCTGGCAGAAGGTTCCCGTCATTGCCCGAAACGCTCTATATGTTGCACGGAGCGTTGCGCGGTGCGCGCGAGCGACAAGAAGGGGGCCGGAGCCGATATGTCCATCGACGACATCCTTGCCGATTTCGAGGTTCTCGACGACTGGGAGAGCCGCTACGGATATGTCATCGAGCTTGGCAAGGCGCTTCCGGCTTTTCCGGGTGAGGCACACACCGACGCCAACAAGGTCGAGGGCTGCGTCAGCCAGGTCTGGCTGAAGACGATCGTCGACAAGGGCGGCGACGGTCCGGTGCTCACCTTTATCGGCGACAGCGACGCGCTCATCGTGCGCGGCATCATCGCCATCCTCATCGCGCTTTATTCCGGCCGGCCGGCCCGCGAGATCCTGGAGACTGACGCCGGCGCGCTGCTGGAGCAGCTCGGCCTCGACGAGGCGCTTTCGCGCCAGCGCTCGAACGGCCTCGTCGCCATGGTGAAGCGCATCAAGGGCGACGCCCAGGCCGCGCTCGCGGCAGCCTGACGCGCCCCGTCGGCGTCGACACAGCCAAACGTCAAAACCGGCGCATCCAGCCGAGCGTGCCATAGCCGCGCGCCGGCTCGTCGCTGTCCGGCTTGAGAAGAATGCCGCCCGACAGCGACCAGTCCGAGCGGGCAAGACGGATGCCGTCGACCCTGAGGCCGGCCCGCATCATCGTGTATTCGCGGTTTCCCGCCGCCGTCGCCTCCGGTCCGATGCCGATCCGGCCGGCCTGCCAGAGCGCCCGCGCCTCGACGCGCCAGCCGCGATGGACAGTGCTTGCCGATGCCGACGCGGCGACGATGAGGCGGGGCAGGGGGCGCATCCAGCCCTCGGCCGCGACCCGCATGCCGAATTTTGCCCCGCGCACCGGATTGCCGGCATCGTCGGGATGCAACTGGTGCCGCTCGAAGGTCGGGCCGGCAAAGACGGCGCCGCCGCTGCGGGTGCCGATTTTCTGGAAGCCGGCGGACACTGTCGAAAGCTCGACATCGCCGATGACGAGGGTCGGCAATCGCGCGCCCGGCTCGTAGGCATAGGCACCGCTCGCCCCGCAGAGTTCGATCAGCCAGCCGTCGCGATCGAGCCGCCCGCCGGCCGCCCGGCGCTCGCCGAAGTGAAACGAGACATTGCCAAAGGAGGCTTCGACGCCGGAAAAGACGAGACGGCGAAGACCGGCCTCGTCGGCCTGCCCGGGCAGCAGCATCAGCGGCTCGCCGGCCCGCGCATTGCCGCCTGCAAGGAGGGCAAGCGCCATGCCGGCAACTGCAACCCCCCGGACCATTCCGTCCCCCGCCAACCGGAGTGCCGATACTCGTCACGGCACACGCGATATGCAATTTATGCGGGAAGATTGCCGGTTGTCGATGAAGGCTGGGGGATATCCACAGGTGAAGACTCAGGGGATTGCAACGCCGGCGCGGATCTTGCGAAACGCCGGGATGGCCTTGTCGAATGCCGCCGCCGTCGTCGCGCAGACGAGGGTCGTGCGGCCGCGCGGCGTCTCGGCGATCGACATGAAAACGCGGGCGTTCTCGTGGCCGGGGCCGGCCTTCGGCCGCAGCAGGAATTCGCCGCCCTTGATCTTGCCGGCATCGAAACTGCCGTCCTTGTCGATGTCGAAAAAGAGACCGAGCGTGCCCGCCACCATCTCGCGCCAGTCGGGCGTCACGATGAAGGCGTTGATTTCGTCCTGCGTCAGGCCTTCGTTCGCCTCGGCCGCCTTGAAGCCGACGGTGCAGAGCGGATTTTTCTCCGGATTGGCCGGCGGCTCGCCGGTCTTCGAGCGGATGTCGAGCACGGTGTCATAGTCGCGCCGTGCCTTGCCCTTGCTGACCTCGAACGGTGCGCCGACCGATACCGAGAGTTCGGCGGCAAGACTGGTGTTGCCCGTAAACGAACCTGCCGCCATCGCAATCACAGCGCCGACTAAGATCCCGCGTCCGTACATGCCGCTCTCCTGATTTTGGTTCCCGATTTCGATGCGCGATCCGGTGGTCGCCGTCAATCCGGTATCTGCGGCGGGAGAAGCGCTGCGATACCCCCGGTCCCCGTTGCGGCCGTCCGGCCAAACCGGTATCGCGCGCGACCGAACGCGCAATGTCATTTTTCCCGCAATGCGTTATCGTCAACATGAAGATTCCCAGATGTTCCGATGGGAAAGGAACTCATCCATGTCTAACAGCACAATCAACCAGCGCCGCCTTGGCCGCAACGCGCTTGCCTTCGTGCTTGCCGGTGGCCGTGGAAGCCGGCTAAAGGAGTTGACGGATACCCGCGCCAAGCCGGCGGTCTATTTCGGCGGCAAGAGCCGTATCATCGACTTCGCGCTGTCGAACGCGTTGAACTCGGGCATCCGCCGCATCACCGTGGCAACCCAGTACAAGGCGCACAGCCTCATCCGCCACCTGCAGCGCGGCTGGAACTTCATGCGGCCGGAGCGAAACGAGATCTTCGACATCCTGCCCGCCTCCCAGCGTGTCTCGGAGGACAAGTGGTATGTCGGCACCGCCGACGCCGTCGCCCAGAACCTCGACATCATCGAGAGTTACGGCCCCGATCTCATCATCATTCTGGCCGGCGATCACATCTACAAGATGGACTACGAGATGATGCTCGAGCAGCACGTCTCGACGAATGCCGACGTCACCGTTGCCTGCATCGAGGTGCCGCGCATGGAGGCGACCGGCTTCGGCGTCATGAAGATCGACGAGACCTCGCGCATCATCGATTTCATCGAAAAGCCGGCCGATCCGCCGGCGATGCCCGGCAAGCCCGACGTTGCCCTCGCCTCGATGGGCATCTACGTCTTCAACGCGCCGTTCCTCTATGACCTGCTGCGCAGCGACGAGAACAAGGAGGATTCCAGCCACGATTTCGGCAAGGACCTCATCCCCTACATCGTCAAGAACGGCAAGGCGGTCGCTCACCACTTCTCTGATTCCTGCGTGCGCTCCGGCGTCGAGTCGCAGCCCTACTGGCGCGATGTCGGCACCATCGACGCCTTCTGGCAGGCCAATATCGACCTCACCGACTTCGTTCCCGAGCTTGATATCTACGACCAGAACTGGCCGATCTGGACCTATGCCGAGGTGACGCCCCCGGCCAAGTTCATCCACGACGAGGACGGCCGCCGCGGCCAGGCGATCAGCTCGCTGATTTCCGGCAACTGCATCATCTCCGGTGCCCGCATCGACAAGTCGTTGCTGTTCACCGGCGTGCGCGCCCACTCCTACTCATCGCTCGAGCACGTCGTCGCCCTGCCATATGTCACGATCAATCGCGGCGCCCGCCTGAAGGGCGTCGTCATCGATCGCGGTGTCAGCATCCCCTCCGGCCTTGTTGTCGGCGAGGACCCGGAACTTGATGACAAACGCTTCCGCCGCACCGAGAATGGCGTCGTTCTGATCACCCAGTCGATGCTCGACCGTCTCGAGGGTTGAAGTCTTTGCGCGTCCTCTTCGTTGCTTCCGAGTGCTTTCCGCTGGTCAAGACCGGCGGACTGGCCGACGTCGTCGGTGCCTTGCCGCTGGCTCTTTCCCGGCTCGGCACCGATGTTCGCGTGCTCCTGCCGAACTATCCCCAGGTCGCCGGCTCGCTCGGCCGCACCCGGGTCATCGGCAGGTTCCGAGAGCGCGGCGGCGAGGTCACGCTGCTGTCGGCGACCGCCGGCGGCCTCAATGTCATCGCCCTCGACGCGCCCCATCTCTTTGACCGGCCGGGCACGCCCTACAACACGCCAGAAGGGCAGGACTGGCCGGACAATCACGTCCGCTTCGCAACGCTCGCAGGCATTGCCGCACGCATTGCCTGCGAGGGCGTCGACGGCTGGCGCCCCGATGTCGTGCACGCCCATGACTGGCAGGCCGGCCTGACGCCTTTCTATATTCGCCTCGCGACGGTGCCCTGCGCCCGCACGGTCTTCACCATCCACAACATGGCCTATCAGGGCGTCGTGCCGGCGACCGAGCTCGATACGCTCGGCATTCCCTCGCGCTTCTATACCGCCGACGGCATGGAATACTGGGGGGCGCTGTCGCTGCTGAAGTCCGGCATCGTCTATTCCGACCGGGTGACGACCGTCAGCCCGACCTACGCCCAGGAGCTGCGCACCGGCGAATTCGGCATGGGCCTCGAGGGCACCGTGTCCGCCCGCGCCGCCGACTTCTCGGGCATTCTCAACGGCATCGACGACAACGTCTGGAACCCGCGCACCGACAAGCTGCTGCCGGCGACCTATTCGACGAAGGACATGGACGGCAAGGCCGCCAACAAGGCCGCCCTTCAGGCCGCCTTCGGCCTCGAGGTCAACCCGACCCGCCCGGTCTTTGCCGTCATCAGCCGCCTTGCCTACCAGAAGGGCCTCGACATCCTGCTCGCCGTGCTGCCCGAGCTCATCGAGCGCGGCGGCCAGCTTGTTCTTCTCGGCTCCGGCGATCCCGATCTGCAGCGCGCCTACATGGATGCCGCCGCCGGCCATCCCGGCCGGGTCGGGGTGCGCATCGGCTATGACGAGCCGCTGTCGCATCTTGCCCAGGCCGGCGCCGACGCGATCATCATTCCCTCGCGCTTCGAGCCCTGCGGTCTCACCCAGCTCTATGCCCTGCGCTACGGCACCCTGCCGATCGTCGCCCGCACCGGCGGCCTCGCCGATACCGTGATCGACGCCAACGATGCCGCGCTCGCCCGCAATATCGGCACCGGCTTCGTCTTCTATCCGGTCAATGCCGATCGCCTGCGCTTCGCCGTCGAGCGGGCGATTGCCCTGTGGTACGGCGCACCGGACGTCTGGCAGCGCCTGCGGGCCAATGCCATGGCCCAGCCGGTCGGTTGGCGCGCCTCCGCCGAGCGCTATCTGGAGCTCTATCGGTCGCTGCCGGCGCGCGGGCCGGAACCGGCGAAAGAGGCAGGGAAGAACGGCGCGGCGAAATCGGCCCCGGCGAAGGCCACGGTCATTCCGGCGCCTGAAAAGGCTGCTCCGCCGCGAAAGGTTGCGCCGGCAAAGTCGCGCAAACGCAGCACCGCGGCAAAAAATGACGCCTGACGGCGTTTCCCGATTTTCCGCAGACTGAAAAGGTTCTAGACCGGAACCATGTTGCCCTCGTCGAACCGCATCGAAGTCAAGCCCGGCCGTCCCTATCCCCTCGGTGCCACATTCGATGGCGAGGGGACGAACTTCGCCATCTATTCGGCCAACGCCACCTGCGTCGAGCTTTGCCTGTTCTCGCGCCGCACCGGCCGCGAGATCGCAAGGAAGCCGCTGCCCGAGCGTACCTCGGATATCTGGCACGGCTACCTGCCGCGCATCCGGCCGGGCACGCTCTACGGCTATCGCGTCCACGGCCCCTATGACCCGGAGGCCGGCGACCGCTTCAATCCGAACAAGCTGGTCATCGACCCCTACGCCAAGGGCTTTTCCGGCCGGCTCAAATGGAGCGACGCGCTGCTTGGCTATCGGCGCGACAGCGGCCGCGAGGATCTGTCCTTCGACCGTCGCGACAGCGCCTTCGCCATGCCGAAATGCGTCGTCGTTGATCCGGCCTACAGCTGGGGCCGCGACCGGCCGCCCGAGACCCCCTGGTCCGAGACGGTCATTTACGAGATGGGCGTCAAGGCCGCGACCATCCAGCGCCACGACGTCGCCCAGATCGGCCGCGGTCATTTCACCGGCATCGCCTCGCCGCAGATGATCGACCACATGCTGAAGCTCGGCATCACCGCCGTCGAGCTGCTGCCGGTCCATGCCTATGTCGACGAGCGTTTCCTCGTCGAAAAGGGCCTCGTCAATCTCTGGGGCTACAACTCGCTCGGCTTCTTTGCCCCGGACATCCGCTTCCTCACCGGCGGCGGCCTCACCGATTTCCAGCACATGGTGAGCTGTCTGCACGGCGCCGGCATCGAGGTCATCCTCGACGTCGTCTACAACCACACCGCCGAGGGCAACCAGTACGGCCCGACGCTGTCCTTCCGCGGCATCGACAATCGCAGCTACTACCGGCTCGATCCGATGGCGCCGCGCTACTACACGGACTATTCCGGCTGCGGCAACACCCTCGACCTGTCGCGCCCGCACGTGCAGCGCCTCGTGCTTGATTCCCTGCGCTACTGGGTCGAGGTCGGCCATGTCGACGGCTTCCGTTTCGACCTCGCCAGCGCCCTTGCCCGCGAGCAGTCCGAATTCGATCCCGGTGCCGGCTTCCTGGACGCCATGCGCCAGGATCCGGTGCTTGCCGGCGTCAAGCTCATCGCCGAACCCTGGGATGTCGGCTATGGCGGCTATCGTCTCGGCGGCTTCCCGCCCGGACAGGCCGAGTGGAACGACCGCTATCGCGACACCGTGCGCCGGTTCTGGCGCGGCGACGCCGGCATGGCGCCGGAATTCGCCACCCGCATTGCCGGCTCGGCCGATTTCTTCGACCGCAACGGCCGCCGGCCCTGGGCCTCGATCAATTTCGTCGCCGCTCATGACGGCCTGACCCTTGCCGACACGGTCGCCTACTCGACCAAGCACAACGAGGCGAACGGCGAGGAAAACCGCGACGGCCATTCCGAGAATTTCAGCGCCAATTACGGCGTCGAGGGCGCAACCGCCGATCCGGCGATTCTCGCGGTGCGCCATCGCCAGCGCCGCAACCTCATCGCCACCCTGCTCCTGTCGCAGGGCACGCCGATGTTCCATGTCGGCGACGAGATCGGCAACGGCCAGGGCGGCAACAACAATGCCTATGCCCAGGACAATCTGACGGGCTGGATTGACTGGTCGGGCCTGCGGACCGACGCCGATTTCCATACTTTCGTGCGCCGCCTCATCGCCTTCCGGCGCGAAAACCGGGCAGTGCGCCAGTCGCGCTTCCTGCATGGCAATTGCCGCGCCGGCGAGGACGCCAAGGACATCCAGTGGATCGCCCCGGACGGCAGCGAGATGAAGCGCGACGGCTGGAACGATCCGGAGCTGCGCTGCCTCGCCGTCGTGATGCGCACCGTTGCCGACGCCCCGGTCTACGAAATCGTCGAGAGCCCGGTGCTGATCGTCGTCAACGCCGGCACGAGCCCGGCCGACTTCGTCATGCCGGCCGCCCAGAAGGGGCATGTCTGGAAGATGGAGCTCGACACGACCGTCGCTGACGGCAGCCCGCGCCTCGCGGTGCCGCTCGGCTCGCGCGCGGCCTTTGCCATGGAGCCGCGATCCCTCGTCGTCTTTGTCGAGACCCCCGCCGGCTTTCCCAACGGCAGACAGAAATGACCGAACAGCCTTCAGCGCTTGATCGCCTCGCCGACCGGTATGGTGTCGAGCGGGCGTACTTCGACAGTGCCGGCCGTCACCACGAAGTCCCCGACGAGACGCTCGTCGCCGTGCTCGGCGCCATGGGCGTTGCCGCCGCGACCGGGGCCGAGATTGCCGAGGCTCTGGCCGAGCCGGAGCTTGTCGGCGATTTTGCCCCGGCAGCCGGCGCCGAGACCTGCTTTTCCGTCGCCGAGGCAACGGCGGGCGGGCCATTGCCCTGGGGGCTGACGGTGCCGCTCTACGGCCTGGCGTCAGGCCGCAACCAGGGCATCGGCGATTTCGAGGACCTCGCCCGGATGGCCGAGATCGCCGCCGGAAAGGGCGCCGATTTCCTCGGGCTCAATCCGGTGCACGCCCTCTTTCCGGCCCGGCCGGACTGGTCGAGCCCCTATTCACCCTCGAGCCGGCAGGGCCTCAACACCCTCCACATCGCCGCCGACAAGGTGCCGGAATTCGCCGCGAGCGAGCCGGCCCGGCGCTGGCTCGAGGCAAATGCCGGCATCCTTGCCGCCATGCGTGCCGGCGAGTTCGTCGACTATGCCGCCGTCGCCGCCCTCAAGGGGCCGCTTTACGACCATTTGTTTGCGGAGTTCGAGAAGGATTCAGGCCCGCGCCGCGACGCCTTCGAGGCCTTTCGCGCCCGTGGCGGCGAGGGCCAGCGCCGTCGTGCCATCTTCGACGTCCTCTCCGAACATTTCACCGCGTCCGACCCCTGCGCTGTCGGCTGGCCGTCCTGGCCAACCGCCTATCGCGATCCGGCCTCGGCCGAAATTGCCCGCTTTGCCGGCGAGAACGCCGCGTCACCTGTCATCAATATCTGCAGTGGCTTGCCGACGATCAGCTCGCTGCCGCCCAGGGCCGCGCCCGCGCCGCCGGCATGCGCCTCGGCCTCTATCTCGACATCGCCGTCGGCGTTGCCGGTCATGGCGCCGATTTCTGGGCCGAGCCGGAAATGTTCGGCCGCGGCGTCTCCCTCGGCGCGCCGCCCGATGCCTTCGACGGCAACGGCCAGAACTGGGGGCTGGCGCCGTTCAACCCGCATGCCCTGCGCCGCACCGGCTATCGCGCCTTCGCCGACATGCTGGCCGCCGCCATGACCCGCGCCGGCATGATCCGCATCGATCACGTTCTCGGTTTCGTGCGCACCTTCTGGATTCCGGAGTGCCCGGCACCTATGTCCGCTTCCCGCTCGACGACCTTCTCGCCGTGACGGCGCGCGAATCGCGCCGGGCCGGTGCGGTCGTCGTCGGCGAGGATCTCGGCAATGTCGCCGAGGGCTTGCGCGAGGCGATGGCCCGTCGCGGCCTGCTCGGCTATCGCGTCACATGGTTCGAGCGCGAGTGGAACGGCGACTTCCGGGCGCCGGAGAATTACACGCCCGAGGCGATCGCGACCCTGACCACCCACGATCTGCCGACCCTGCGCGGTTTCATGGGCTTCCGCGACATCGACTGGCGCGAGCGCATCGGTCGCCATGACCCCGGGATGATTGCCGCCGAGCGTGCCTCCAGGGACCATGACCTCTGGCGCCTGACCGGCATGGCCGGCGTCGACCTTGCCGCGAGCGAGCACGACGAGCGCGAGGAGTTGTCGCTTGCCCTGCATGGTCGCCTGGCTGGCGGACCGGCGGCGGTCGTTGCCGCCGGCGACGAGCCTGCCCGCCGGCGAAGCGCTGAACTGCCGGCTGGCGACGGCGACATGACTGGCTGGCGGCTTCCAGTTGCTGATATCGCCGGTGTCGGGCGCTTCAGCCGCCTGGCCGACAGGATGACCAGCGCCCGCCGCGCCCGCGCCTGATGGCCCGGCGTCTGATGCCGCGCCCGGCGGTCCATGTCCGGCAGTTACCGGGCGTCGTGCGCTCTGGTTCTCGCCATTCCATGGGTGCGCCTTGCGCGGCAGGCGCTGCGCGCGGCCGGCAATCGCTCAGTTGGCGCGCGGGTTGATCGGCCGCTCGTGCAGTGCCATCCGGTGCGCATGCCAGGACGAGGTCGAGAACATCTCCTCCTCCTGCGCGAAATCCGTCAGTGCCCAGGCCCACTCGCCGGTGATCCGGCACGGCACCAGATGTGTCTCGAAGTCCTCATAGAGCCGGTAGACCCAGCCCGGACCGCCGAGATTTTCCGGAATGACCGCGGCCGCCCGGATTGCGTCCGACATCGGCGAGCGGCCGAACTGGTCCTCGAAAATGTCGGCGATCTCGCCAAGCGTCGTCTTCGTCTCGAGCCGCAGCATCTTCGTCTTGCCGGCCGCATTGCGCAGGATGAAGCCGCGCGGCTCGGTGATGAAATAGTATTCCATGTAGTCGAAGTTCTTGCGGACAGCCTCGAGAATGGCGCCGATGCCGTCCATCTCGAAAGTGTTTTCCTGCGAGGCGCGCAGCAGCATCCTCGAGGATGCGAGTTTCCTGGATGAAGGCCTGATGCTGGGCCAGCACCATCGCCGGCAGCTTCTCCGGAATGTTCGGGTCCTGCTTCAGGAGGAAGCCGTCGATCAGGTCCTCGTTGAATGCCTCGACCGCGATCTTCTCGTCCGCCTTGCCCGTCAGGAGGATCTTCTTGACCTTCAGGTCCTTGATCTGGCGGAAGAAATCAATGCCGCTCATCTCCGGCATGGCGTAGTCCGAAACGACCACCGAGACCATGTCGTAGCGCGCCGGGGACGTGGCGTAGCGCAGCACTTCCGAATAGCGCAGCAGCAGCAGCCGGTCGGCCTTGTCCGAATTGCCGTCCTCCGGACGGTCGCCGTAGTGGGCGATGAAACGGCTGAGATTGGCGGCATTCTGGTGCGAATTCGCCAGCCGCGTCAGCGCCAGTTGCGGCGATGTATATCCGATGCAGGCGGTCCGCCCGCCGAGAAATGCCTTCAGCGTTTCAACAACATCCGCGTCGTCGTCCAGCACAAGCGTGCTGCAGGGATGATTGAGGAGGACGCGCCGGTCGAATTCAACGCTCATTTATGGAACTCTGCTTTGGGAAGGCGGATGAGGAACTCGGTGAAGAGGCCCGGCTCCGAGCGGCAGGTGATGGAGCCGCCGAAACTTGTAATCACCCGCTTGCAGAATGCAAGGCCAAGTCCGGCCCCGCCTTCGCGGCCGGAATAGAAGCGGTCGAAAACCTTCTTCAGGTCGTGCCGGGCAATGCCCGTGCCGCCGTCGCGGACGCGCACCATCGGGGCCGCCTCCGAGCCGTCGATCTCGATGCTGATCGGTCCGCCGTTCTGGTTGGTCGCCCGCAGTGCATTGCCGATCAGGTTGGCGATCACGTTCGCCATCAGCAGGTCCGAGCCGTAGTAGCGGAAATCCGAGACGACCCTGAGACTGATCCGCTTGCGTTCGGCGTCGCTCAAGGGATAGCGCGCCAGCGCGTCGCCGACCGTTGTCGCCATGTCGTGCATGGAGAAACTGCGATTGTCGATCTCCTCGTCGCGGGCATTGTGCAGCAATAGCTCGACGATGTTGGCCGCCTTCGAGGTGTGCCGCCTGATTCGGTGCAGCACCGGCACCAGCTCGCGCCGCTCAATTGTCTCCTCGCCTTCCTCCAGCCCGCGCGCCATGTCGGTGTTGAGCGCGTCGAGCTCAAGCTTCAGGCCGAAAAGCGGCGTGCGCAGCTCATGCGCTATGGAGTGGGCAAGAGCCATGGCGCGGTCGCGATTGGCCGCGATCGAGCGCTCCTCGGCATACTTCGTGGCAACGCCGCCGAACAGCGCGAACGCGACCACCGGCAGCGCCTCGAGGATCGCCTGGGTGTTGATTGGCGGGGTCGCCGTGGCAAGGAAAGCCAGTGCCGCGCCGCCGCCGCCGAGCAGGAACATGATCGCAAGATTAGCGGCGTCGACAACGAACGCGAGATACATGATCGCGCAGATCATCGAGCCGATCCAGGCGGAAGACTCCACGTTGTGAAGGAACATGAAGCAGAAGAAGAACGGCAGGCAATACAGCAGATAAAAGTACGAGAAGACGATGTATTTCCGGTTGATCCGCTTGAATATCGCTTCACGTTGAGGACGACGAAAATCGATGCGACGGTGCCGACTTATGCGCAAGTACATTTTCATATTGTTGCGGAAATGCGTATCCCCAGAAGTAATAAAAAATAAAGAATCCAAAAACGCCGAAAACGGCAAGCACGCTGAGTTTAATTCGGATGCGATCAAAATCACGGATGTAGGAGTGAATCATAAAATTATCACCGAGCGTATTGCGAATTACTCGAAAGACGGACAACACGTTTTTCGAGAAAAGTTGCGGATATCGTGCGACTAGTTGAGACAGCACCTTTTTTTTAATCCACAATCCCGCGCGGACAAAACCAAAAGCAGGGGAGCGTGGGCAATGCAATCTGAAAAAGCAGCGCCGTGTCAACACCCGAAAAAACACGGAGGGCCGACGGATCCGGCCTTCATAGACCATGCGGTGCGCGAGCGTCTGGACCGGTTCGGCGGCCGCCACGTCTCGCATGTGACGCTTGGCGAGGAGCAGCCGACGGCCGGCGCGGTCGTCATGCAGTCGAACGACTACCTGTCGCTTGCCGGCGATCCGCGCATCGCCAGGGCCAAGGCCGATGCGCTTCTGGCCCATGGTCACGGCGACGCGATATCCCGTGTCTTCGTGCATCATCGCGAGGATGCGCATCGCGCCTTCGAGCGGCGCTTCTCCGGCCTGCTGCGCGCCGAGGACGCGGTGCTCTGCATGTCCGGCTACAACGCGAACACCGGTCTCCTGCAGGCGTTCGCTGGCCGTGACGTGCCGGTCTACCTCGATATCCGCGCCCATGCCTCGCTCTGGGAAGGGGCCGCCGCGGCCCGCGCCAGGGCCATCCCCTTCCGCCACAACGACGCTGCCGACCTCGCCCGCAAGATCCGCCACTACGGCGCCGGCATCGTTGCCGTCGATGCGCTCTACAGCACCGATGGCAACGTCTCGCCGCTCCCCGATCTCGTCGCCGCCGCGGAAGCCGGCGGTTGCGCCATCATCGTCGACGAGACCCATTCCTTCGGCTGCCAGGGGCCGGACGGGGGCGGCCTCGTCGTCGAGTTCGGCCTCGAGGACCGGGTGCATTTCCGCACCGTCGGCCTGTCCAAGGCGGTCGCGGCGCGTGGCGGCATGGTGGTCGGCTCCGCCCGCAACATGGAGTTCTTCCGCTACGAGGCGTTTCCGATGATCTTCTCGACATCGGTGCTCGGCTACGAGATCGCGGGCTTCGACAAGACCCTCGACATCATTCGCGACGAGCCCTGGCGCCGCGAGCAGCTCGCCGTCAATCAGAAGTTCCTGCGCGATGGCCTCGCCGACATCGGCTACGACGTGTCGCTGAGCGATCGCCAGATCGTTGCCATCATCACCGGCACGTTCGAGGATACGATCGCCTTCCGTCAGGCGCTCGCCAAACGCGGCATCTTCGGCAGCGTCTTCTGTCCGCCGGCAACGCCGAAGGATGCCTCGCTCATCCGCTTCACGGTGAACTGCCGCCTGACGACGACCGACCTCGACCGCACCATCGCCGCCTGCGACGACATCCGCCGCAAGGGCCTGCATGTCGGCATCCCGCGGCGCCAGACGCTGCGGGCGGTGCCCGATAGCGGCGTCGGCAAGCCGGGACGGCGGTTGAGCTGAAAGAAAGCCGGCGGGTGCGACAGCGCCCGCCGGCTCGAATCACCTGGTGTTTCGAATCGCTTGCCGTGCGGCCGGTGCCCCGTCTCTAGGACGCGTGCCAGACCATGCGCACGAGCCGCGCCTTCGCCAGCGTCCCGGCATCCGGCAGAACCCCGTCCGGCCCGCGATAGGCCTCGACCGCATAGACGTAGCGCATGCGTCCGGAAGCATCGCTGCACACCGCCATGCCGCTCCATTCCGCATGTCCGGGCTTGCAGTCGAGGCGCCGTCCGCCGCTTTCCGAGAAGGTCATGCCGACCCGCTCGCCGCCGGGGCCGCGGATGAGGTCGCTGATGACCTGCACCTCGGCGACCTTGCGCCGGCTGCCGTCCGGCACGAATCGCAGCGTCTGGAAACCGTCGTGGAAGCCGGCGAGGATCCATTTCACCTCGCCGTCGACGGTCGCCTGCACGGTGCGCACCTCGAAGCCGGAAAGCTCGGCGGCGATCGCCTTGTCCGAATAGGGCGTCTCGCCGTTGATCGGGCCGACGCCGGCCGCCGAGACCGACATGATCGTCTCGGTCGGGCCGCTGCCGCCGCTGTCGGAAACGCAGCCGCCAAGCACGGCGGCGCCGATGAGTCCGAGGAGGGCGGGGGTGCGGAGCGCCGGCCTCATCCGAAGACGACCGCGGTTCCGGTCGCCGTGACCATCAGCATCGAGCCGTTCGAGCCGACCGTCTCGTAGTCAAGGTCGATGCCGATGACGGCATTGGCGCCGAGCGCCCGCGCGTCCTCGCACATCTCCTCGATGGCGATGCGCCGCGCCTTGGCCAGCTCCTTCTCGTAGGCGCCCGAGCGGCCGCCGACGATGTCGCGGATATTGGCGAACAGATCCCGGAAGATGTTGGCGCCGAGCACGGCCTCTCCCGTGACGAGACCCTTGTAGTCGTGGATCGTCCGGCCCTCGATCGTGTTGGTCGTCGTCGTCAGCATCGCGCTTTCCCTGTCCCTTGCGTCCGATACCCGGCCCGATACGTTGCCGCACCGGGCGATTCGCAGTCGAATATAGTGGTCCGCCCCGGCTCGTGCGAGGCAAAGGCCATGTTTTTGCCACGCCGGAGCGATTGGCTGGCGACAGGCTCGGAGGGAAAGCCATGCGCCGTCTATGGGTAACCGGTATCGCGCTGCTGGCCAGCGCCGCGCCGCTGCAGGCCGAGGATTTCGGCGCGCTCGTCGAGCTGCAACTGGCCGCAAGGAGCGCCGCGCTCTTCGGCATAGACGGGCCGCTGGCCGCGTCCGCCGCCCCGGTCACCGGCCGCACCTTCCGCCGGCCCGACCAGCCCGCCGCCGCCCAGGCGCTCGCCGCCCGCAGCCTGACGGTCGACTATCTCACCCGCGACGCCGCCGACCGGTCCGACCAGATGGTGCTTTATCCGCCCGAGGCGCCGACCCATCTCGTCGGCTGCGTCGAGTCGGCACGCTCCGAGATCGGCCGCAATGCCGATGGCTCGCCGCTGTTCAATCCGTCCGTCCAGCGCATTGCGCTGGCCGACGGCAAGGTCGAGACCGTCCTTCGCGGCCTCAACGCCTGCGACATGGTCCGCGCCACCGCCTGGGGCACGCTGCTCGTCGGCGAGGAGCGGGACGATGGCGGCGCATATGAGATCCTCGATCCGCTCGCCGCCACCGACATTGCGGTGCTCGATCGGGAAACCGGCGCGACGAGCGCGCCCGAGGCGGTCGCGAAACGGACCGCGCTGCCGACGATCGCCTGGGAGGGCGCGGCCGTGCTCCCCTCCGGCGTCGTGATGGCAGGCGATGAGTCGCGGCCCGGCGAGATCGGCGTCGATCGCGATGGCGGCACCATCTTCAAGTTCGTCCCGTCCGCTCCCCATCCCGGCGGCCGCATCGCGGCGCTCGCCCGCTCGCCGCTGGTCGATGGCCGCACCTATGCATTGCAGGTTTCCTGCTATCCGGACCGGATCGAGTTCGGCCAGGGCTGCGAGGTCGGCAATGCCGGCTGGATCGGCGTTGATCCGGCAACCGCCCGCCTCGATGCCGATGGTCTTGGCGCGACCGGCTACTACCGGCCAGAGGATATGGATATCGATCCCCGCTTCGAAGGGCCCGGCGTGCGCTTCTGCTGGGTCAATACCGGCCGGCCGGCGTCCGGCCAGCTCGGCGAGATCATGTGCGCCGTCGACCGCTCGCCGATGCTCGCCGCCGAGGATGCCGCCGCCTTCACCGTGCTCGTCGAGCGCTTCGTCATCGGCGATGAGGATTTCAACGCTTTCGACAATCTCGCCTTCCAGCCGGCAACGGGCATCCTCTACGTCTCGGAAGACCGCCCGAACGGCGATGTATTCGCCTGCCTGCCGGACGGCGCCGACCGCGATGCGATGAGCGACGGCTGCATCAAGGTGCTCTCGCTTGCCGACGCCTCGGCCGAGCCGACCGGCCTTGTCTTTGCGCCGGACGGGCTGACGCTCTATCTGGCCGTACAGCATTCGGACGACAGCGAAATGCCCGAGCGCGCCGGCTTTGCCACCGACGATGTCCTGAAGGTTACGGGCCTGCGCCTGCCCGGCGGCGAGGCGGGACAATGATGGACCGGCACCATTCGACCACGGGAGACAGGCCATGACCGGCAATCCGACGCTTGTCGAGGTCACGCGCGGACGCATCGTCGAGAGTGTCCATCGCGGCGCTCTTGCCGTCGTCGATGCCGGCGGCGCCGTCCAGTTCTCGGTCGGCGATATCGAAACGCCGGTCTTCCCGCGCTCCGCCATCAAGGCGTTCCAGGCCATTCCGCTCGTCGAGAGCGGCGCTGCCGACGCCTACGGTTTTTCGGACCGGGAACTGGCGCTCGCCTGCGCCTCCCATAGCGGCGAGCCGCGCCATCTCGAGGTCGCCGCCGCCATGCTCGCTGCCGCCGGCCGCGACGAGACGGCGCTCGAATGCGGCGCCCACTGGCCGCGCCGCGCCGAGGACATCGCCGCGATGGGGCGGGAAGGGCGCCTGCCGGCCCAGCTCCACAACAACTGTTCGGGCAAGCATGCCGGCTTCGTCTGCCTTTCCTGCCATGCCGGCCACGACCATCGCGGCTATGTCGACCCCGACCACCCGGTCCAGCGTCGTGTTGCCTCGGTACTCGCCGAGATGACCGGCGCCCGCGTCGATGAAACGGTGCGCGGGATCGATGGCTGCTCGGCTCCGAACTGGGCGCTGCCGCTGCGCGCGCTCGCCCATGGCTTTGCCCGTTTCGCCACCGGCGAAGGGCTG
This sequence comes from Hyphomicrobiales bacterium, assembly GCA_041397845.1. Lineage (GTDB taxonomy): Bacteria > Pseudomonadota > Alphaproteobacteria > Rhizobiales > JAKPQE01 > JAKPQE01. The sequence goes on along the minus strand of JAWKVW010000022.1, from coordinate 39,485 downwards.
TCGTCCGACCGGGCCGCGGCGGCGGGGCGCCTGCGTGCCGCCTGTGCCGCCGAACCATGGATGGTTGCCGGCACCGGGCGGTTCTGCACCATCGTCATGGAAGCGCTCGGCGAGCGTGCCTTCGTCAAGGTCGGCGCCGAGGGAATTTACTGCGGCGCATTCCCGGAGGTCGGCCTCGGCTTCGCGATAAAATGCGACGATGGCGCCGCCCGCGCCGCCGAAGTCGTTGCCGCAAGCCTCATTGCCCGCTTCGTGCGCCTGAAGGACAGCGAGCAGCAACTCGTCTCCGGCCTCGTCCAGCCGGTACTGGAGAACTGGCGGGGCACTGCCGTCGGCCGGCTGCGGCCCGGCATCATGTTGCGCGGCCGCCTCGGCATCTGAGCCGGCCACGCTTTCTTTTGCCTGCGGCTTCCGCCCGCCTCAGCCGGCGACCGGGCCGAGCGGTACCGGCGGCACCGAGTCGGCCGGCACGAAGAAGTCCGGCGCAAGCGCGACGCTCGGGTCGACCCGGTAATGATCGAATTCGGTGACGCCGTTCTCGAAGAGGAACGTGTCGTCGATGAGGAAATTGCCGGTGAACTCCCGTGACGGCTTGTTGAAGATCATGTGCGCCGCGTCCGACAGGATTTCCGGCGTGCGGCTTGCCTGCATCAGCGCGTCGCCGCCGAGCAGGTTCTTGACCGCCGCCGTCGCGATCGTCGTGCGCGGCCAGAGCGCGTTGACGGCGATGCCGCGCCGGCGCAATTCGCCGGCAAGGCCGAGCACGCAAAGGCTCATGCCGTATTTGGCGATCGAATAGGCCGTGTGCGGCGCGAACCAGCGCTCCGACATGTCGAGCGGCGGCGACAGCATCAGGATGTGCGGGTTGGCCGCCTTTTCCAGATAGGGCACCGCGAACTTCGACGTCATGAAGGTGCCGCGCGTATTGATCTGGTGCATCAGGTCGAACCGCTTCATGTCGGTCGCCTGGGAATCGGTGAGCTGGATCGCGCTGGCATTGTTGACGACGATGTCGAGCCCGCCGAACGTGTCCGCCGTCCTGGCGAGCGCATCGGCGACCGACTGGTCGTCACGCACGTCGACGATGAGCGGCAGCGCCCGTCCGCCGGCTGCCTCGATTTCTGCCGCTGCCGTGTGGATCGTGCCCGGCAGTTTCGGATGCGGTTCCGCCGTCTTGGCTGCGATCGCGATATTGGCGCCGTCCCGGGCCGCGCGCAGCGCGATGGCAAGTCCGATTCCCCGGCTTGCCCCGGTGATGAACAGCGTCTTGCCGGCTAGAGTATCGCTCATGATTCGGTTCCTTTCGAAACTTCGCGGCAGACCGGGCGCCTCTCTCGATGGCGCAGCGTCCGCGTCAGCGGGTTTGATCGCGCCGGCGCTGTCGCTGGCACGGGCGGTGCGCGTCGCCGGACGCCCGGCACGTCGGAACGCGGATGTCAAAGCCGATACCATATCGCAGCGCCCGGCCGCCATCCTGTCGTCGCGGAAGGCAAGGGCGATTGCTGCCTTCGCCCTGATGCTGCTGGCGCCTGCCGCCCCGCAGGGACAGGAGCTCGATGAGGTTCTTGCCGACCTCGATACCCTGCCCGGCGCCATCGTCCTGGCTGCTGCCGACGCGCCCTGGACCGAGCTGGCGCCGGGGGCGATGCAGCTCGACCTCCGGCTCGAATACGCCGAGCACACCCATCGCCTGCACGCCTTCACCTTCGATCCGGCCCGCTGGCGGATGCGCGTCGCGCCGGCGCCGGAACCCGGCGGCTTCTATGTCGACCGTGCCTTGGGAAAGAAGGATGGCCTTGCCATCAACGGCGGCTATTTCGACTATCGCGACACACCCGCCGGCCGTGCCCTCGTGCCGACCGGCCTGGTCGTTGCCGGTGGCGACCGCCTTGCCGACTATCGCGGCGGCTCGGGCGTGCTCTTTGATACCGGCCGCACCGTCGGCATCGCCTGGGCCAAGAACCGCAAGCTCTGGAGCGGTGCGCCCGAGGCGCTGCAGGTCGGCCCGCTGCTCGTCGATCCGGGCGGCAAGCCCGGCATTCGCAAGCCCGACGGACCGCGCGCCCGCCGCTCGGCCGTCTGCCTGACCGCCGAGGGCGAGGTCGCCGTCGTCATGATGGCGAGCGCCATCTCGCTTTATGATTTTGCCCGCGTGCTTGCCGACATGTCGCCCGGCGGCTTTGCCTGCGAACGGGCGATCAATCTCGACGGCGGGCCGTCAAGCCAGGTCTATGGCAGGTTCGAAGGTGCCGTCGTCGATGTTCCCGGCATGTCGCGCGTCGTCAACGCGGTCGTTTTCGAGCCGCGTTGACCGCCGGAATTGATGCGCAGCGCGTGGCGCGCCCGATCAGGCCCGGACGCCGAGGCGGAACCCGCCCCAGTGCCGGCCGTTCACCTGGACCGGAACGGCGATGTCCTTCATCACCACGAAGCTGCCGCCGCCCATGTCGCGACGATAGATCTGGATGACGAACGGCTCCTGACTGCGACCCGCCTTCAGGCCGACGCGGTCGTTGAAGATGCGCCGGTTGCGGGAGTTGGCGGCGTTCCAGACCGGATCGCCCTGCCGCTGCGGCTGCGAGAACTTGCGGTTATGCGTCGGCAGGTAGCCGTTGCGATCGACCGTGGCGCAGAACGCCACCTGCTGATGCCTGAGCAGGATGTCCTCCTGCAGCTCGGTCAGCACCCGGTCGGTGAATTCGGTGAACCGCGTCATGAACTGCTGCGGATCGCTGCCGGCGACCGGCTGGTAGTTCTCGTCGAAAAGGTCGGCTTCGGAGATCTGCCCCTTGCCGATCGCGTCCTCGAAAAGGGCGCTGATGCGCGCGGCTGCATCGCGCGCGACGCCGAGCACCGCCGTGTCGTCGGTTTCAAGGCCGCCGCTGTTGGTCTGCACGATCAGCCGCTCGCCGATGTCGAGCAGATCGTCGATCCGCGTCCGCGCCGTATCGAGGTCGTCGCTCGATGCCTTCATGTGGACCGACATGTCCTGCACGACCGACATCAGGCTGTTGGCCTGCCCCTGGATCTCGCCGGTCGACTGGGCGATGCCATGAATTTCCTCGCCCATGGTCCGGATGGCCGCGGCGGCATTGTCGAACGCCATGCCGAGCTCGGACGTGCCCGCCTCGACCGTGCTCGCCCGCGACACCGACTGGGTGCACTGCGAGGCAAGGATCGAGGTCTGGTCGTTGAGGGCCGTCAGCGTCGCCTCGATTTCGGAGGTCGCCTCGGCCGTCTCGGTCGCAAGCGCCTTCACCTCGGTCGCAACGACGGCAAAGCCGCGCCCGGCCTGGCCGGCCCGCGCTGCCTCGATGGTCGCGTTGAGAGCGAGGAGATTGGTCTGCCGCGCGATCGCGGCGATGCCCTGGGCCACCTTGCCGACCTGCGACAGCGAGGTCGTCAGATCCGCGACGGTTGCCTGGATGGTGCTGACCGCCTCGACGAGATCGTGGATTTCGTTGATCGACACCTGGATGCGCGAACGCGAGGACGACATCTCGGAATTTGCCTGTCCGGCAATGTCCTGCGCCGTTGCCGCAAGCTCGACAATCCGGGAATTGGAAGAATTGAGAACTTCCGTTGCCTGCGCGATATCGTCGAAACGTTGCGCCTGCCGGCGGAAATCACTGTTGGATACTTCGATAAAACCAGCCACATCGGCAAGGCCCGCACCGAGCTTTGCCGCGGTGTTGGCGACTTCGCCGGCCAGACGGTCAACGTTCGCAGTCGCGTGGTCCATCCGCAATCCTCCGTATTTTCTACGGTTTTAGGTATCGCAGGTTAACAAACGACAAATTGTCAGGTGTTCGGCCAGTCGATGTTTTTAACGAACGGCCGCGTTGGTTATTTTTCTAATATTAGAGACTTTGGTCTGGGTCTGCGGCGTTGCCGTCTATTCGCCGGCGACGAAATAGTGCCATGTACCGTCCGGTCCAATACCCACCCGGTAAAAAACGTAGGTGCCGAAATCTTCCATGTCGCGCACGTCCTGGGCGGTCAGCAGCTTGTAGAGCTCGACCTGCTGCGGCGGCGTCAGCTTGTCCAGGGGCATGCGGGCGAAATACGGCCAGATGTACATGTCCTGGGCTGTGCCGGCGTCGACATGTACGAACCCCGCATCGAGCACTTCGATGAGTATCGCGAGGATTTCCCGGCCGTCCTCGTCGCCTGAGGAAAGTTTCAGGAACGAGATCGGGTCATCGACTTCGCCAAGGCTGAGCGTCGGCATGACCTCGTTCGATTCCAGCACCGGCCGCAACTGCTCGACGTCGCCGGTCTTTGCCGCCTCGAGGATCTGCTCGCGCATCCGCCGCACCGGCGCCGGCAGTTGCTCCGGGTCGTAGATGACGTCGGGCAGGGGGCCGGCGTCCTTCTCGGTCTCGGGCGGAGCTTCGTCGGCGACCGGGGCTCCTGCCGTGTCGCTCTCGATGGCGCCGAGCGGAATGCGATGCAGGCCCGGCCGGCTCCGGTCGGCCTCGTCGATGGCTTCCGCCGGAACGGCGTCCTCGACCGCCTCGTCGCCCCTGGCCGGGGCGTCGGCCGGTGCCGGCTGTCCGCCGCCCGCGTCCGGTGCCTTGTCGGGGGCGGTCGGCACGATGATCGTCTCGGTCTTGACCTTGTTGTCCGCAGCGGCGGCCGTTCCGGTCGCGGCGCCAAGGCAAATGGCGGCAAACAATACCGCCGCTCCACTCGAGCGGATCATCGTCGATTCCTCCCTGCGCCCTGCCGGCCGGCACGACTCGCCAATTGTCGTCGCGGGACGGTGCCACCGTCGCCCGGCATAATAAAGGCAATTGCAGCGGGAATGTCAGCCGGGCGGCCGGGGAAGGCCGGGCTGGCTACTGGATCTTGCGCTGGATCGTGAAGTCGCCGCGCTGGATCTTGTTCGGCAGCTTTGCCGCGAAGTCCGCGACCGGCGACTCGCCATAGCAGGAGACGAGGTCGGTGAACGCCTGAAAGAGCGCCGCGTTGACGAGGATATCCGGATCGATGCCATGCGCGAGAGCGTCTTCCCAGGCATCGCGGATATAGCCGAGAGCGGCCTGCTTCTGTTCCTCGATGCCGCCTTCTTCCTTGGCCGTCTCCGTGCCCAGCATGTCATGATCCTTCGGCGCGACCGGAAGCAACGATAAGTCCGCGCCGCCCGACCGCCCGCAACGCCGACTTCTGCCCTGAAGTTCAGTCTGCGGTCGCCTTCGGCAGCCGCTCAGGCGCCGGCTTGCTGCCGTCGCTCGTTCACCGGCAAGTTACCACGTTGGCCTCGGTGGTCGTCCGAATTCCGAAGAAAGGGTTAACGCCGCAGGGCTGCGCCCGCCCGCCTCAGCGGGTCGACTGGCCGTAGCGCGAAACGAGGTCGCGGGCGAGCTCGGCGCCCTCGCGCAGATACCGGCCGCGGATCGCCCGGGCCGAATCGGAGCAGGACCGGTGCACCTCGCTGAAGCTCTTGAAACCCCGGTTGAAATGGTCGACGAACCGGGCCTTGCGGTCCGGCGCCTTGGCCTCGGTGTCGATGAGCGCGATCATCTCGTCCCGCCAGGCCGGCTTGTCCGTTATCTCGCACAGACCGTCGATGGCCTGGATGGCGCCGAGAAGCTCCGCCAGACGCAGGATCTGCAGTTCGTAGGGCGGCTGGCCGGCCGGTGCCGCGCCGCTCGGCGCCGGCGGGGCGTCCTGCGCGAACGAGGCTGCGCCAGCGGCAATGAAGATGGCCAGAGCTGCCGCGAGCATTGCCGGCGCCGCCGGCCGCATCGCCCGCCCGCCGCCGCGCCCGCAAGCCGTCTTTGCCAAGAACATCATCTGCAATGCCGTTTCCCTGTCGCCTGCAGCGCCCGTGTCCGGCGCGCCGGCGGATAATGGCCGCGCCGCTGCCGGTGCGCAAGCCGCCACCGCCTGTCGTGACCGTTGCGGGCCGGGTCGGAAGCCGCTATGCCAGCCCGGTCCGGGCGCCAGCCGCCCGGCCTGCGCATCGCGCCACGAGATGGCGCCGATCCCGGCAATTGGGGCGTGGCCAAGCGGTAAGGCATCGGGTTTTGGTCCCGTGATCCCAGGTTCAGATCCTGGCGCCCCAGCCAGCCGGTTTTGTTTTCCGTCCTTGCGACCGCGCCTGCACCGGAGAGGTGGTGGATTCCGCGCCGCAACCAGTTGCCAGAAAAGAGCTGCGCAGAGGTTGTGCCGGGTTTGGCAGCCTCGAGCGCGAAATTCGGCCGGCCGCGATGAGGGTCGGAACCTCCTGGCGGACATGGTCGATGAGGCGCGAGAGATGCGCCTTGCCGCGTGCGCTGGCGTCCCAGACCCATTGAAAGGTGAAGCAGGCCGGCCGGCCGTCGTTGCAGACGAGCGGGCGCGGCCCGGCGGCCTGGTCCGAGAGCTTCCCGGCCGGCAGGATGCCCGCGCCGATGCCGAGCTCGGCCCATTCCTCGATCGTGCCGATAGCTCGCCGCCTGGCCGGGATAGCCGACGAGGGCAACGCCTCGCGCTCGAACAGGCCCTTCAGGGTGCCGTTGAGGCCGCAGCCGCCGCCGGTCATGATCACCGGAACCTCCGGCAATGCCGACACCGGCAGCGGCGCGGCCGACCGACCGAGGCAGCGTCCCGCCTTGCGGCAGGTAGCCAGAGATCGTCGCTGTAGAAGGAGAAATGCTCGAAGCGCGCGTCGGCAGCGCCATGCGGCACGATCGCGATGTCGAGCCGGTCGTTCGCCAGCCGTTCGCCGAGGTCGTCGAGCAGGCACTCCTTGTAGAAGACGGAAATGTCCTTGCGCCGCTTCAGGAACGGCTGCAGCGCCGCGTCGATCCGGCGAATGTCGACGAGTGGCGAAAAACCGATCCGGATCAGCTTGTGACTGGGGTCGTGAAAGGTGTCGGCGGCCTTGCGCAGCTCGTCGCGCGCGTCGAGCACCGCCCGCAGGTAGGGCAGGATGAAGCCGCCGAAGGCCGTCGGCTCGACATGCCGCGTCGTGCGCACGAACAGCCGGCCGCCAAGCTCCTCCTCGAGCTGCGATACCGCATTCGAGAGTGTCGGCTGCGTTGCGTGGCAGGCTTCCGCCGCCCGGCTGAACGAGCCGGTCTCGGCGATGGCGATGACGAATTGCAACTGGCGCAGGTTCATGTGCAATTCATATCATTGTCGAATGAGTGATATATATTTAAAAAATTTATCAAATAGCCGCCGCCCGCCTAGTCTCTCCCCGAGCGCGAACGCCGCGCCGCAAATCTCGCCTCAGGGAGAACCGATCAATGCTGAAGAATTCCGTCGCCGCCGCAGCGGTCCTTGCCTTTGCCATCACAGCCCCGCTCGCCGCCCGGGCCGGCGACGCCGAGCTTTTCGCCGTCTATGACCAGGTCAATGGCTTCGACATCGAGACCGCCACGCTCGGCGCGGTCAATGGCAGCACGAAGGAAGTGCGCGCCCTCGCCGCCATGGTTCTGCGCGACCATTCCGCCGTCCGCCAGATGACCCGCGACCTCGCCTCCCGCCTCGACGTCAAATACGAGGTCGATGAGAAGAGCGCCGGTGCCGCCGACCACAAGAAGGCGATCGAGATGCTCTCGGCCAAGTCCGGTGCCGAGTTCGACAAGGCCTATCTCGAGCACGAGATCGGCTTCCATCGCAGCGCCATCGACGCCGTCCGCAACAGCCTCCTGCCGGCGATCAAGAATGGCGAGTTCAAGGGATTGGTCGAAGCGGTCCTTCCCGGCTTCGAGCATCACCTCGCCGAGACGCTGCGCGTCGCCGGCAAGTCAGACGCCCACTGACCACCTCGGTCGCCGGGTCGCGCTCGCTCCCCCGGTCGCGGCCCGGCACGCCCTCAACCCTTTTCCAATCCTCGAGCGGAGCCGGCACCGTCCGGCCTCAACGCCATGACCGTCACCGCCAGCCTCTATGCCATCCTCGCCGGCCTCCTTGCCGGTGCCTTCGCCCTTGCCTTCGTCGCCAACGAGATCGGCGGTCGGGCCGGCCTGTCCCCGCCTGGCCGTCTCCTGCTCGCCGGCGGCCTCGGTTTCGGCGTCCTCGCCTTCGCCATCAAGGCGGTGCTCATCCACGAGATATCGACGATGGACCGCGAGACGCTGGCGCCGGGGTCGCGCCCCGCCGCCTGGGTGCCGGTCGACGACGGCTACTGGCCCGAGCGCCCGCCGGTGTCGCCGTTCTGGGCCACCTGGCAGGCCCTGCCGTCGCCCCCGTCGGAGCCCGCCACCGGCTCGCGCGAGGCGGCCCGGATCGCCCTCGGCAAGCGCCTTTTCAACGACCCGGACCTGTCGCGCGACCGGACCGTCGCCTGCGCCTCCTGCCACGGCCTTGCCGGGGGCGGCGACGATGGACGGCGCGTCTCGCTCGGCGTCGGCGGCGCGGCCGGTGCCCGCAATGCCCCGACCGTCATCGATGCCGCCTATCTCGTCCGCCTGTTCTGGGACGGGCGCGCCGGCTCGCTCGAGGAACAGGCCGCCGGCCCGCTCCTCAATCCGATCGAGATGGCGATGCCGTCGGAAGCGGCCGTCCTTGCCCGCATCCGCGAAAAGCCGGCCTACACCGGCGCTTTCGCCGCGGCGTTCGGCGCCGGCAGCCCGTTGACCTTCCGGGAGGTCACCGAGGCGATTGCCGCGTTCGAGCGAACGCTGGTGTCGCGCGGCGCGGCCTATGATCGCTTCGTTGCCGGCGATGATGCCGCGCTCGACCCTGCCGCCCGGCGCGGCATGGCGCTTTTTCACGAGATCGGCTGCCGCAACTGCCATGTCGATCCGACTTTCAGTGCTGCCGGCCGGCAGAAGAGCCATGGCATCTACCGTCCGTTCCCGGTGTTCCGCGACGAGGCGCTTGTCCGCCGCTATCGTCTCGACGAGGAAAAGCGCGGCGTCTGGCGCGTGCCCTCGCTGCGCAATGTCGAGCTGACGGCGCCGTATTTCCACAACGGCTCGGCCGAGACACTGGAAGAGGCAGTCCGCGCCATGGCCAGCCTGCAGCTCGGCCGTATCGTCGGCGACGAGCCGGCCGGCACCTTCGCGCTCGAGCCCGGCGCGGTGGAGCCCGGTATCGCCGGAACGGGCGACCGCCGGCCCGTCGCCATGACCCGGCCGCGCACCCTTTCCGACGGCGATGTCGCGGACCTCGTCGCCTTCCTGCGCAGCCTCACCGGCTGGCCGGTGATCGCGGCCAGGCGGTAGGGTCCTCGCGCCGCAATTCTGGCCGCCGACCAGGGTGTTGCCGTGTTGCAACAGGCCACTGTCATGTGCCGGTGGCGCCGCACTGTCATCCAACCGTAGTCCCGCTGTCACAGGCGGCCCTTATCGCGGGCAAGGCAAGAGACGACGTGTCGATTGCTGCCAGCGCCGGTCGGCCTCCTGATCGCCGGACCTGGTTCGTCGCACGGGAGCGGGACGCGGCCACGCCATTCGGTCAGCCCGTTGCCTTCCATTGATTGAGACCTGGAGAGTTGCAATGCACATCAAGAGCCTGATCCTCGGCTCCGCCGCCGTCCTCGCCACGGTGACCGGCGCCACCGCTGCCGACCTTCCGGCCGCCGAGCCGGTCGAATATGTCCGTGTCTGCGATACCTTCGGCACCGGCTATTTCTGCATCCCGGGCACCGAGACCTGCCTGCGCATCGGCGGCAATGTCCTATCACCTGCGCTATGCCGAGCCGGTCCTCAAGGGCGGCCGTGACGAGAACCACACCTTCACCCGCGCCGAGGCCCGCCTCAACCTCGATGCCCGCACGATGACCGAATACGGCCTGCTGCGCTCGTTCATCGACGTCCGCTTCCGCGCCACCTCGAGCACCGGCTTCACCGTCGCCCAGACCCCGCGCTTCGAGCGTGCCTTCATCCAGTTCGGTGGCCTGACCGCCGGCCGCGCCAGTCGTTCTTCGACTTCTGGCCGGGCTATGCCAACGGCCCGATCGCCGACACGTTCTATTCCTATCTGCCGACCAACGTCCTCGGTTACACCTTCAGCTTCGGCAACGGCTTCTCGGCCACTCTGGCCGCCGAAGACGGCACCTTCCGCCACATCGCCACGATCATCGACGGCCCGGTCGCCGGCACCGACTACTATGGCGGCCACACCGTTCCCGACGTCGTCGCCGCCCTGCGCGTCGATCAGGGCTGGGGTTCGGCCCAGATCTCCGGTGCGCTCCATCAGGCCCGCTTCACCACCCGCCACGACCGCCGATGCCGAGTTCGGCTGGGCCGTCCAGGGTGGCCTGACCGTCAACCTGCCGATGATCGCCGAGGGTGACGAGATCTCCGTCCAGGCCGCCTATTCCGAGGGCCGCGCTGGACTATGTCGGCGTCAACGAGTCGACCTTCCAGTCGGGCGTTGCGCTGATCGACGGCACCGTCACCGCGACCGACTTCAAGGCCGCCAAGGCCTGGTCCATCGCCGCCGGCTTCGTCCACAACTGGACGCCGAAGTTCTCGACGGCCCTGACCGGTTCCTACATGGAGGTCAACAATCCGGTGGTGTCGACGGCGGCCGACTGGGATGCCTACAACGTCATCCTGACCAACACCTACACCCCGGTGCGTGGTCTCGCCCTGTCGCTCGAGGCCGCCTACCAGAACGAGGATGTCCACGGCATCGGCACCACCGCTCCGGGCGTGCTCGTCAGCGACGTCGACTACTGGTCCGGCGAGTTCCGCATCCAGCGCAGCTTCTGATCCGCGCCCAGGCATCGATTTTGGTCCGGCGGGAGCGATTCCGCCGGGCTTTTTCTGCCGTCCACCCCTGATTTGTCGGGGGCCGGCGGATTTTTCCGCTTTTCTCCAAAATGAAATTCGCCTTAACCTGCGCGCCGGGCTGGAAGCGGCCGGCACGCCCGTGGACGGCGTTGCACCGGCTGGCGGATCGGGGGGAAGGGGCGTGGTCATTGCAGGCGGTTCGATAGGGCTGGTCTATCTGCTCATCGGCACGATCTACCTGATGAACGCCCGTCGCGAGCTCGACGGCCGCGGCGACGCCACCTCCTGGCGCTATCTCGGCGCGACCGTGCTCAGCATCGTCTGGCCGGGCGTCACCCTGTACGCGATTGCCGAACTGGCGGTCCGCACCGTTGGCAGGCGGATCCGCTTCGCCGGGTAAAGCTCATGTCGTGACCCGCAACGGCAACGTCACCAGCAAAAGCAGTCTGCCCGCCAGGATCCTTTTCGGATTCTACATCCTCGTTGTCGCCGCCGGCCTTGCCGTGTCGCTGATCATGGCGGCGCGCATTCTGACCATTCTCGGCGTGCGCAAAAATCCGCCGCCGGTGGAGGCAACGGCAAATGATGCCGCGCCGGGACGTCCCGGTCCCGCCGCAATGCCTGACGAAGCGAACGGCAACGACGCCGGGGATTTCACGGATGTCTGGACCGTGCGGCCGAAGCGTGTCGACCCGGCCGCGCAGTCCTACAGGCGGCTCGAACCGCCACCGCGAAACGAACCGTTTCCGGCCATCCTGTCGGTTCCGATGTCTGTCCGGGTTCTCGACAACGCCCGCTTCACGATGAACGGCAAGACCTGGCGCATCGACGGCGTCGAGCCGGATCGCCAGAACCGGATTTGCACGAACGCCCTTGGCCTGCGCTGGGCCTGCGGCGTTCGCGCCCGCGTCTTTCTGCGAAACCTCATTGCCGGGTCGACCTATCGGTGTCGCCTGTCCGAGGCACGCGATGGCGAGCAGCCGGTCGATTGCCAGATCACGGCGGGAACGACGATTGCGATGCGCATTCTTGGCGCCGGCTGGGGCGAGCCGGAAAGCACGGCGTCGGATGAGTTGCAGGCAATCCACGCCGAGGCCGCCGCGCGGCACTTCGGATTCTGGCGGGAAAATTGAGGCGGGCCCCGGGAAAGCCTCAGCCGAGCCGTCGGTCGCGCTGCTTGCCGCGCTCTTCGGCGATCCGGGCTTCCTCGAGCTTGATCTCGGCCGTCCGGTAGACGATCGCCGCGACGAACCCGGCCTGCAGCATGATGAGCCCGAGACCGGCCGTGCCGGCTGCCGCAAGCACAGAGGCGCCCTGAAGAAGCGTGAGGGCGAGGGACGCGATCAGCACCACGGCCGAGATTGCGCCGAGAAGCGGCAATCTTCCGTTGAGGCCGGCGATCGAACCGGCAAGGAACAGTGCGGCGGCAAAGCTGAGCATGGGCCCGGGTCTCCTCGATGCTCGAGCCTAGTCCGGCGACTGTGAACAAATGCTTGCCGCCGCGCCCGCCCTGATTGCTGCCCGTGCGGGCAATTCCGTCTGTCGTTAACGATTTGCGAAGATGTGGCCGGGGGCGTGGCGGCACTCTTTCCTGCAAGGGCGGGGAATTGAACCTTGCCATGGTGCCAGGCCGGATGACGGGCTCAGTGTCCGGCGGCGCAACGCCCTTCCGCCTGGCCGATCGCGATGAGCTCCGGCCGGTATTCGAAATGCATCGTGTCGTAGTGGTACCACTTGCCGCCCCAGACGAAGCCGTGTGCCTCGAACACCTCGACGATCTCGCGCGGGATGCGGTTGGCATAGCCGCCGACCTTGCCGTCCTTGCCCATCTTCCAGCGCCAGTAGTCGGAAAAGCCGGTATCGATGTCGATCGCGGCGCCGAAACTGTGCACGCTCGGCCGGCTCGTGCCGGCGATGACCCGCCAGTTGAACGCCCCGCCTGACTTGTTGAGGAACGGCCGGAATTTCGGGCCGAGCGCCGCAAGATCCCGCGCCACGGCCTGAAGGCGCTGGTCGACGCCATTGACGGTTGTCACCCGCACCCGGCCGTCGAACCAGGGAATTGTCGTCGTCGACGCCCGCGCCGCACTCTCGCTTGCGCCATACATCTTCATGAAGAACGGCGTGGAGCGAATGCGGCCCGGTTCGAAATTGAACGCCGGCGGCGCGAACGAGCAGTCGCCGAGCGGATAGACCTGCGACAGGCTATCCTCGATGTCGCCGTCGTCCAGCCTGTCGTCATGGTTCTTTTGCCGGCCGTCGTCGATCGGCATGCGCGTTCCGTCGCGCCAGATGAGATCATTGCCCTCGCGCCCGGCAAGATGATCCGGATAGGCCGCGATGAGCGCCTCGATCCGGTCTGCGGCCGGCGCGGCGATGGCTGCCATGCCAGGGCCGATGAGGACGGCGAAGAAGATTGCAAGACGACGCATGCGGTTATTCTGCGCCCTCTGCCTGAAAGCGCAAATCCGACGCTCTCCGGTATCTTGCTGATCGGCAGGTCAGTTTGTCGCAACGCACCGGATTGTCAGCCGAATAAACTGTTAACCCTTCGCGCTTACCTTCTTTTTTCTGACGGGAAACCACGAAAAGAGGCCGCGCGATGCAGCGCTTGACCATCACGGAGCGCCTTGCGCTTGTTTCGCTGATTCCGCTTCTGGCGCTTGTCTATTTCGCCACCGTGAGCGTGCTTGAACGGCGCACCGAGGCGCACGCGCTCGCCCGCCTAGTGCCCGACGTCACCTTCAGCGAACGCACGAGCGCCCTTGTCCATGAGCTGCAGAAGGAACGCGGCACGTCCGTCGGCCTGATTTCCTCCAAGGGCGGCGACAAGTTCCGCGAGGCCGTCAACAAGCAGCGCATCCTGACCGATGCCGCGCTTGCCGCCTATCGCGAGGCCCATGACACCTACAGCGAGATCGCCAGCATCGAGGCCGGCGCCGTCCTGTCCGATGTCGATGCTGCCCTGTCGAAGCTGCCGCAGCATCGCCGCGCCGTCGATGAACTCTCCGTCACCGTGCCGCAGAATGTCGGCTACTACACCGGTATCATCGAGAACGCGATCGGCCTCGTCGGCAAGATCATCAAGTCCTCCGACGAGGGCTCGATCACCAACGCGCTGCACGTCTATCGCTCGCTCGTCTGGGCCAAGGAGAAGGCCGGCCTCGAGCGCGCCATCGGCGCCTCGCTCTTCAACGGCAAGGAATTCAATCCGGCCCAGTACCGCGCCTTTGTCTCCATGGTCGAGACGCAGAAGGCCTATCTGCGCGAATTCGAAACCTTCGCCGATGTCGCCACCGGCGAGCTCTTGAAGAAAACCGTCTCCGGCCCGGAGGTTGACACGGTCGAGGAGTGGCGGGCCGTTCTTCTCGATCTGGCCAAGACCAACGACCTGAAGGGCATCGACGGCGCCGAGTGGTTCAAGAAGGCAACCGCCCGCATCGACCGCATGAAGGCGGTCGAGGACCAGCTTGCCACCAGTCTGGTCGATGAGGCGCAGGCAACGATTTCCCGCGCCGATGCCGCCGTCATGGCGACGCTTGCCGCAGCGGCAACGGTGATCGTTCTGACAATCGCCTTCGTGTTCGTCACCGTGCGCTCGATCCGCAATCCGATCCGCTCGATCTCCTGCGACATTTCCCGCATCGCCGACGGCGACACCTCGGTCGTGGTCAACACCGGCTTCCCGGCACGCTCCGAGATTGGCCAGATCGCTCGCGCCACGGCCGTCTTCCTCGACCGCACTGTCGAGCGCCAGCGCCTCGAGCACGAGCGCAACGTCAGCGAGGCGGCCGCGCTGAAGGAGCGCCGCGAGATTCTCGAGGACATGGCCGTCGAGGTGAAGACCGAGACCGAGAAAGGCATCAGCGCCGTCGCCGAGGCGGCCGGCAATCTCCGCAATCAGGCTGGCGGCATGCGCCGCACGCTCGACACGGCCAATGCCGAGATCGCCAGCGCCAGCCAGCAGGGTGCCTCCACCCACGAGATCTCCGAGGAGGCCGCCCGCCTTGCCCGCGAGATGCTGGCCGCGATCAACGAGGTCGCCACCCGCACCAATGCCAGTAACGACCTCACCCAGAAGGCGGTGCAGCAGTCCGACGCGTCCCGTCGCGCCGTCTCCGAGCTCGCCTCGGCCGCCGAGAGCATCGACGCCTTCGTCGCCATGATCGCCGCCATCGCCGAACAGACCAACCTGCTCGCCCTCAACGCCACCATCGAGGCCGCAAGGGCCGGCGAGGCGGGTCGGGGCTTTGCCGTCGTTGCCGGCGAGGTCAAGGGCCTTGCCGAACAGACCAATCGCTCGACCGGCCAGATCTCCGAGCAGGTCAAGGCGATTCAGGAAAAGACCTCCGGCGCCGTCAGCGCCATCGAAGGCATCATCGACAGCATCGGCCAGCTCAACGACATGGCCAGTGCCATCTCCGAGGCGATGGACGGCCAGCGCCGCACCGCCGAGAGCTTCGGCGATCTCGTCGCCGAATCCCGCGCCGCCGTGAACGACATGACGGCCCGCATCGCCGAGGTCGCCGCGATGACGTCCGAGGCCGCGTCCTTTGCCGATATCGTCGTCAACGTCTCGAGCGACATGGCGACATCGACCGCCCGCATGCGCGCCGAGATCCCCGGCGTCATCGACGCCGCGCTCGAGCGCACCAATCGCCGGTCCGAGCCGCGCTTCCAGCAGAACCGGCCGGTCACCGTCAATGGCGGCGATGCCGCCGAGCTTTTGAACGTATCGCGCAGCGGCGCCATGATCCGTGGCCTTGACGCCGGTGCGGATGCCGAGGTCACCATTGCCCTTGAAGGGCGCGCGCCGATCCGCGGCCGGGCGATCTGGAACGAGGGTGGCACGGCGGGCGTGCGGTTCAGCGAGCCGCTGCCGAACGACGACGGCCTGCTGCGCCGCGAGGCCTGATGCGCCGCGAGGTCTGATGCGCCGGTCTGACAGGGCCGGGTCATCGCCGCAATGAAAAAAGACAATGAAAAAGGCGCCGCCGGTCATCCCGCGGCGCCTTTCCCTTGTGGCGGCGGGGGCGTCAGCCGCGTCCGTTCTTCGGCTTGTAGACGCCGGTTTCCGGGTCCTTCTCAAGCTCGACCGTCTGGCCGCTAGCCGGCTCGCGATCGTGCAGTTCGCGGTCGACGCGAACCATCTCCTTCTTGAGGGCCTTCCAGCCCAGCCAGAGGCCGGCTCCGACGAGGGCGATGAGAAGTAGCTGCGGCATCTGCTCTCTCTGTTCAGGGGTGGCGCCTGCATTCGCTCGCGCGCCGATCATGCCGACAAGATAGTGATTTGCGGTCCGCCTTCAAAGCCCGAAGCGGGCCCGCAGCGCCCGTTCCTCCAGCGCCGCGATCGCCTCCTCGGCAAGGCCGGTCGCGGCAGGGCCGCCGGCAAGCGCCCCGACCGAGGCGGAACGCCAGCGCCACGGGCTGCGATCGACGGCCACCGGCCGAAGCACCACCTTTTCGCCGTAGCGCTCGCGCATCACGGAGCGCAAGTCGCCGATCCGGTCGGCGAGCCCGAGTTCGATCGCCCGCCGTCCCGACCAGAATTCGCCGGAAAAGATCAGCCTGTCCTCGCCCCGGATGAGTTCGCCGCGCCGTGACCGCACGAGGTCGATGAAGGCGTCGTGGACATCGCGCTGCAGCGCCTTAAGCCGGCGGACGTCGCCGGCCTGCTCCGGCTGGAACGGATCGAGCGCCACCTTGCGATCGCCGGCGGTGTAGACGCGTCGGTCGATGCCGATCTTCTCGATCAGCCGATCGAAGCCGAAACTCGCCGAGACGACGCCGATCGAGCCGACGATCGAGCTCGGGTCGACGATGATCTCGTCCCCGGCGAGCGCCAGCATGTAGCCGCCGGAGGCCGCGACATCCTCGACGAAGACCAGCACCTTGAGGCCGCTTTCCTCGGCGTGGGCCCGGATTCTCTGGAAGATGAGGTGCGATTGAACCGGCGAGCCGCCCGGCGAGTTGACGATGATGGCCACCGCCGCCGCGGTCTTGTCGGCAAAGGCGCGCTCCAGCGCTGAGGCGACGCCGGCAAGCGACAGCCCCGGTTTCAGCGGTGTCGTGATGCCGATCGCACCGGCAAGCCGCACCACCGGCACGAACGGCGCCACCTGCCCGAAGCGGCCTGGCAACAGGCGTCGCAGTTTTCGCAGCATGGCCGGTCTCCTTTGCCCGACAGAGGGTCGCCTGCCGGAGAATTATACCTCGCGCGCCCTCGAACAACCGGCAAATGCCGGGGGAGGGGCTCAGCGCGGCGCTGCGACGCGGAGCGCCGCACCGCACAGCACCGCATCGGCCGCCGCGGTGTAGCGGCTCGAGCCGTCCTCATGCAGCATGAGCCCGCCGAACAGCCGCAGCGGCGCCCGGCTGCCCTTGCGCGCCGTCACGATGATGCGGCTCGCCGCCGCCCCGGCCCGTGGATAAAGCGGCACGACGTCGAGCCCGCCGAAGCGCCCGGCGGTCACCGCGAGGACATCCGCCAGCGCCTCGGCCCGGTGGATGAGGACGAGGCGCCCGCCTGGTTTCAGGACATGCGTCGCGGTACGCAGCCAGCGCTCGAGGCCGGCCTCGAGCACATGCGCCCGCTCGCGCGCTGCGTTCGGGGAATGCCGCACCTGCCCCGGCTCGTGGAAGGGCGGGTTGACGATGACGACGTCGCCAAGGTTCGCCGTCAGCCCTGCCGCTTCCCGCGCGCCCGCCGGCGCGGCGATGTCGGCGACGATGACCCGGACCCGGTCGCCAAGCCCGTTCCCGGCCGCATTGGCGCCGGCAAGCGCGGCGAGCATCGGGTCGATTTCGACGAGCATCGCCTCGATGCCCGGCAGTCGCGCCGCCGCCGCCAGCCCGGCAGTGCCGACGCCGGCCCCGAGATCGACAAGCCTCTCGCCCGGCCGCGCCTCGACCGCCGCCGCCAGCATGATCGCGTCAAGCCCGGCCCGGTGGCCGCCGTCGCGCGGCTGTTCGATGACGAGCCGACCGCCGAGGAAGGCATCGCGACTGGTGGCAGGCGCCGGTCCGGTGGTCATCAGAGCTTGATCCCGGCGTCGGTGACAAGGGCGCGGGCCTCGGCGGCATAATCCGCCTGCACCAGAACCCGGCGCGGCAGCGCCCCGATCGAGCCGTCGAGAACGCTCATGTTGCCGTCGACGACGAGAAAGGGAATGCCGGCATCGCCAAGCAGCGCCTCGATGAAGGAGATCTCGACGACATCATTGGTCCGGAGCAGTTCTTCCATGCCTCTCCCCGCAGGTTTCCTTGCCGCGAGTTTCGAGGATAGCGCGCCTGAAGGCCGAATGGGTCGAAATAACCCGCTGCCGCGAGCCGGGAACGCCGCCGTGCCGTTTCCTCCGGAACCGAGGGATCCGGGGCCGGCCGCCGCTGCGGCTTTTTCCCTCTGCGCAAGGTGCACGCCTGCAACACTCGCCGGCTTCGATTTTTTTCAATTCGGAATGAGCGGGTGTTTATCTTGCCTCATTAGCTAATAAATTGTAACGTCCAGCCAAACTGGCTCGTCGCGGGATGGCGTCATGAATAACGGTATTGGTCGCATTTATCGGCTGTTCGCCCTTGCGGCGGCGGTCGCTCTCGGCGTCGTGGCGGCGGGCGTCGCTCCGGCTTCCGCCCAGAGCTGCTTCACCGGCCCGGCAAAAATGTCGGATGCTGATATCCAGTCGTTCAAGGACAATCCCTCCGCTCTCCTCGACAAGAATCCGGAAGGCGGCTTCAATCTCAGCGCCGCGGCCCGTGCCCTTGCCGGCTCCGACAGCGCCTCGATCGGTGCGATCGTCGGGCTCGTCGCCCAGTCGTCGCCGCAGCAGAAGCGCGCGCTCGCCGTCGGCCTTGCCCGTGCGGCGGCGGCTTGCGCCCGGACGCGGCCCGAAGTTGCGCAGGAAATCCAGCAGGCGATCGCCGGCGCCGGTGATCCGGCGCTTCTGGCCTCGTTCGAGGCCGTGACCAACAACATCCAGACCGCGGCTCGGTGGCGCGCCGGCGGGCGGCGCGGCCGGCGGCACCGGCGGCGCCATCGGCGGAACCGGTGCTGGCGGAACGGGCGGCGCGATTGGCGGCACGGGTGCCGGTGGAACCGGCGGTGGCGGCGGCGGCTCGAGCACCGGCGGTGGCTCTGCCAGCAACAGCGGCAGCGATTTCAGCGGCGCCAGTGGTGGCGGCGGTTCGACCACGACCGGCGATCGCACGACGCCGACGACCATCGTCCGCATCGTCAGCCCGACGCGCTGATGGCGGCGCATCACCGGTGACGGCCCGGCCGGAAGACGCCGGGCCTCCCGCAGTTCGGCCTGATTGGGCACCGCCGTGTCTGGCGGTGCCGTCTTGTCTGGCGGGGCCGTCTTGTCTGGAATGACAGATATCGCGTTGTCCCGTCGCGTTCGCTGTGGCGGCGCCTGCATGTGACGAGCGGACGGCGGTTTCGCCGTAGCGATTTGAAGTCCGGTTTTGTCCTGATCGCCTGCCTCGACCTGATCGCCTGCCTCGAATCGATTTGTGATGCTTCAGAAACCGATCCAGCCCCAGGACCTCGCACCGTCCCTGCAGCCTGAAGCGCTGGATTTTTCCATCGAAGACATCGTCGACATCGACCGTCTGGTCGCTGCCGCGCGTCGGCAGGCGCGCGTCATCGTCACCTCGGTCGTTCTCGGGCTCCTGCTCGGCGTTTTTTACCTGCTGACTGCGGTGCCGCAATACACCGCGAGCACCCTCATCCTCATCGACAATCGCAAGCTCAATGCCGTTGCCGATGTTTCCGGCACTTCCGATTTCGGCTTCGATTCCAGCGCCGTCGACAGCCAGGTCGAACTCATCAAGTCGGAAAAGATCGCGCTTGCCGTCATTGCCAAACTGGATCTCGTCAACGATGCCGGGTTCATGAGCGCCCAGCGCTCGATCATCGGCCGGGTAATCGGCGGCATCCGCGCCGTGCTTGACGTGCGCAACTGGTTTGCCGATGCCGAGCTCGTCGATGCCGAGGCGGCGTTCGCCGCCCAGCGCGCCGCCGTCAAGATCCTGCGCGACAACATCGAGGTCAGCCGCGTCGGGCGCACCTACGTCCTGAACATCCTCTACACCGCGCCGGATGCCCGCAAGGCGGCCGACATCACCAACGCCTTCGGCGACGCCTACCTCACCGACCAGCTTGATTCGAAATACGAGGCGACCCGCCGCGCCACGGACTGGCTGCAGGGGCGCATCGACGAGTTGAAGCGGAAATCGCTGGAATCGGACCTTGCCGTCCAGAAATTCCGCTCCGAGAACAACCTCATCGCCGCCAACGGCCGGCTCGTCTCGGACCAGCAGCTCTCCGAGCTGAACAGCGAGTTGATCGTTGCCCGCTCCGACACCGCCCGCGCCGAGGCCAAGTACGAGCGCATCAAGTCGATCATCGATACCGGCAAGACCGACGCCGTCGTCACCGAGGCGCTCGACAATTCGGTGATCAACGATCTGCGGGCGAAGTACCTCGAGGCGTCCAAGCGCAACACCGAGATTTCCGACCAGCTCGGCGTCAATCACGTCCAGGCCGTCCGCCTGCGCAACGAGATGGACGAGTATCGCCGGCTGATCTTCGACGAACTGCGCCGCATCGCCGAAAGCTACCAGAGCGATTTCCAGGTGGCCCGGACCCGCGAGAAGTCGCTCGAGGACAGCCTCAACAGCATGCTCGGCGTGACCGCGACGGCGAACGAGACCCTCGTCGCGCTGCGCGAACTGGAGCGCGAATCCGAAACCTACAAGAACCTCTACCAGACCTTCCTGCAGCGCTTTCAGGAGGCGACCCAGCAGGAGTCGTTTCCGATCACCGAGGCGCGCATCATCACCGCCGCGACCCGGCCGCTCGATCCGAGCAAGCCGCGCAAGGCGCTGGTTCTGGTGTTGTCGCTGATGCTGGGCGGGCTCATCGGCGTCGGTGTCGGCGCCGCCTTCGAATATTATGACCGCGTGTTCCGCACCGGCGATCAGGTTCGCGACGAGCTCGACCGCGAGTTTATCGGCATGCTGGCGCGGGTTCCGGCTGTCGTCGTCGGACCGGAGACCGCCGCGGCGGAGGAGGGCAAGGCCGAAGCCGGCGAAGGCCGGGCTCTCGATATCCGCAGCCAGATCATGCGCTACGTCCTCGATGCGCCGATGTCCGGCTTCGCCGAAACGCTGCGCTCGGCCAAGGTGGCGCTGGATCTCACGCATGGCGAAAAGAAGCCGAAGATCATCGGCATCGTCTCGGCCCTGCCCGGCGAGGGCAAGTCGACCGTCTCCAAGAATTTCGCCACCCTGCTTGCCGCGCAGGGCGCGCGCACCCTTTTGATCGACGGCGACATGCGCAATCCGGGCCTGACCCGGTCAATCGCCCGTCATGCCGAGGCCGGACTTGTCGAGGCCCTGCTTGACGAGCATCCCTTGCGCGACCTCTACCTCATGGAGCGCGACTCCATGCTGGTGTTCCTGCCGACCGTGCTGCGCCGCCGCCTCTCGCACACGTCCGATCTCGTCTCCTCGCCGGCAATGCGCCGGGTTCTCGCCGAGGCCGGCGCCACCTTCGACTATGTCGTCGTCGACCTGCCGCCGCTTGGCCCCGTCGTCGATGCCCGCGCCGCCGCGCCGGTTCTGGACGCATTCCTGTTCGTCGTCGAATGGGGCCGCACCCACCGCAAGATGGTGCGCGCCATTCTCCGGAATAACGCCGAGGTGCGTGAGAAGTGCATTGGCGTCGTCCTCAACAAGGTCAATTCCGACAAGCTGAAGATGTACGAGGACTACGGTTCCAAGGACTATTATTACGGCCACTACAAGAATTATTACCACGAAGCGGGCTGATCCGATGGGCTCGTGGCGCCGCCCGGCATCGATGCGACCGGCGTGGCCGCGCATTGCAGCGGCCTTGTTCGGATTGGCCGTTGCGGCCGGCGCCATCGCCGGCATGGTGCGCGACCTGCGCGTCGAGCCGGTGACGATCCTCGCCGGGCGCCTGTCTGCCGGCGGGCGCTATGATGCCGCCGCGCTTGCCGCCTTCGCCGGGCGCCGGGACCTTGATGGTTATCGGAGCGGCTGTCGCGGCGATGCCCTGCGCGCTGCGCTGACCGTTCGACTGCATCAGTTCGACGCCGCGCGCGGTGCCGGCGACCCGGCCGCCATGGATGCCGCATATGAAGGCGTCGAAACAGCCGCCCGCGCTGTCCTTGCCTGTTCGCCGCTCGACGGCAATGCCTGGCTTCGCCTGGCCATGGTCGACCTGCAGATCCTCGGCCCGGTACCGGCCGTGCTCGATGAGCTGAACATGTCCTATTGGGTCGCCCCCAACGAGGGCTGGATCATCGCCGATCGCATTGCCTTTGCCGCGCGGCTCGTCGACACCGGCCTTGCCGGGGTGTCCGGGACGCTCGCCAGGGACGTTCGAAAATATGCCGCCTCGGCGGAGCCGAAGGACGTTGCCGCTCTTTTTTCAGCCGCGCCCGTCTCTGCCCGCGATGAATTCCAGGCGGCCCTCGCGTTCCTTCCTGCCGAGAGGCGCCAGCAAATCGAGAAAATTATTGCCGAGAACGCTGGAAGTGCGGGCAACTAGTGCACTTCGTTGAGGCAGGCTGCCTGTTATCCATGCGAACTTGTAATTGAACGGAGAAAAACCACAGCACTGCTATTCATTATGGAGAAAATAATTTATAGCCTTGCCGGGAGAGCCCGCGTCCAGCTCGTCGCTGGAGCGAAAAAGAAGGTTCGAAACAAGGCCATGATGATCAGCGCTGCTTCAGTTCGGTAACGGAGTTGGCGATGCGTGAGGTGGGGAATGGCTGTCGATGCGCCGGCATCGATGTGGCAGCGCGTGTGCGACCTGAACCGCGCGTTCGGCCGGCAGAGGCACGACAGCGAATTCCGTACCCGTCAAATCTCACAGGTAGCCTGAATTATTTCCGCAATGAATAAGGTTTGAAATGCCGTCGCCGTCAGGGCGCGGCGTCCGCTCGGGCGGGCTGTATCGCAGGGCGCGCATTGCGGCGCTGCAGGGCAGGCCGGCGGGCGAGGGCAGGGGGAGACGAGCGCAATGTCGAGCAACAAGGAGAAGGTCGCCCTGATCACCGGCGTGACCGGCCAGGACGGTGCCTATCTCGCGGAACTGCTGCTGGAGAAGGGATATGTCGTCCACGGCGTCAAGCGCCGGTCGTCCTCCTTCAACACCGGCCGCATCGAGCATCTCTATCAGGACCCGCACGTCGACGATCAGCGGTTCATCCTCCATTACGGCGATCTGACGGACGCAACCAATCTCATCCGCATCATTCAGGAGACCCGGCCGGACGAGATCTACAATCTCGCCGCCCAGTCGCATGTGAAGGTTTCCTTCGAGACCCCGGAATATACGGCCAATGCCGATGCGCTCGGCACGCTCCGCCTGCTCGAGGCAATCCGCATCCTCGGCCTGGAGAAGACCACGCGCTTCTATCAGGCCTCGACCTCGGAGCTTTTCGGCCAGGTCCGCGAGATCCCGCAGCGCGAGACGACGCCGTTCTATCCGCGCTCGCCCTACGCCGCCGCCAAGGTCTACGCCTACTGGATCGTCGTCAATTACCGCGAGGCCTACGGCTACCACGCCTCGAACGGCATCCTCTTCAATCATGAAAGCCCGATCCGCGGCGAGACCTTCGTCACCCGCAAGATCTCCAATGCCGTCGCCGCGATCAGCCTTGGCCTGCAGGACAACCTCTATCTCGGCAATCTCGACGCCAAGCGCGACTGGGGCCATGCGCGCGAATTCGTGCGCGGCATGTGGCTGATGCTGCAGCAGGACGTGCCGGACGACTACGTGCTGGCCACCGGCGAGACCCATTCGGTTCGCGAGTTCGTCGAGCACGCCTTTGCCGAGGTCGGCACACGGATTGTCTGGCAGGGTGCCGGCGTCGAGGAAAAGGGTCTCGATGCCCAGACCGGCCGGGTGCTCGTCGAGATCGACCCGCGCTATTTCCGCCCGACCGAGGTCGAATTGCTGATCGGCGATCCGGCCAAGGCCCATGAGCGCCTCGGCTGGCATCACGAAACCGGCTTCGAGGCGCTGGTCAGGGAGATGGTGCGGTCCGACCTCGATCGCCTGCAGACGGAGCAGCTTCGCCGTGCCGCCGAGTGACATCCACTATCCGCTTGCCGGAAAACGGGTGTTCGTTGCCGGCCATCGCGGCATGGTCGGGGCGGCGGTCCTGCGCCGCCTTGCCGCCGAGGATTGCGAGGTCCTGACCGCATCGCGCGACGAACTCGACCTCATCCGGCAGTCCGACGTCGAGCGCTGGTTTGCCGACCGTCGGCCCGACGCCGTCGTCATGGCTGCCGCAAAGGTCGGCGGCATCCTTGCCAACGACACGTTTCCGGCGGACTTCCTCTATCGGAACCTGATGATCGAGGCGAACGTCACCGAGGCCGCCCACCGCGCCGACGTCGATCGCATGCTGTTCCTCGGCTCGTCCTGCATCTATCCGAAGTTCGCGCCCCAGCCGATCGCCGAGGACGCCCTGCTGACCGGACCGCTCGAGCCGACCAACGAGTGGTACGCGATCGCCAAGATCGCCGGCATCAAGCTGGCCGAGGCCTACCGCCGCCAGCATGGCCGCGACTACATCTCGGCCATGCCCACCAATCTCTACGGGCCGGGCGACAATTTCGATCTTCAGTCGAGCCATGTGCTGCCGGCCCTGATGCGCAAGGCGCACGAGGCGAAACGTGCCGGCGCCGGCGAGATCGTCATCTGGGGCTCGGGCACGCCGCGCCGCGAGTTCCTTCATGTCGACGATTGCGCCGATGCGCTCGTCTTCCTGCTGAAGACCTATTCCGGCCGCGAGCACGTCAATGTCGGCTCCGGCGAGGACATCACCATCCGCGAGGCGGCCGGGGCGGTCTGCGCCGCCGTCGGTTTTTCCGGCGAAATCCGCTGCGACACGACGAAGCCCGACGGCACGCCGCGCAAGCTGATGAGCCCGGCAAGGCTGCGCGAAATGGGCTGGTCGCCGACGATCGGGCTCGCCGACGGCCTCGCCGATACCTATCGCTGGTTTCTCGGCAACGTCGCGGGGTGAGGGGTTGAGTACCGGCGGTGCTGTGCCGCCGCCGGCCAGTTGAAGGGGGAAGAGGGGAGCGGTCGGCCGAGGGAGAAAGCCGCCTGCCCGCCGATCGGACATGAAACAGAAGATCCTCGTTTACGGAATGAACCACGCGCCGGAGATGGCCGGGGTCGGCGTCTATACCGGCGACATCGCCGCCGGGCTCGCCGCCCGCGGTCATGACGTCGCCGTGGTGACGACGCCGCCGCATTATCCCGGCTGGCAGGTTCGCGACGGCTGGTCCGCCTGGCGCTGGCAGGCCGAAATTCTTGACGGCGTCCGCGTCTATCGCTGCCCGCTTCTGCTGCTGCGCCCGATGAGCGGCATCAGGCGGCTGATCGCGCCGGCAAGCTTTGCCCTTTCCTCGGCGCCCGTCGCGCTCCTCCAGGCGCTGCTGCGCCGGCCGAACGTGCTCCTTGTCGTCGAGCCGACCCTTTTCGTGGCCCCGCTCGCCTTTGTTGCCGCCCGTCTCGTCGGCGCCCGCCTCGTTCTCCATGTCCAGGATCTCGAGGTCGACGCCGCCTTCGCCGTCGGCCACCTCGCCAGCCGGAAGGGGCTGATGCGCCTTGCCTTCGCCTTCGAGCGGCGCATCCTCGGCATGTTCGACCGCATCGTCACGATCTCGTCGCGGATGGCCGGCCGACTTGCCGCCAAGGGTGTCGCCGCCGATCGTCTCGCCGTCGTGCGCAACTGGGTCGACCTCGACCGGATCAGGCCGCACGAAGGCGAGAATCCCTATCGCGCCGAGCTTGGCCTCGCCGCCGGTGACTTCGTTGCCCTTTACTCCGGCAATATCGGCCGCAAGCAGAACCTTGAAGTCCTGCTCGACGCCGCCCGGATGCTCGAGAATGAGCCGGGCCTTGGCCATGTCCGGGTGCTGGTTGCCGGCGAGGGGCCGGAAAAGCCGCGCCTCGTTGCCGAATATGGCGGGCTGGCCAATGTCCGTTTCCTGCCGTTCCAGCCGGCCGGGCGCCTTGCCGAGTTCCTGTCCCTGCCGGATCTGCACGTCCTCACCCAGGAGGCCGGCGCCGCCGATCTCGTCCTGCCGTCAAAGCTCGGCGGCATGCTGGCGAGCGGCCGGCCGATCGCGGTCACGGCGAACGAGGGTACCGAATTGCACGCCTTTCTCGGCGATGCCGCCGCGATCGTCCCGCCGGGCGATGCCGCCGCCCTTGCCGGCGTCATTCGTCGCGCCGTCGCCGAAGGCGCCATCCGGGATGTGCCGGGCGCCCTTCGCCGGGCCGAGCTTGCCGCCAGCCTGTCGCGCAGCGCCGGCCACGATTGCTTCACGGCGGCCCTCATCGGCGACCTCGAATCCTTCGCCGACCTCACCCCCGATGGCGGTGCGGCGGCCGGCGAGGCGGCCGAATGATCGATCGCCTGCGCGCGTTTGCCGGGGCTCGGTTGACCCGGCTTTTTGCCGGCACGTTCGCCGTCGCCGCGACCTCGCGCCTCCTGCTGTTCCTGATGACCGTGATGCTCGGCCGCCAGTTCGGGCCCGATGGTCTTGGCACCTTCACCTTCGCCACCGGCGCCGCCATGCTGATCGGTTTTGCCGCGACCCTCGGCTGGCCCAATCTGATGGTGCGGTTCATTCCGCAATATCTGCACGACCGCGACTGGTCGCGCCTGAAGGGGCTTGTGCGCACCGGCGCCATCGTCGTGCTCGTCTCGTCCATCCTTGCCTCGGCCATTCTGGCGCTGGTTTCCCGCTGGCCGGGTCTTCGTCCGGAGATCTCGACAGGGCTCCTGCTTGCCGCTGTCGCAACGCTCCCCTTCGCGCTGCGCAAGCTGCGCCGCCAGCAGCTCGCCGCCTTCCAGCGGCCGGCCCTCGGCCTCTTCCTCGATGAGGCGCTGGCACCGGCCCTTGTCATCCTCGTGCTGCTGGTCACCCCGATCGCCGATCCGGCCATCGCCATCTACGTCTATTCCGCGACGGGTCTTGTCGCCGCGATGCTCGGTGCCGTGGCGCTTGCGCGCCTGATGCCGGCCGAAACGCGCCATGTCGCACCGCTCTCCGAGCCGTCCCGCTGGATGGGCATCGCCCTGCCGACGGTCCTCGGCCTTGCCGGCTACCAGCTCATGAACAAGGCCGACGTCCTGATGCTGGCCCCGCTCTCGACCTTCGACGAGGTCGGTGCCTATGGCGCTGCCTTCCGCATCACCTATCTCCTGACCTTTCCTCAGGTCGTGCTGGCAACCGTGGTGACGCCGGTTTTTGCCCGCCTCGTCGCGGCCGGCAATGTCGCCGGCCTCCGCCGCCGCTACCGGATGTCCTTCGGCTTCGCCCTCGTCACCTCGGCGCCCCTTGCCGCGGTCCTTGCCGCCTTTCCCCATTTCGTCATGACCATCGCCTTCGGCGAGGCATTCGGCACGCCCTCCGCCACCTGGTCCCTCGCCATCCTGGCGCTCGGCCAGACCTTCACGGCGCTTGCCGTGCCGACCCAGGGCCTGCTCCTCGTCTCCGGCCGCGAGCGCGCGTTCGGCGCCATCAACGGCGCCGCGCTGGTCATCAACATCGCCCTCAATCTTCTGCTGATCCCGCCGCTCGGGGCGATCGGCGCGGCCATTGCGTCGGCGTCCTCGGCGGCCTTCGTCTTTGTCCTGCAGTTCGCGCGGGCGCTCGCCGTCCTGCGCGGCGGCCTGCATCGCGAACCTGCGTCCGATCCAGACGCCAACGGGAAACCCGAGTGATGTCGAAGAATTTCGTCCAGAACGAAACGGTCCGGGCGCTGGCATTGACGGCGCTGCGCTTTCAGGCACGCAGCCGCTTCTGGGCCAGCGGTCCGCGCATCTTCATCAATTCCATTCCGAAGGCCGGCACCCACCTTGTCACCGCCGAATTGCGCAAGTTCGACAACCTGCGCAATTCCTACCTCCACATCGCGCGCGACCGGGTGGTGCGCGGCGCCGGCAATGGCGAACGCATCGATGTCGAGGCCTTCCAGCGCTTTTCCGCAATGGTGCGGCCGGGTCAGTATTTCACCGCCCATCTCGAACATGACGGCGATCTCGCCCATGCCCTGAGGGTCAACGGCATCCGCTCGCTGTTCGTCGTCCGCGACCCGCGCGACGTCCTCGTCTCGCGCTATCACTACGTGATGGGTCTGAAGCGCCACCGCCTGCACGACCTTTTCACGCGCCGGCTGCAGAACGACGATGATCGCTGGCGTCTCCTCATCGATGGCTTCGAGGGGCCGCCGCCCATGACGCCGCTTGCCGAGATGCTCGCCGCGTTCCGCGGCTGGATGTCGGCCGAGGGCGTGCTGACGGTCCGCTTCGAGGATCTCGTCGGCGCCCGCGGCGGCGGTGACGATGCCCGCCGGGCCGCGACCTTCCGTCGAATTGCCGAGCATTGCGGCCTGCCGACCGGCCACATCGAGGCGATCGCCGGGGCCGCGACGGCGGCCACGCCAACCTTGCGCAAGGGCCGCACCGGCGGCTGGCGCACCGATCTGCCCGCGCCGTTCCAGCGCCTCGTCGCCGAGCGCTGTGCCGGCGAGCTCGCCGCCTATGGCTATGAGATGGAGACGGGAGGCGCGGCATGACGACAACGGATCGCGACGCCGGGGCGCCGGTCCCCGATTTCCTCATCATCGGCGCGATGAAGGCCGGCACGACGACGCTCTACCGCGACCTCATCGGCCACCCCGGCCTGCACCTGCCCGAGGAGAAGGAGCCGGAGACGCTTGTCCGACACGGCGACGACCGCGCCGCCATCCTTGCCGACTATCGCTCGCTCTTCTCCCATGCCCGGCCGGGCCAGCTCTGCGGCGAGGCCTCGACCGCCTATACCAAGCGCCCGCTGCATGCCGGCGTTGCCGAGCGCGCCCGCGAGATCTGCGGCCCGAACCTGCGCCTCGTCCATCTGACGCGCGCGCCGATGAAGCGCATCATCAGCCATTTCAAGCACGAGTATGGTCTCGGGGCGGTCGGTGCCGACATCAATCACGAAGTGCTGGCCGATCCGAAATTCGTCGACTGGAGCCGCTACGACTGGCAGCTCGAGCCCTGGATCGCCGTCTTTG
This sequence comes from Hyphomicrobiales bacterium, assembly GCA_041397845.1. Lineage (GTDB taxonomy): Bacteria > Pseudomonadota > Alphaproteobacteria > Rhizobiales > JAKPQE01 > JAKPQE01. Next base: position 10,682 of record JAWKVW010000022.1, on the reverse strand, counting down.
GCGAGGAGGCATTGCTGCGCCTGTCTTTCGAGGACTACATTTCCGATCGCGTCGGCACCGTCAGCCGCGTGCTCTCCCATCTCGGCCTCGATCTTGCCCGGATGCCGGAGCTGCGCCTCGACCGCGCCTTCAACGCCAGCGACAACAAGCCGACGGCGGCCGGCCTTTATGGCAGCTTCGTCAACTCCCGGTTCTACCAGCGCACCGTCAAGCCGAACGTGCCGTGGTATCTTCGCGATGCCGTCGCCCGGGCCATTCTGCCGAAAAAGAAAATGCCGCCGACCAATCTTTCCCCGTCTGTCCGGGCCGAGCTCGAACGGCGGCTGGCGCAGTCGCCGGAGGCCGTCTGAAATGCTGCCCCCGGCTGGCGGCGAGCGGCGACCGGCAGTCGGCCGGCCGGTGATTTTCGTCGGCCCGCTGCCGCCGCCGGCCCATGGTCAGGCGGTCTCGACCAGCGGCCTTGCCGATCGCCTCGCCGCCGCCGGTCTCGCCCTCGCCGTTTTCAACGTCAACGGCCCGTCCGGACCGCTCGGATTCCTGCGCCGCGCATTGCGTCATGCAAGCGCCCTGCCGCGCATTCTCGCTGGCCCCGATGGCGCCCTCTACCTGTCGCTGAACGCCAATGCCGGCATGGCGCTGACCGCGCTCCTGGCCGCTGCCGGGCGCCTGCGCCGCCGGCCTGTCGTCATCCACCACCATACTTACGGCCACATCGCAAGGCCGCGCCGGCTCATGGCGCTTCTTGCCGCCGCCGCCGGTTCGCGCGCTCTCCATCTCACCATCTGCCCGGCAATGAGCGCGGCGCTCGGCGCGGCATATCCGGCGGTTCGCCGCACCGGTGCGCTCAGCAATGTCGGCATCGTCGCCGACGATCTGCTCGCCCTTCAGCGCCCGGTGCGCGCCGGCCCGCCGGTGCTCGGGCATATGAGCAACCTCACCGAGACAAAAGGCATCGGCCGTGTCGTCGAGACGTTCCGGGCGGCCCGCAAGGCCGGCCTAGCCGCCCGCCTCGTCGTTGCCGGGCCGTTCGCCGAGCCTTTCGCCCGAACCATGGTCGAGGCCGCCGCCGCCGAGTTCGGCCCGGATTTCGATTATCGCGGACCTGTCTATGGACCTGGGAAGGCGCAGTTCTTCGCCGATATCGACGTCTTCCTGTTCCCCTCGCTCTATGACAACGAGACGCAAGGCATCGTCAATCTTGAGGCGCTCGCCGCCGGCGTTCCGGTGCTCGCCCACGGCCTTTGCTGCATTCCCGGAGATGTCGGCGGCTCGGGCGGCCTCGTGGTGCCCCCCGACGCCGATTTCGCCGAGGCGGCGGGCGTCTGGCTCGCCCGCTGGAACCCTGCCGGCGGCGCGGCGGCAATGGCCCGGCATCGTTTCCGTGCCCTTCTTGCCAGCCATGCCGGAGAGGTCGATGCGCTCGTCGCCGAACTTGCCGGCTGAGCCGCCGGGGCCGTGGTCAGCGACCAGGGCAGGCGCCTTCCGGGCTCGCAAGGGCGGTGCGTGCGCCGCGCTCGATGAGGAAGCTGTCGGCAACGATGTTGCCGCAGGTGAGCCCGCCGCGGTCTTCGGGCTCGCTGTCGACAACCGTCGGGCCCGCCGGTCGCTTGCCGCCGCCCTCCCGCCGGAAGTCGACCGACCGCACCGCATTGTTCTGCGAGCGCAGGAACTGCACGAGCGCCATGCCGCCATCGGCGCCGGCCAGAAGGAATTCGCCGTCGCTGACGGAATTGCCCTCGGCATTCTCGCCGAAACGGACCGCCGGCCGCAGCCGGTCGACCGTCGCGCCCGGTTCGAAGCGTGCCTTGATGCCGGCAACCCTCGTGTCGCTCGCCAGCATCGCGAATTCGATGCCGCGCCGGCTGAACGTGCCGCTGACGTTGCGAACCTCGACATGCCGCACCGCCTGCAGCGCAAGGAACCGCTGCGTGCGGCCGAAGACGAGATTTTCAAAGCTGCAGCGATAGCAGCCGGAAACGAGAAGGCCGTTGCCGAGCGCACTGTCGATGGCAAGGTTTGCCAGCCGCGCATTGGCGATCGGCAGGATCGGCTCGCGGCCCGGATCGGTGATCGAACCGTCGGCATGGCCGAGCGTCAGCGCCGTGCCGGCCGGCGCGTCGAGCGGGTCGGCAAGAACGATCCGGCAGCCGCGCCGCTCCGTGACGGCGGTAATCCGCCCCCAGTCGGGACGAAGAAAACCGCCGGCGCCGGCATAGCCGTCGGCACTCGCGATCCAGACCACATCGCCAGCCTCGGGCAGGCTCCGGCCCCGGCAGTCGCCGAGCCGCAGCGTGCGCTCCGACCAGCCCGCGACCGGCAGCGGCGCATAGCCCCGGCCGCCATTCTCCGCGAACGAGGGGGCCATCATGTTGCCGGCAAAGACGGCGGTCGCGCGCCAGTGCGGCGCCGGCGATCCGCCCTCGGTCGTCAGCACCGTTGCGGCGCCGGCTCCAACGACCGCGACGCCGGAGCGAAGATAAAGGCTGCGCTCGAGAACGAACCGGCCCTTCGGCAGGCTCAGCGTGCCGCCACCCGATGCCGCGAGGCGATCGATCGCTGCCTGCAGGGCGGCGCCGTCGACCCGTCCGTCGTCCGGCACGGCGCCGAAGGCCGCCGCCGTGACCCGGCCGGCGGCAATGGCGGACCCGGCCGGCGCGGCCGCGGCGACAGCCATCGCAAGGGCGGCGAGCATCGGCGGCAGAAAATGGCTGAAGCGCAACGTCATCGCAGACCCCGGGCTCGGCAGGGCCGGGCCCTGCCAGACGATGGCAGTTTCATGGATATGGAATTTCATGCCAATAGGGCAAAATTCGGGGGGATTTCATCCAGAATCGCCCACGGAGATATGCCGCGGCAGTGTTGCGGCACCGATGCCGGCGAGGGAGAGTGAAAAACATGACGGAAACGCGCCGGCTGCTGGTTCTTGGCGCCTTTGGCGGCGTCAACATCGGCGACGAGGTCATTCTCCGTGCCGTCCTTGGCCTTGCAAGGACCGCCGGCTACGCCGGCCGCATCAGCGTCTATGGCACTGGCGGCGATCCCGAAGCGCTTCCGGCGCTTGCCCGCGAATATGCCGGGGCCGGCGTTGATTTCCTGTCGCGCTGGCAACTGCCGGCGATGCTGCGCGCCGCGTTCGGTCGCGACGTCTTCATCGGCGGCGGTCAGGTCATCGACGGCGCCTTCGGCATCAGGCTGCCGCTCGTGCAGTTGCTGGCAGCACTGGCAGCGCGCCTTTCCGGCGGTCGCGTCGTCGTTGGCGGCGTCGGTGTCGGCGACGTTGGCGGACCAATTGTGCGCGCCATCTATCGCCTGCTGTTCGCGCTGAGCGCCGACATTGTCCTGCGCGACCGGGATTCGGCCGAGCGGCTCGGCTTTTCCGCCGCCGCCCGTGCGCGCGGCCGCGTCGCCGCCGATGCCGCCTTCCGCCTTGCCGCCGACCGGGAAGGGGAGGGCGAAGCAGGCCGCGATGCGATCATTCTCGCCCTGCGCAACGCACCCCACATCGGCGCCGTCGACTTCGAGACGTTGCGCCGCTTAGCCGCCCGTATCGCCGACATCCTGCCGGACGACATGCGCCTTCTCGTCGCCATTCACGATTCGCGGCCGCAGTTCGATGGCGAGCTTGCCGGGAACCTGATGGCGGCGCTGCCCGTCGATGCCGGTGAACTCGTGTCCTTTGCCTCGACGCAGGAATGCCTCGACGCCTATGACCGCGCCGCCGCCGTCGTCAGCGCCCGCATGCATCCGCTCATCATCGGCGCCTGCCGCGGCGCGGCCGTCGTGCCGCTTGCCGGCACCCGCAAGAACCGGGCGCTTGCCGAACGGCTCGGACTGCCGCTCCGGGAAATGGCATCGCTGCTCGAAATGCCGGATGCGGCGCTGGCGGATGCCCTCGGCCTCGGCGCCTCGGACCGGCGGCCGGACGCGACGGCGATTGCCGGGCTTGCCGGCCTTGCCGCGACGCTCTTCGATGGCTTTGCGGGAAAATGACTGGCGCCGGGCCTACTTCGCCCGGGCGACTTCCTGATGCCGGGCGAGCGAGGTCGCCGCGTCCACATAGGCTTCCTGCAGCGCGACGTTCCAGTACTTCAGCTCTTCCAGCGGAATCGGCGTCCCCGTTACCGCGCAACGCACGAACGAGCCCTGCCGGATGATCTTGAAGTCCGAATCGAGATATCGAAGTTCGGCCTCGCCGTTGGAAAAAGTGCCACCCAGTCGGTTCATTCCATTCCGCCTGCCACGGTTCCTGTTGCGCATGAACATAGTGCCCGCCGGGGCATCACGCCACCACCTCTTGCCGGGCGCCCCGGCGCGACCGGAAGAAGCCGCGCAGGAGCTCCGCCGCTGCCTGCTCGCCGATGCCGCCATAGACCTCCGGCGCGTGGTGGCAGGTCGGGTTGCCGAAATAGTGGACGCCATGGTCGACCGCGCCGCCTTTCGGGTCGGCCGCGCCGTAGTAGAGACGCCGGATCCGGGCAAAGGAAATCGCCGCCGCGCACATCGGGCAGGGCTCGAGCGTGACGTAGAGGTCGCAGTCGACCAGCCGCTCGCTTGAAAGGCCGGCCGCCGCGGCGCGAATCGCCAGCATCTCGGCGTGCGCGGTCGGGTCCTTCAGTTCCAGCGTGCGGTTTCCGGCCCGCGCCAGAATCTCGCCATCGCGCACGATGACGGCGCCGATCGGCACCTCGCCGCGCTGCTCCGCCTTCAGCGCTTCCTCGAGCGCCACGTCCATGAAACCGCCAGTCATCGGAAAGTGCCTCGCATTCATCTCGAAACGTGCTACAGCCCGAAAAATCCTCTATTGACGCTGCCCATGAGCGACAACACCGAAAACTCACCCCGCGCCGGCGAACGCATCGCCAAGGTCATTGCCCGTGCCGGCCTGTGCTCGCGCCGCGAGGCCGAGACCTGGATTGCTGCCGGCCGCGTCGCCGTCAACGGCAAGGTACTCTCGACGCCCGCCTGCGTCGTCGGGCCGGATGATCGCATCGCCGTCGATGGCCGGCCATTGCCGCAGGAAGAGCGGACCCGGCTCTGGCTCTATCACAAGCCAAAAGGCCTCGTCACCACCACCCGTGACCCCGAGGGTCGGCCGACCGTCTTCGAGCGCCTGCCGGCCGAGCTGCCGCGCGTCGTCACCGTCGGCCGTCTCGACATCAACACCGAGGGCCTGCTGCTGCTCACCAATGACGGCGGCCTTGCCCGCGTCCTCGAGCTGCCGGCGACCGGCTGGCTGCGGCGCTACCGCGTTCGCGCCCACGGCACGCTGACCGAGGAGCAGCTTGCCGCCATTCGCGGCGGCGTCACCGTCGATGGCATCCGCTATGGCCCGCTCGAAGCGTCCATCGACCGCGTCCAGGGCGCCAATCTCTGGCTGACGCTTGCCCTGCGCGAGGGCAAGAACCGCGAGGTGAAGAACATTCTTCGCCATCTCGGCCTCTCCGTGACGCGCCTCATCCGCATCTCCTACGGCCCCTTCCAGCTCGGCGAGATGGAAGTCGGCGCCGTCGCCGAGATCCGTGGCCGCGTCCTCCGCGACCAGCTTGGCCCGCGCCTCATCGCCGAGGCCGGGGCGAATTTCGAGGCGCCGTTGCGCGGCCCCTCTGTCGAAGAGGCAGAGCCGGCCGACCGCAAGGGGGGAAAGACGCGCGGTCCGCGCCAGGGCGCCGGCCAGTCCGGCAATTCCGCCGGCCAGACGGGCCAGACGGCTGGCAGGGACGAGGGCCGCGAGACGCCAAGGCCCGCCGCCCGTCCGGGCGCGCGAAAGCCGCGGCCGCAGAGCGCCGGCGACATGTTGGAAAAGGGCCGCCAGCGCCGGCCGCGCCAGGGTGACGGAAATGCGGATCGTCGGCGGTAAGCACCGTGGCGCCGGCCTTGCCGGACCGCGCAGCAACGCCATCCGGCCGACCTCCGACCGGCTGCGCGAAAGCCTTTTCAACGTCCTCGCCCATGCCTATGGCGACCCCGTCGCCGGCGGCCGCGTGCTCGACCTCTTTTCCGGCACCGGCGCGCTCGGCCTCGAGGCGATGTCGCGCGGCGCCGCCTTCTGCCTGTTTGTCGAGGAAGCCGCCGAGGCGCGCGGCCTCATCCGCCAGAATGTCGAGGCGCTTGGCCTCACCGGGACGACCCGCCTTTTCCGCCGCGACGCGACGAGCCTTGGCAAGGCCGGCACCATGGCGCCGTTCACGCTCTGCTTTGCCGACCCGCCCTATGGCCGCGGCCTTGGCGAAAAGGCGCTCGCCGCTGCCGCCGATGGCGGCTGGCTCGTCCCCGGCGCCCTCGTCGTGCTCGAGGAGACCGCCGACGCGGAAATCGAACTTCCCGAGGTCTTCCGGCTCGAGGAAGAGCGCCGCGCCGGCGATTCCCGGCTCCTGATCCTGACCTTTTCGCCAGACGCCGGATAACCTGCCCGACTGGCGGCGGCGTTTCGAATCCGGCACGATCAGTCTTTCTCGCCAACCATCGGATATCTTCATGGCGATCCGCCAGCTTCCTGAAGCCCTCGTCAACCGCATCGCTGCCGGCGAGGTCGTCGAGCGCCCGGCAAGCGTCGTCAAGGAACTGGTCGAGAACGCCATCGATGCCGGCGCCAGCCGCGTCGAGATCGCCACCGCCGGCGGCGGCAAGAACCTCATTCGCATCGTCGACGACGGCATCGGCATGACCCGCGCCGATCTCGAGCTCGCCGTCGAGCGCCACGCCACATCGAAACTGCCGGATGACGATCTCGTCGATATCCGTTTCCTCGGTTTCCGCGGCGAGGCGCTGCCCTCGATCGGTTCGGTCGCAAGGCTGACGATCGCCACCCGCCATGCCTCCGAGCCGCATGGCTGGGAATTGTTCGTCGATGGTGGCCGGCGTGCTGCGCCGCGCCCGGCGGCCCTCAATCTCGGCACCCGCATCGAGGTTCGCGACCTCTTCTTCTCGACGCCCGCCCGCCTCAAGTTCCTGAAGTCGGACCGGGCCGAGACGGCGGCGGTCACCGAGGTCGTCAAGCGCCTCGCCATGGCCCATCCCGGCGTCCGCTTCGCTCTTTCCGGCAGCGACCGCTCGCCGCTCGATTTTCCGGCAAGCGCCGGGGAGGGCGCCCGCCTTGCCCGCCTCGCCCAGGTCATGGGAGCCGATTTCCGCGACAACGCGCTGCCCGTCCGGGCCGAGCGCGAGGGCGTCCGGCTTGCCGGCTTTGCCGGCCTGCCGACGCTCAACCGGGCCAATGCCCTGTCGCAATATCTCTTCGTCAATGGCCGACCGGTCCGCGACAAGCTGCTCGTTGGCGCGGTGCGCGGCGCCTATGCCGACGTGCTCGCCCGCGATCGCCATCCCCTCGTCGCGCTCTTCCTCGAGATCGACCCGGCCGAGGTCGACGTCAATGTCCACCCGGCCAAGGCGGAGGTTCGCTTCCGCGATCCCGGCCTCGTGCGCGGTCTCGTCGTCGGTGCGCTGAAGGAAGCGCTCGCCTCCGCCGGCCACCGGGCAACGACCACTGGCGGCGGCGCGACGCTTGCCGCCTTCCGCTCCGGCGGCGCGTCCTATGATCGTGCCCCGGTCAACCTGCCGCGCGGCGGCTGGGACTGGCGCGCCTCGCCGGCCCGGCCGGTCGCCCCGCTCGCTGGCGCCGGTTTCGAGGAGGCCCAGGCGGTCTTTGCGGCCGTCGACGTGCCGAGCGCCGATGCCCGGCCAGCCGCCGCCGAGGTGGCGCCCGATGCTGTCGCCCGCCCGCTCGGCGCCGCCCGTGCCCAGATCCACGAGACCTACATCGTCGCCCAGACCGAGGACGGCATCGTCATCGTCGACCAGCACGCCGCCCATGAGCGCCTCGTGCTGGAACGCCTGCGCCGCGCCGCCGCAGACGCCCGCCCTGCCTCCCAGCTCCTGCTCATTCCCGAAGTCGTCGAGCTGGCCGAGGAAGACGCCGGCCGCCTCGAGGCCCGCGCCGACGAGCTCGCCGCCTTCGGCCTCACGCTGGAGCGCTTCGGCCCCGGCGCCGTCATGGTCCGCGAAACCCCGGCCGCGCTCGGCGATGCCGATATTGCCGGCCTCGTCCGCGACCTTGCCGACGAGCTTGCCGACTGGGACCAGGCGCTGGCCCTCGGCGAGCGGCTCGATCATGTCGCCGCCACCATGGCCTGCCACGGCTCGGTCCGCTCCGGCCGCCGCCTGCGCGTCGAGGAGATGAACGCGCTCCTGCGCGAAATGGAAGCAACCCCGAATTCCGGCCAGTGCAATCACGGCCGCCCGACCTATGTCGAGCTGAAGCTCGGCGACATCGAGCGCCTGTTCGGGCGCAAGTAGCGTGTTCCCGAAAAGTGGCTACCGGTTTTCGGATAAGGACACGCGGTAAGAGAGTGCAGCGTGTTCCCGAAAAGTGGCTACCGGTTTTCGGACCAGAACACGCGGTAAAACAAAGGCATGGAGCATGTCGAGCGGTTTGAGACATAGTGGCAGGACTCATCGGTCGTCATTCCCGCGAAGGCGGGAATCCGGGGCGGCAAGGACGTGAATTCGTCGCCCGGGATCCCCGGGTCTCCGCTTCGCTCCGCCCGAGGATGACGGCTGTGCCGTGTACCGTGGATCTGGGATCAACGCGACCCGCTCTGGTGAACCGGCAATGACGCGCTCAGCGACCCCGCGGAAGCCGAGAGGGAAAGCGCCGCCGCTCGGTCTTCCCGAAAAACCCGACTTCTCGATTGAGGCGCGCCTGATCGCTGAAGGCCGGGGCGCCATCGTCGGCATCGACGAGGTCGGCCGCGGCCCGCTCGCCGGCCCGGTGGTCGCCGCCGCCGTCATTCTCGATCCTGAAAATATTCCTGTCGGCCTTGACGATTCCAAGCGCCTGAAGCCCGCCGTCCGCGAGCGCCTGTTCGCCGAAATCATCGCGACCGGCCATGTCGCCGTCGCCAGCATCGGTCCGCGCGGCATCGAGGCCTCGAACATCCGCGCCGCCTCCCTTGCCGCCATGGTGCGCGCCGCCGCCGGCCTCGACCTGCGGCCGGCCTTCGCCCTCGTCGACGGGCGCGACGTGCCGCCGGGGCTTTGCTGTCCCGCCGAGGCGCTCGTCAAGGGCGATCGCCGCGCCGCCTCGATCGCCGCCGCCTCGATCGTCGCCAAGGTGATGCGCGACCGGCTGATGGTCGGCCTTGGCCGGCAATTCCCCGGCTATGGCTTCGAGCGCCACATGGGCTACGGCGTGCCCGAACACCTCGAAGCCCTCGCCCGCCTCGGCCCATGCCCGCACCACCGGCGAACGTTCTCACCGATCCGGGAGATGGTCGGCGGGTGAGGAGATGGTCTTGAATTTCTGTACGGATATTCGTACATTGCATCGATGGATATATGGTCGTTCCGGCACAAGGCATTGCAGCGCTTTTTTGAGACCGGCAACGTCAGGGGGCTGAACCCGGCCTGGGTCCCAAAGTTGCGGCGGATGCTGACGGCCATCGCGGCGGCAGAGACCATCGAGGATCTGACGGGCGTTCCGGGATGGAAGGCGCATGAACTCGCCGGCGACCGCAAGGGGGTTTGGGCGCTATGGGTGACCGGCAACTGGCGTCTCACCTTCCGCTGTGAAGAAGACGCTGTCCATGACCTCGATCTGGAGGATTACCATTGATGAGCGAAAAGCCGATCAGAATGGGAATGATGCCAGCGCCGATCGGCGAGTTCATCCGCGAGGATGTCCTCGAGCCCTTGGGGCTGAGCCTGTCGAAGGCCGCCGCAATCATGCAGGTGCGCCGCCCGACCCTTTCCGACGTGGTTAACGGCAAGGCTCGCCTTAGTCCCGACATGGCCTTGCGGCTCGAACTTGCCTTCGGCGTCTCGATGAGCCTTCTGTTGCGCATGCAGACTGCCCGTGACGTAGCCGTTGCTCGTGCCGGGGCCGGCGATATCGCCATCGAAAGGTACCTGTCAGTCTGAGATCCGCCACGGCGCCCGCAAGCGCCTCGACCCATGCTCGCACCGTCGCCATCCACGCGGTGCGTTACGCACGTCCGGCTAACGCGCCCTGCGCCGGCGGCGGGACTTATGTGGCAAAGCGGATTTGGGTACGTCAGCGAAGCGTGACGCACCGGCTGGCCATAAGGGCGAGAAATTCCATCTCGCCGCGTCCGAACGACTGGGTCCCGCGCTTAAGCCATCCTTTACCCTGACCGGTAACCATAACCGCTGTGTTTTGCGTAAGGGTGCTGCGTTATGGGTGTTGTGCGTAACGGGTCGGCCGCAAGGTCTGCCCGCCCCGAGACCGGGCCGGCCTGGCTCGATTCCATCCTCATCGGCGATTGCGTGGCCGAGCTGGAAAAGCTTCCGGCGGCCTCCGTCGACGTGGTGTTCGCCGATCCGCCCTATAACCTGCAGCTTGAGGCCGAGCTGACCCGCCCGGACCAGTCCAGGGTCGATGCCGTCGACGACGACTGGGACAAGTTCCAGAGCTTTGCCGCCTATGACGACTTCACCCGCGCCTGGCTGCTTGCCTGCCGCCGCGTGCTGAAGCCGGATGGAACGCTGTGGGTCATCGGCTCCTACCACAACATCTATCGTGTCGGCGCGATCCTGCAGGACCTCGGCTTCTGGATCCTCAACGACATCGTCTGGCGCAAGGCCAACCCGATGCCGAATTTCCGCGGTCGCCGCTTCACCAACGCCCATGAGACCATGCTCTGGGCGTCGCGCTCGCAGGACGCCAA
>JAWKVW010000021.1:0-56925 GCA_041397845.1 Hyphomicrobiales bacterium | reverse complement strand
CGAGCCCCTTCAGCCCGGACCGGTTCATCATGAGCCGGCCTATGCGCCGCCGCCCGAACCGCGCTTCGAGCCGCGCCCCGACGCAAGGCTTGAGCCCCGGCTCGAGCCCGAAATCGAGCCGGCGATGCGCCAGCGTCCCGTTGACCGCGCGCCGGCGCCGGCAATCCCCGCCGCGCCACGAGCGCAGGCACCCGCAGAACCGGTGCCGACCGAGGGCGCCGATGGCTGGCTCGTCGTCGACAACGTCAAGAAGAGCTTCAAGTCACGCCCCGTCGTGCGCGGCGCCAGCCTGGCCGTCCGCCGCGGCGAAGCGGTCGGCCTGCTCGGCCCGAACGGCGCCGGCAAGACGACCGTGTTCTACATGATCACCGGTCTCATCCCGGCCGACACCGGCAGGATCACGCTCGACGGCCACGACATCACCCGCCTGCCGATGTATCGCCGCGCCCGTCTCGGCATCGGCTACCTGCCGCAGGAAGCCTCGATTTTCCGCGGCATGACGGTCGAGGAAAACATCCGCGCCGTGCTCGAGGTCGTCGAGCCGAACCGGCGCAGGCGGCGCGAGCAGCTCGACGACCTGCTCGAGGAATTCAGCATCACCCGGCTGCGCAAGTCGCCCGCCATCGCGCTTTCGGGCGGCGAGCGGCGACGCTGCGAAATCGCCCGCGCGCTTGCCGGCCGGCCGACCTTCATGCTGCTCGACGAGCCCTTCGCCGGCATCGATCCGATTGCCGTCGGCGACATCCAGTTGCTCGTCCGTCATCTCACGGCCCGTGGCATCGGCGTTCTCATCACCGACCACAATGTCCGCGAGACCCTCGGCCTCATCGACCGCGCCTACATCATTCATTCCGGTCAGGTGCTGATGGAAGGCACGCCGAACGACATCGTTGCCAGCCCCGAGGTGCGACGTCTGTACCTCGGCGAGGGATTTACCCTTTGAAATCCTCTGTGCGATAACATCCGGCAAGCAAGAGGCGGACCAAACCGGATCGACAGGATTTCCACGCGCATGGCGTTGTCACCCAAGTTGGAAATGCGGCAAAGCCAGACGCTGGTGATGACGCCGCAATTGATGCAGGCGATCAAGCTTCTGCAGCTCTCCAACCTTGATTTGACTGCCTATGTGGAGGCCGAGCTCGAGCGCAATCCGCTGCTTGAGCGCGGTGATTCCGAAGCAGGCCCGGCCGAGGGCGGCAATTCCGGCGAGGGCGGCGACGACAACGCCGGCGAGACCGTCGATCGCGCTGCCGCCGATCGGGAAAACGGCACGGAGCCCTGGCTGTCGACAGACCTGCCCGACAATGCCGAGACCATCGCCTCGCGCCTCGATACCGATCTCGACAACGTCTTCCCGGACGACAACGCCGCTGGCCAGGCGGCCCAGCAGTCCTATACCAGCGATCCCTGGAGCCAGACCGGTTCGCGCAGCGCCGCCTCTGGCGAGGACTACAATCTCGAGGCGTTCGTCGCCGGCGAGACCACCCTTGTCGATCATCTCTCGGTGCAGCTTGCCGTCGCCATCGACGATCCGGTCGACCGGCTGATCGGCCAGTATCTCATCGATTGCGTCGACGAGAGCGGCTATCTGCGCACCGATCTGGAGGCTGCCGCCGATCGCCTCGGCGTTGTCCCGGAGCGCATCGAATCGGTGCTTGCCATTCTCCACACCTTCGATCCGGCCGGCATCTGTGCCCGCGATCTGGCCGAGTGCCTCGCCCTCCAGCTCATGGACCGCGACCGCTTCGACCCGGCAATGCAGACGCTCGTCGCCAATCTGGAACTCATCGCCCGCCGCGATTTTGGCCAGTTGAAGCGCCTTTGCGGTGTCGACGACGAGGACCTTGCCGACATGCTCGCCGAGCTGAAGCGGCTCGACCCGCGCCCCGGCAACGCTTTCGGCTCGACGCCGGTCCAGCCGCTCGTTCCCGACGTGCTCGTCCGCGCCGGCCCCGATGGCGGCTGGCTCATCGAGCTGAATTCCGAGACCCTGCCGAAGGTGCTGGTCAATCAGGTCTATTTCACCAAGGTCGCGAGCACGGCGCGCTCCGACGAGGACAAGAGCTATCTTGCCGAGTGCCTGCAGACCGCAAACTGGCTGGTCAAGAGCCTCGACCAGCGCGCCCGCACCATTCTCAAGGTGGCGAGTGAAATCGTCCGCCAGCAGGACAGCTTCCTGGCGAGAGGCGTTGAATATCTCCGCCCGCTCAACCTGCGCACCGTCGCCGATGCCATCGGCATGCACGAATCGACCGTCAGCCGCGTCACCTCGAACAAGTACATGGCGACCAATCGCGGCATCTTCGAGCTGAAATACTTCTTCACCTCGGCAATCGCCTCTTCCGAGGGCGGCGAGGCCCATTCGGCCGAGGCGGTTCGCCACCGGATCAAGCAGCTTATCGATGCCGAGGAGCCGGACGACATTCTTTCCGACGATACGATCGTCAGGATTTTGAAGGATTCGGGCGTCGACATTGCCCGCCGCACCGTCGCCAAATACCGGGAAGCATTGCGCATTCCCTCCTCGGTCCAGCGCCGGCGGGAAAAGAAGCAGCCCTGAGCCGGCCGCCCGGCCGGCCGATATCGTGCGCAACCGTTGACTTCCGGCACCCATCACCCATAAAAGTCCCGCACCAAACCGCCGCGTCCGGCTATAATGCCGGCGAGCCGACAACAGCTCGCGGCACGGAAACCGCGGCCAAACCTAGCCATCAGGCCGGATGAACCGGCAGGCAACTTCCTAGAGGATTTCGATGACCCTTCGTGTTTCGGGCAAGCAGGTCGACATCGGCGATTCCCTGCGGGCTCATGTTTCCGGTCGAATCGACGAAGCGCTCGGCAAGTACTACGACGGCGGCTATTCCGGGCATGTCACCGTCGAGCGCGAGGGTTCGGGTTTCAAGACCGATTGCCTTCTGCATCTCGATTCCGGCATCACCCTGCAGGCTGGCGGCCGCGGCGTCGACGCCTACCAGAGCTTCGATCAGGCGGCCGAGCATATCGAGAAGCGCCTGCGCCGCTACAAGCGCCGTATCAAGGACCATCGCTCCGACGATGCCGAGCGCGCCGCCTATCAGGTGATCGCGGCCCCGGCCGCCGAGGAAGAAGACGAGGCCGCCGCCGAGCACGCGCCCGTCGTCATCGCCGAGACCACCACGGCCGTGAAGACGCTGACCGTCAGCGAGGCCGTCGTCGAACTCGATTTCACCGGTGCTCCCGCCCTGGTCTTCCGTCATGCCGTGCATGGCGGTATCAACGTTGTCTATCGGCGCAATGACGGCAATATCGGCTGGGTCGACCCCCAGCTCGGTGAGACCGCCGGCGCGGCGTAAGCAGAGCCCCCGTCCTCGACGGACCCGGATACCAATCGGAGCCTGGGCGCAGCATGGACTTCAGCGATCTTCTCTCGCAGGACGCGGTGATTCCCGTCCTCAGGGTGCAGAGCAAGAAGCAGGCAATCCAGGAGCTGGCGGCCCGGGCGGCCGATCTCACCGGCCTTGCCGAACGCAGCATCTTCGACACGCTGCTGCAGCGTGAGCGTCTCGGCTCGACCGGTGTCGGTCAGGGCATTGCCATCCCGCACGGCAAGCTGGCCCAGCTCGACCATATCGTCGGCCTGTTCGCCCGCCTCGAGCGGCCGATCGATTTCGAGGCCCTCGACGACGAGCCGGTCGATCTCATCTTCCTGCTGCTGGCGCCCGAGGGCGCCGGCGCCGACCACCTGAAGGCGCTGGCCCGCATTGCCCGCGTGCTGCGCGATCAGGCGACCGCGGCCAAGCTCCGGGCGTCCACGGACGCCGCCGCGATCTTCACGCTCCTGACCCACGCAGCCGAACCGAACGCCGCCTGACGACCCTCTTTCCGGTTTCAGGAAGTGCCGCCGCCCGTCAGGGCCGGAACGTGCCGAGGAAATGCGCCGTCACGCCGCGCAGATGCGGCCGCGACCGGTGCTCGACGAGATAAACCCCCTGCCACGTGCCGAGCTCCAGCCGCCCGTCCATCACCGGAATGGCAAGGCTGACGCCGGTCAGCGCCGCCTTGATATGGGCCGGCATGTCGTCCGGACCCTCCATCGTGTGGCGCCAGCCGGCATTCTCCGGCGCCAGCCGGTCGAGCGCCGTGCCGAGGTCGGCGAGCACATCCGGGTCGGCGTTCTCCTGAATGGTCAGCGATGCCGAGGTATGGCGCAGGAACACGGTGAGAAGCCCGTCGATGGCGCGCCGGCCGGCAAGGAAGCAGCCGAGCTCGGCGGTGATGTCGAGAAAACCGCGCCCCCGCGTCGTGAATTCCAGCCGCCCCAGCGATTGCCCCAGCGATTGCGCCTGCGCCTGCGCGAATGCCTCGCCGGGTGTCCGGCCCGGCGCATGTTCGGGCGCCCCGCCGTCCACGCCGTGTCGCCTGCTCATCCGTCTTTCCTCCATGCGACCGTTGGAAGCAATGCGCCAGCCTGCGCCCGCCGCCGGTTCGATTGTCATTATCGCCGCCATTTCAGTGATTTCCAGTCTCGTGCCGGAGGTTTCGCACGTTCCCGGCCGGGCTGGACCGGGGCGACGTTTTCCGGTCTGATACGCGGGAGCATCGTGTCGCCGACCGGCACAACCGGCCGCGACATTGGTGCGTGAGGACGAGAGCCGGAACCTGCGGGCCAGCCGCCGCCCGATGGAGCCGGCTCGAAGTCTGACGCCAAGCCGGAGCCATGCCCATGTCCAGCCCGATCGTCGTCGATCCCGCGGTCTTTCTCGACGGGGCCATCGCCGAGGAGACGCGCCGGCTGAACGCCGACATCGAGGCCCGGCTTTCCGCTCTGCCTGACCAGTGGTCGTTCGAACCGGCAATGGTGCGCGAGCGCCGCCGCCAGGGGCTCGGGCCATTCCCGCTCGCACCGAAATCGCCCCGCGCCGAGACGATCGAGATTGCCGGCGCCGGCGGCGTCATTCCCTTGCGCATCATCGCGCCGCAACGGCCGGCCGGCGTCTTCCTCCATATCCATGGCGGCGGCTGGGTGCTGGGCGGCGCCGACGAGCAGGACCCGCGCCTCGAGCGGCTTGTCGGGAACACCGGTTTTGCCGTCGTCTCCGTCGAATACCGCCTTTCTCCGGAGCATCCCTATCCCGCCGCCCCGGATGATTGCGAGGCGGCCGCGCTCTGGCTGGCGGAAAACGCTGCCGGGCGCTTCGGCACGACGCGGCTGGCGATTGGCGGCGAATCCGCCGGCGCCCACCTTGCCGTCGTCACGCTGCTGCGTCTGCGCGATCGCCACGGCATGATGCCGTTCAGCGGCGCCGTGCTCCTTGCCGGCTGCTATGACCTTGCCATGACGCCGAGTGCCGCCAATTGGGGCATGCGCAAGCTCGTCCTCAATTCCCGCGATATCTGCAAGTTCGTCGAGTGTTTCCTCGGCGACACCGCCGCCGCCATCGATCCGGACGTCTCGCCGCTGCGCGCCGCGCTGCATGGCCTGCCGCCGGCGCTGTTCGTCGTCGGCACCAACGATCCGCTCCTCGACGACAGCATGTTCATGTCGATGCGCTGGGGCGCGGCCGGTGCCGATGCCCGCCTGTCGCTCTGGCCCGGCGGCTGCCATGTTTTTCAAGCTTTCCCCTCGACCATGACGGACGCGAGCCTCGATGAGATCGAGGGATATCTCTCTGCTCTGGCCTGAAGGGAGACCCGCCGATGACGCGTGTCGAGACCGCGAGGAACTACGTCAACACCTGGGAATGCGACGAGAACGACCATCTCAACGTCCAGTCCTATTTCGGGCATTTCGATGCCGCCGATGCCCATTTCCGGGCGATCACCGGACTTGATGCGACGTTGCTCGGCCCCCGCGCCCAGCGCCATGTCCGCTATATGCGCGAGCTGCGCGTCGGCGAGATCCTGAATGTCCGCAGCTACCGGGCAAGCGACGCGCCCTATTCCCTTGCGATCGCCCATGAGCTTTTCGAAACCGCGACCGGCGAACTGTCGGCGACCGCCATCGACGTCTACTGGCCCTCGCATCATCCTGCCGTCATCGACGCATATACCGCCAGCATCGACGGGCGCGCCCTGCCGCGCGGCCTCCCGGTCGAGCTTCCGGCCCTGATGGCCAGCGAAAAGGCGCTGCTCGAACGCGGCGGCGAGGTCAGCCATCGCGGCCTTGTCGGGCCCGGCGATTGCGACTGGCAGGGGCGCATGACCGAGCGCCAGATGATCGGCCGCTTTTCCGATGCCGCCGGCCATGCCTGGGAACAGGCTGGCCTCACTCGCGCCTGGTTGCAGGAAAACGGCTGCGGCCGGGTCGCCGTCGAGCTGCGCCTCGCAATGCGCTCGGCGCCGCGCCCGGGTGATCTCATCCACATCGTCACCCAGGTCGTTGACCTCGGCAGCACTGCCTTCGTCCTGCGCCACGCCGTTTTCGACAGCCGCACCAAGGCGATCGTCGCGACCGGCGAGGTCGTTTCGCTGGTCATGGACCTCGATGCCCGCAAGGCGGTGCGCCTGCCCGAGGACCGGCTGCGGCTTCTGCGGGCCAAGGTGGATGCAACGACCGCCTGACCGGCGTCGTGATTGTCGACAGGGGAATGCCCCGCCATGCCGGGGCGCTGGTGTAAAGCGGCGGCGATCAGATCGGGTCGCCGTCCTGCTCCTTCTTCAGCCGGTCGACCATGCCGAAAAACCGGCGCATCATCCGCTCGGCGAAGTCCATGAACTGGTCGACCTCTTCCTCGCCCGGCATCGCCGCCGGCGGTGAGCCCTCCGGCCCCGCGCCCTTGTCTTCCGGCGCGACAACCCCCGGCGTCTGGCCGGCGGCGGCAAGGTCCTCGCGCAGCTTCCGGTTCTCCGCCTGCAGCCGCCCGATTTCCTGCTCAAGCGCGTCGCGGTCGTCGGCGACCAGCACGCAGGTCCAGCCCTCGCCCCGCTCGGTGCAATAGGAGACCGCCCCGGTCGTCCGGTCGAGGCGCAGCATGCCCTTGTCGGTCCGCTCCAGCGTGAACCGGCCGGCCTGATCGATCGGCACCGGCGTTGCCGATTGCGCCAGCGCGCCGCCGGCGACAAGACCGGCCAGCGATCCGAGAACGACGGTTCTTGCCCACATTGCCTGATCCTCCAAGGCGTCCGGCCGGACTGCTGCCGGGCGAGTTTGGTTCATCCTATATCGAGATTTGGCCGGTTCCACGGCATATCGACGCCCTTCAGGCATTGCCCTGCGGCAATGCAGCAAATACAGTCGGCAAAAATATCGAAGGCGCGATGGGGCGATCGCGCCATCATATCCGCATTCCTGCTGGCGATCGGGTGACGATGGCCGGCCAGGATCGCGTATGATGGCACTCGCCGGCCGCCAATGCCGTGAGCGGGAAAGCCAGAATGAAGGTCATCGAACTCGAACAGAACGCTCTCAAGGCAACCGCCTTGCTGAAGTCCATGGCCAACGAGCGCCGGCTGATGATCCTTTGCCATCTGTCCGAGGGCGAAAAGACCGTTGGCGAGCTTGAGCAGCTCATCGGCGTCAGCCAGTCGGCGCTGTCCCAGCACCTCGCCATCCTGCGCCGCGAACGCCTCGTCGGCACCCGCCGTTCGGCCCAGTCGATTTTCTATTCGCTGTCCGATGGCAAGGCCGCCGTCATGATGGGAACGCTGTACCAGCTCTATTGCGCCGACAAGGCCTGCGCCCCGGCGCTCGCCGGCGCCGACGACTGATCCCGGCCGATACCAAATCTTGAGACTGCCCGCGCTATCCTTGCAGCTTCCGGTTTGGGGAGCGGCAGGATGGCGGAACGAGCAAGGGGAGCAATGGCCGGCGCGATGCTGCTCGCCGCCCTGACCCTGTCCACACCCGCCCTTTGCCGCGATTTCCTCCTCGGCGTCCACACCGGCTTCGATGCCGGGGCCCTGACCGTCGCCGGCGACGATTTCGCCACCATGCGCGCCCATGTCGACCGGGCCGCAGCGCTCGGTGCCCGGCTATTGCGCGTCCCTGCCGACTGGCGCCAGCTTCAGCCGCGGCGCGGCGCCCCGCAGGGCACCTTCGATCGCCACCAGCTTTCCCTGCTCCTCGAGACGGTCCGCCACGCCGCCGGGCGCGGCCTCAGGGTCGTCGTCATGCTCGCCCAGTCGCCCTGCTGGGCCGTGCCCGCCGGCCTTGATTGCGAGACGCCCGAAGCGATCTGGCATCCGCCGCTCGACCCGAAGGCCTATGCCGCCGCCTTTGCCTATCTCGCCGGCGAGCTGAAGGACGCCGGTCTTGCCCCCGTGGTCGTTGGCTGGGAGGTCTGGAACGAGCCGAACAGCATCACCTTCTGGCCGGCCGGCCATATTCGCGCCGGCTACAACGTCCTCGTCGGCCCGTCCGACGCCGACGGCTATGTTGCCCTGCTGAATGCCGCGAACGATGCGCTGAAGGCCGTCGATCCCGGCTTCACCGTGCTTGGCGGCTCGCTCGCCTCGGCCGACACCGCCTATCTGGAGAGAATGTACGATCTCGGCGCCCGCTATGACGGGCTCGCCATCCACCCCTATGCCAAGGCCGATCCGGCCCGCGACGGCCTCGCCTATGGCCCGGACGCGTGCGGCGCCGGCACCGACCCGCTCGCCCCGCCCTGGTGCTTCCGGGCCGGCGTCGAGGCCTTGCGCGCCGTGATGCGCCGCCATGGCGACGACCGCCCGGTCTGGTTCACTGAATTCGGCTGGTCGAGCCATGCCGGCTGGGGCGGCTCGGGCAGCGAGGAAGCCCAGGCGGCGAACCTCAAGGGCGCCCTCGATCTCATTGCCGGCTGGGATTTCGTGCCCGCCGCCATCGTCTACCGTCTCGTCGACGATGCCGAGGGCATGGGCCTGCTGCGCGACGACCTCGGTGAAAAACCGGCCGGCACGGTCTTTTCCCGCTGGCGGTCTGTCGAGGAAACGGCGGTTGAAGGCGGGCCCGGCGCCGGCACGCCCGTCGACCTGAAGGGCAGCGTCGCGGACTAGCCCTGCGCGCTCAGACGTCCACCTTGAGCGCCGCGATGAAGGCTTCCTGCGGAATCTCGACCTTGCCGAACTGGCGCATCCGCTTCTTGCCTTCCTTCTGCTTTTCCAGAAGCTTGCGCTTGCGGGTGATGTCGCCGCCATAGCACTTGGCGGTGACGTCCTTGCGCAGCGCCCGCACCGTCTCGCGGGCGATCACCCGGCCGCCGATCGCTGCCTGGATCGGAATCTGGAACATGTGCGGCGGAATGAGTTCCTTCAGCTTCTCGCACATTGCCCGGCCGCGTCGCTCCGCCTGCGAGCGGTGCACCAGCATCGACAGCGCATCGACCGGCTCGGCATTGACGAGGATCTGCATCTTGACGAGATCGCCGTCCTGATAGTCGGTGAGATGGTAGTCGAAGCTGGCATAGCCCTTCGACACCGATTTCAGCCGGTCGTAGAAGTCGAACACGACTTCATTGAGCGGCAGGTCGTAGGAGGCCATCGCCCGGTTGCCGACATAGGTCAGGTCGACCTGCTGGCCGCGCCGCTCCTGGCACAGCTTCAGCACCGCGCCGAGATATTCGTCCGGCGTCATGATCGTCGCCCGGATCCACGGCTCGGCAATCTCGCGGATCTTCACCGGGTCCGGCATGTCGACCGGATTGTGCAGGTCCATCTCCGAGCCGTCGGTGAGGCTGAGCTTGTAGACGACCGAGGGTGCCGTCGCGATGAGGTCGAGATCGAACTCGCGCTCCAGCCGCTCCTGGATGATCTCGAGATGAAGCAGGCCGAGGAAGCCGCAGCGGAAGCCGAAGCCGAGCGCCGCCGAGGTCTCCATCTCGTAGGAGAAGCTCGCATCGTTGAGGCGCAGCTTGCCGACGGCGGCGCGCAGATCCTCGAAGTCGTTGGCATCGACCGGAAAGAGGCCGCAGAACACCACCGGCTGCGCCGGCCGGAAGCCCGGCAGCGCCGCGGCGCAGGGCTTCTTGTCGTCGGTGATCGTATCGCCGACGGCGGTATCGGCGACTTCCTTGATCGAGCCGGTAAAGACGCCGATCTCGCCGGCGGTGAGCTGGTCGGTGAGCAGCAGCTTCGGCGTCATCACGCCGACCCGGTCGATCTCGTAGGCCGCGCCCGTGCCCATCATGCGGATGCGCTGGCCCTTCTTCAGCGTGCCGTCGATGACACGGACGAGAACCACGACGCCGAGATAGGCGTCATACCAGGAATCGACGAGAAGCGCCTTCAGCGGTCCGTTCGGCTCGCCCTTCGGCGCCGGCAGGCGGCTGACGATCGCCTCCAGCACCTCGTCGACGCCGAGGCCGGTCTTGGCCGAAATCATCAGCGCGTCGGATGCATCGAGCCCGATGACGTCCTCGATCTGGGTCTTGATCCGGTCCGGCTCGGCCGCCGGCAGGTCGACCTTGTTGAGCACCGGCACGATCTCGTGATCGTTTTCCATCGCCTGATAGACGTTGGCGAGCGTCTGCGCCTCGACGCCCTGGCTGGCGTCGACGACGAGCAGCGAGCCCTCGCAGGCCGCCAGCGACCGGTTCACCTCGTAGGCGAAGTCGACATGGCCCGGCGTGTCGATGAGATTGAGGATGTATTCCTCGCCGTTCCTTGCCCGATAGACGAGACGAACCGTCTGCGCCTTGATCGTGATGCCGCGCTCGCGCTCGATGTCCATCGAGTCGAGCACCTGCTCCTTCATCTCGCGTTCCGTCAGTCCGCCGGTCATCTGGATGAGCCGGTCGGCCAGGGTCGACTTGCCGTGGTCGATATGGGCGACGATCGCGAAGTTGCGAATATGGGAAAGATCGGTCATGGCCGGCTAGATATCATTCGCCAAATCCGCCGCCAAGCGGCTTCGCGCAACATCTGCGCGCCAAATCCGGCCATTGCCGGCGCCGGCCGGCCCGCTAGGATGTCTCGCCGATGCCCGGCTGGAGCAGGAAGGTCGATGACCCTGGAAATCCGCGACGCCCGCGATGGCGACCTTGAGGCGATCCTGGCGATCTACAACGACGCCGTCGTCAACACCACCGCGATCTGGAACGAGACCCTCGTCGATCTTGAAAACCGCCGCGCCTGGCTTGCCGCGCGCCAGGAGGCCGGCTTTCCGGTGCTCGTCGCCGCCGATGGCGCGGAGGTCTTCGGCTATGCCAGCTTCGGCACCTTCCGGCCGATCGACGGGTTTCATCCGACGGTCGAGCATTCGATCTACATCCGGCCCGAAAGTCGCGGCCGCGGCATCGGCGGCCCCTTGCTGGAAGCCCTCGTGGCGCGGGCCGAAGCGCTCGGCAAGCATGTGATGGTCGCCGCCATCGATGCCGGCAATGACGGCTCGATCCGCTTCCATGCCCGCAACGGTTTTGTCGAGGTCGGCCGCATGCCCGAGGTCGGCATCAAGTTCGGCCGCCGGCTCGACCTCGTCCTTTTGCAGCGCCGGCTTGGTTGAACCGGCAAATGCGCCGAAAGTCGCCGCTGGAAGATGACGGGGTGTTGCATATATTCGCCAAATCGAAAATAAAGGCGGCTGGCTGACAGAGCCTTCGGGGCGATCGGGAGTAGGACATGCTGACGGCGGACATTGCGCACGAACAGGCGGTAAAGGGCGAGATCCTCTTGATCGACATCCGTTCGCCGCAGGAATGGATGCAGACCGGCGTCGGCGAGGGCGCCCTGACGATCACCATGCACAGCCACGATTTCCTCGACAAGCTGATGGAAGCCATGGGCGGCGACCAGTCGAAGGCGATCGCCCTCATCTGCGCCACCGGCAACCGCTCGCGCTGGCTGCAGTACCAGTTGATGGCGCACGGCTTCACCTCGGTCGAGGATGTCGGCGAGGGCATGCTCGGCGGCCCGAACGGCCCCGGCTGGCTCAATCGCCGCCTGCCGGTCAAGCGCCCCGACGCGCCGGCCGGCAATCCCTTTCTCGGCTGATCCCTTCCGGAACTGGCAAGATGGACCGGCGGCTCAGGCTGGCGACCAGCGCGGCCCGAGCCGGCCTTCGCCGTCGCGCCTGAGGCCGAAAACGCGGGCAAGCCGCGCATCGGTCAGCGCCTCTTCCGGCGCGCAGAAACAATCGAGCCGACCCCGGTCGATGATCGCGATCCTGTCGGCATAGCGGTCGGCAAGAACGAGGTCATGCACCGCCGCGATCACGATCCGGCCGCTCTCCGCCTCAGTCCGCAGGATATCGAACACGGCAAGCTGGTGCCGGGGATCGAGCGCCGCCGTCGGCTCGTCGACGAGCAACACCGGCGCCTCGACGGCGAGCGCCCGTGCCAGCAGCACCCGCGCCCGCTCGCCGCCGGACAGCGTGTCGATCCGCCGCCCGGCGAACCCGGCAACGTCCGCCGCAGCAAGGGCCGCCGCAATGGCGGCCTCGTCGGCGGCGGAAAGCACCGATCCGCTGGCATGCGGCATCCGCCCGAGCGCCACGATCTCGCGCGCCGTCACCGGCCAATGGCTGCCGCCGCCCTGCTCCAGATAGGAAAACGCCCGCGCCCGCGCCCGTGGCGCCATCGTCGCGACCTCGACGTCGTCGAGCCGCACGGTGCCCTCATGCGCGCACAGCGCCGCGATCGCCCGAAGCAGCGTCGTCTTGCCGGCGCCGTTCGGTCCGACGAGCGCAATGAAAGCGCCGCCGTCGATGTCGAGCGAGATATCGTCGATGAGCCGCGCGCCGCCGCGGGCGACGCCGAGCCGGTCGATGACGAGACGCGGGCTCATGGCGCCACCAGCGCGTCGCGGCGCTCCCGGACGAGAAGCGCGAGGAAGAACGGCAGGCCGACGAGAGCCGTCACGATGCCGAGCTTGATCTCGCCGGTGGTCGGCAGCAGCCGCACGACGATATCGGCAAGCGTCAGCAGCGCCGCCCCGGCAAGCGCCGAGGGAACGAGCACCCGGTCCGGCGCGTGCCCGACGAAGGGGCGGACCAGATGCGGCACGACCAGCCCGACAAAGCCGATGACGCCGGCGACCGCGACCGAAGCGCCGATGCCGAGCGAAATGCCGGCGATGATGAGGTTGCGCGTCCGCCCTATAGAGACGCCGAGCGTGCGCGCCGTATCCTCGCCGAGGGTGAGGGCGGCAAGCGCCGGCCGCGCCGCAAGGATCAGCGCAAGCGCTGCCACCATGAACGGCACCGCGATCGCCACATGGACGACCGAGCGCTCTGCGAGCGAGCCGAGCAGCCAGAAGGCGATCTCGAGCGCGGCATAGGGGTTCGGCGCCAGATCGAGCGACAGCGCCGTCACCGAGGCAAAGAAGCTCGACAGCGCAAGGCCGGCGAGAACGAGCGTCAGGATGCGCGCGTCCCGCCCGGCAAAGACATGCAGCAGCACCGCGCCGGCAAGCGCGCCGAGAATCGCGGCGGGCGGCAGCAGCGGCGACAGCGTGCCGGCCAGCCCGAGCGAAATGCTGAGGGTGGCCGCCGCCGCCGCCGCATTGGCGGTGCCGAGAAGGTCGGGCGCCGCCAGCGGATTGCGGAAAAAGCCCTGCATCGCCGCGCCGGACATGCCGAGCGTTGCCCCGATCATCACCGCAAGCGCGGTGCGTGGCAGCCGCAGTTCCAGGACGATGGTGGAGATCACCGGATCGGCCTTGCCGGTGAACGCCGCGACAAGATCGGCCGGGCCGATCGGCGCCGGGCCGGTCAGCAGCGAGGCGATCGCGCCGATGGCGACCAGGAGGCAGAGGAGGGCGTTGAACATCTCGGGCCCGGCAGATGCGCGCCGGCCGGTTCCGCCGCGCGCTCATGGCGAGCGGTGTAGCCGCCGCGACCGGTGCCGTAAAGTGCCGGCCGCCAAAAGCAAAGGCCGGACCCTGGGGCCCGGCCTTGAAAACATTCCGCTGCGGCGGCGCGCGCCAGACTTACTTGGAGTACTCGACCTCGTCGCCGACACGCGGCCGGAGGAAGAAACGGTCCTCCAGATTGAAGGTGCCGGTGACGACGTAGCCGATCTGCGGCTTGTAGGTGTAGCTGAGCTCGGCCATGACGAGGCCGGTATCGGAGGCGTTCATGTTCGCCGGCAGCGTCACCGGCGAGCCCTTGCCGAGCTTGGTGGCGTTGCGCGCCTCGCTCCAGGTCACGGTCGCATTGCCCTTGTCGTCGACCCAGACGCCGGAAACGACGATCGCCAGATTGGCATCGGGGAACGGCGCCATGATCGCCGACGAGGCATCGAGGATGTTTTCCATCTCCGGCCCGGTCAGCTTGGAATACTGGGTGATGAGATCGCCAAGAGCGCTCGTCGAATGCGACAGCTTGCGCTTGGCCGACATCATCTGGCTGACGTCGATGGTGCCGAAATAGATGGTCAGCATCAGCGGCAGGATCAGCGCGAATTCGACCGCCGACACGCCGCTTTCGTCGCCGCGAAGCCGGGCGAACATGCGCCGCGGGTGCAGCCCCTTCAGCCAGCCGGTCATCATCTGGTCCTCCGTCATCCCTGTCTCATCGGGAGCCATTTCGACCCCTCCCTCGTGGCGCTCGCCGCGGGCCGCTTGGCGCCCGTCGGTCCGGCGCGGCATCAGAACGGCTCGTTGCGGAAGGCCGAGGCGGCGCCGAGCAGGCGCTTGCCATCGGAAAGGTCCGTCATGTCGTAGCCGAAGAAGCTGAAATAGGTCTGCCACTCGTAGAACGCCCTGACGACCACGATGTCGCCGCCGACACCCGGATCGTAGGTGAAGTTGTCCTTCAGCTTGCCGCCCGAGACGGGGGCGGTGAAGTCCGTGTTCTTGAAGGACTTGTAGGTGCGCACGTCGACATGCAGGTTGCTCTGGCAGTTCGAGACGACGATCATGTAGTGACAGACCGCGTCCTTGAACATCGTCTCATCGAACTTGCCGCCCTGCGCCTGTCCGGTTCGGATGAGCCGCGCGGCCCGGGCAACGCCGGATTCCATCGTCTGTTCGGCAAAGAAGATGAGGCCGGTCTCGAGGGCCGCGAACAGCAGCGCAAAGAACGGGAACGCCGTCAGGGCGAACTCGACCGCCGCCGCACCCTTCTTGTCCGAGCGGAACCGCCCCGACCGCAGGGTTCGCGCCACGCGTTTGCCGGCCAGACGCAACTGGCGTCGAAATCGTGTACTTGCCATTTCTATCCCTCGCAGGCGACCGCCGGGCCCCGGACGTCGGGGATCTGGGCGGTGTTGCGGAGATGTTCTAGCAATAAACCGTTGAAGAACCGTTGAAGCGCGCGCCGGCAACGCTTCCGGTCAAAAAAACCGCTGCGGTGGCTTCCGCTTCAAGGTCTGAAGGGGCTGCGATATCGCCCGCCCTATTGCGGACCGGGCATGCCGCCGGTGCCGGCCTGGGCCTGCGAGAGGGTGTTGCGCGTCTGGGTCTGCGAGTTGATGAGGGTGAAGACCTCGGTCTTGTCGCCGACGGTCGCGGTCTGCTGGCAGACCGGTGCGCAGCTCAGCGTTTCCCGGTTGACGCCCTTGTAGACGGTCACGACCGCATCCTGCGGCGCCCTGACGAGGATGACTTCGTCGGCGATCTGCCGGCCCTCGCCGTCGAGGATGACGAGATTGGTGCTGCCATAGCTCTTGCCGGTGAGCACCAGCGTGCGATCGTCCGGCATCGTCGCATCGGCGATCGCCGGATTGCCAAGGACGATGGTGCCGGCCGGCTCGGTCAGCCGCAGGATCTTTGCCCGGTCGACGACGACGGTGATCGGATCGCCCGCGCGCGCGGGAGTCACATCGATCATCAGGGCAAGGGTGCCCGCCGCCATCGCCAGGGCGACAAGCGCCGCACCGGCCCGACGGACCCGTCCTTTGCCGCGATGAGGGGACTTGGCTTCACCGTACACGGAATACATCTCGCAACCTTCGCAACTCGCGTTCAACCGCATCATCGGTTCGATTGGTGAACGATTTGCAAACGCCGCCTGCCGGCTAACGACGTGCCGCTGGCACGCACCGCCGAAAGGGCTGAAATTCGGCGGAATCCGCAGGGTGCCGGCGCCGGTCGCGGCGCCTCTCCGGAAATAAAGTTTTGCTTAACCACAATTGAAAAGCCGGCCATTAGCGTTGTTTGACCACGCGAATTTAATCGTTTGGCAATTGGTCAAGTTTAGTTTGGCCACAGGTTCGATCGGCCGGAAAGAAAACAGGCCAGACGAACCGGTGTTGAACAAAACCCGTGGAGCATGGAGTACGTCACATGAAGAACCTGGTCACCCGTTTCGCCAAGGATGAATCCGGCGCTACCGCCATCGAGTATGGCCTCATCGCCGCCGGCATCTCCGTCGTCATCATCGGCGGCGTGAAGGCCCTGGGCAGCACCCTGAGCACGAAGTTCAAGGGCATTTCGACCGACATTTCGAACTTCAAGTCGAAGTGATCCGGCGCCAGTCCGGGCGTTATCGGACAAACGCGAGTTACGGGGCGGCCAGCGCAGCAATGCGCGGCCGCCCCAAGCTTTTTCTCGACCCCGGATCTGTCGCCCGAATGCCTGTTGCTGTGCTGCCGTGCCACTGGCGGGCAATAAATCAAAACTGATCTGTTTAAGTAATAATCGGTTCACTATGTCAAACGACGGAGTCGAGCAAGCGTATTCAGCCAGCGTTTTTAACGGGATGGAAAGAAAACACGGCTATTGTCCAGACCGTTCGAGCGGTTGATCGAAAAAACAAGGCCGCCGATCCAGTGCTGTCAATCATGTGGAGTTAAGGAGCAGTCTCATGAAGAATCTCGTTGCCCGTTTCGCCAAGGATGAGTCCGGCGCCACCGCCATCGAATATGGTCTCATTGCCGCTGGCATCTCCGTCGTCATCATCGGCGGCGTGAAGGCCCTGGGCAGCACCCTGAGCACCAAGTTCAAGGGTATCTCGACGGACATCTCGAACTTCAAGTCGAAGTGATCCGACGCCCGCCCGAGCGTTATCGGGTGCACACGGGTTTCGGGGTGGTTGTTCGGGAAGGGCGGCCACCCCGTTTCCGTTTCATCAGCCGTCCGCCGGGCAAGGTCCGGCAACGGGGGACCAAATGAAAGACTGGTCGGCTAGCAGCATCGGTCAATGCCTCGGTCGCCTCCGGGCGCGCCCGTTCCGGCCCGCCGAGGAGGGCACGACGGCCATCGAATATGCCCTCATCGCCGCCGGCATCGCCGTGGTGATCATCGCTTCGGTCAACATGGTCGGCAATTCCATCGATGCCAAGTTCGACAGCGTTTCGACCGACGTGACCAACTTCATGTCGAAATAGGCCGGCCGCGCCGCGACGGGCGCTCGGCGGGCACGAAAAAATACTGGAAACGCCGTCTTTTACCGGGATTTAAGCCGGCCGTGGCAGGATCACCGGAAACAACATCAGGGACTTCGCATTAGGGGTGCGCGCGTCATGATCGAAATCATCGTTCTTCTGCTTTTTCCCTGGGCCATGGCCTATGCCGCGGCCTCGGACCTGTTCACCATGACGATTTCGAACCGCATCTCGCTGGCGCTGATCGCCGGTTTCCTGCTTCTTGCCGGCACCACCGGCATGGACTGGACGACCATCGGCATGCATTTCGCCGCCGGCGGCGTCATGCTAGTCATTGCCTTCTTCTTCTTCTCGATGCACTGGATCGGCGGTGGCGATGCCAAGCTGGCCGCCGCCGTGGCGCTCTGGCTCGGCTGGAACCAGGCCTTCAATTTCGCCATCACGGCGTCGATCCTCGGCGGCTTCCTGACGCTCGGCATCCTGATGCTGCGCTCGGACTATGCCGACATGCTGGTGCCGAACTGGGGCTGGGTGCAGCGGCTGCGCCGTCGTGATGCCGGCGTGCCCTATGGCATCGCGCTCGCCTATACAGGTCTGGCGATGTACCCCGACACGCCCTGGATCAAGGGCCTGCTGTTCGCCGTCTCCTGACCGGGACTGCCCGGTTCCGCAAAGGGACACGACACCCGCCGCCGGCCGCAAGGTCGGCGGTTTTTGTTTGCCGGCGGAAAAATCAAAAGGCCGAATGGTCAAAAAACCCGGCCGGATCAGCGGGAAACCGGTCGTTAACCAGAAAAAGTCACGGGCGGTTAACCGTAATTTGACGATTGGAAGCCGACATTGTGCCCGAAAGGGTGGCTCGCGCCACCTATCCGGTCGTTCAGGAAACGGGCCCAATGAAGTCAGCACGCATCATCGTTCTCGCCATCGCAGTCGGTGCCGGCGGTCTTGCCGCGCTGCTCGCCGGCAATTTGAGCGAGCCTGAGGTCGTTGAGGTTCAGCAGGCCGCCGCGCCGCCGCCTGCGATCGCGACCGACGAGGTTCTCGTTGCCAGCCGCGATATTCCGATGGGTACCGCCGTCACCGCCGAGGGCCTGTCATGGCAGGCCTGGCCGAAGGACGCCCTGAACCCGTCCTACATCACCAAGGAAACCCGGCCGGGCGCGCTCGAGGAGCTGTCCTCGACGATCGCGCGCGCGCCGTTCCTGGCCGGCGAGCCGATCAAGGAAGGCAAGCTCGTCCGCTCCGATCGCGGTTTCATGTCGGCGATCCTGCCGGCCGGCATGCGTGCCGTCGCCACCCGGATTTCGCCGGAGACCGGCGCCGGCGGCTTCATCCTGCCGAACGACCGCGTCGACGTCATCCTGACCCGCCGCATGGGCTCCCAGTCCGGCCCGGCCGATGGCAGCTCCTACGTCTCCGAGACGGTGCTGACCAACGTCCGCGTCCTCGCCATCGACCAGACCATCGAGGAGCAGAACGGCGAGAAGGTCGTTGTCGGCAACACCGCGACGCTGGAAATGCTGCCCGAGCAGGCCGAGGCCCTCGCCCTTGCCGACCAGCTCGGCGAGCTCTCGCTGTCCCTGCGCAGCCTTGCCGATGCCGCCGCCGATGGCGACGGCCCGCAGATGGCCAGCGGCGTCGGCGGCAAGAAGGGCTCCGGCACCAGCGGCGTCACCATGGTCAAGTATGGAATCCAGGCACCCGCGATGAAGCGGTAAGCGCGCCGCGGGGCGCGTCGGGAGTAGAACGATGTACGCAAGGTTCATTCGGGTTCTGGCACTGGCCGCGATGACGGGCCTTGGCGCGCTGCTCGTCGCGCCGGGCGAGGTCGATGCTGGCGGGCGCAACAATCTGCGCATCTCCGAAAGCGGCGCCGGCGCGGCTCGCGAGGTCAATCTCGGCCTCAACAAGTCGATTGTCGTCGAACTGCCGCGCGACGCCAAGGACGTGCTGGTCTCCAATCCGGCCATCGCCGATGTCGTCATCCGCACGCCGCGCCGCGCCTTCATCATCGGCGTTGCCGTCGGCGAGGCCAATGTCGTCTTCTTCGACGGTGCCGGCGGCCAGATCGCCACCCTCGACCTGCAGGTGTCGCGCGATCTCGTCGTCATCGAATCGACCATCCGCGAGATGATGCCCGGCTCGAACATCTCGGTGGAGATGATCGGCGAGGCCGTCGCCCTGCGCGGCACCGCCCAGACGCCGGCCGACGCCCAGCGCGCCGTCGACATCGCCACCCGCATCATCGGCAAGCCCGAACTCGTCGTGAACATGATCTCGGTCACCGGCCAGGAGCAGGTCATGCTCAAGGTCACCGTCGCCGAGGTCCAGCGCAAGATCATCAAGCAGCTCGGCATCGACCTCGAGGCCGTGCTCTCCGGCGGCGGCCTGTCGTCGGCGATCGTCACCCAGAACCCGTTCTCGGTCGCCGGCAAGGCGATCAGCGGCTCCGGCGTCGCCAACACCTGGACGCGCGCCAATGGCGACTATCTGACCGGCACCCTGCGCGCCCTCGAGCAGAACGGCCTCGTCAAGGTGCTCGCCGAGCCGAACCTGTCGGCGATCTCGGGCGAGACCGCGAATTTCCTCGCCGGTGGCGAATATCCGGTGCCGACCGGCCGCGACACCGACGGCAACATCCTTGTCGAATACAAGCCCTTTGGCATCGCCCTCGGCTTCACCCCCGTCGTCCTGTCCGAAGGCCGCATCAGCCTGCATGTGACGACCGAGGTCTCCGAGCTGACCGACGAGAACGCCATCGCCCTGACCAGCGCCACCGCCTCGAGCTCGCTGTCGATCCCCGGCCTCAAGGTCCGGCGCGCCAGCACCACGGTCGAGGTTCCGAGCGGCGGCGCGCTGGCCATCGCCGGCCTCATCCAGGAAGACATGAAGCAGACCATCGACGGCATCCCCGGTCTGAAGAAGCTGCCGGTTCTCGGCGCCCTGTTCCGCAGCCGCGACTTCTCCCACCAGCAGACCGAGCTGGCGATCATCGTGACCCCGTACATGGTCAAGCCCGTCGCCCCGGACAAGCTCGAGGGACCCGGCCGCAATCTCGACATGGCCGACGACCCGCAGACCATTCTCCTGCAGCGCATCAACCGGATCTATGGCGTCGGCAGTGCCCCGGCGAACGGCGCCTACCATGGCCGGTACGGTTTCATCGTCGAGTAAGCCGGCGGTTCGGAGTTGACAGTGTGATGAAGAACAAGTCTTCCCTCAGCCACGGTTCGCGAGCCCGCGACATGGTCCGCCAGTCCCGCACGGCCGCCGGCGCGGCAGCCCTTGCCGTCCTCCTCGGCGCCCTCGGCGGTTGCGCCGGCCAGATGGAGGTGACCGGCTCGGTCCCGCACGAGACCTACCAGCAGCGCCATCCGATCGCGCTCGCCCGCGCTCCCGAGACGCTTTTCGTGCCGGTCAGCGTGCGCGGCGGCCGCCTCGCCGACGCCGATCGCGACATGATCGCCAGCTTCGTTGCCGAATATCGCCGCAACGGCGAGGGCCCCCTGGTCGTTGCCGCGCCGAGCGGATCGGCCAACGAGGCCGCCGCCGCCCATGCCGTCGGCGACGTCCGCAACACCCTGCGCAATCTCGGCATTCCCGAGGGCGAGGTCATCTACCGCTCCTATCAGGTCGAGGACCCGGCCCTGTCGGCACCGATCGAGATGTCCTACGAGCGGCTGCAGGCGACCACCGGCCCCTGCGGCTACTGGCCCGAGGACATGGGCACCGAGATGCAGAACCGTCAGTACTGGAACTTCGGCTGCGCCTCGCAGAAGAATTTCGCCGCCCAGCTTGCCGAACCGCGCGACCTGATTGCGCCGCGTGGCACGACCCCGCGCGACGGCGGCCGCCGGACCACGGTCTTCGAGAAGTATCGCGGTGGCGAGGATCCCTCGACCAAGTACGACGAGGGCAATTCCGGCACCATCAGTGAAGTCGGTAACTAAGGGGGAGACGATGACTGACTCTGTCGATCGCGACGATGGTGCCGACGTTCGTCCGGTCCCCCGGATATCGCTTCAGGCGTTCTGCGACACCAACGAGATCTATGCGGTGATCGAGGCGGCCTCCGCCGACCGGCGTTTCGCCAAGGTCCACGTCAAGGCTCATATGGGCGGCATCCCCGCCGCCGTGGAGTTCTATGGCAGCGCCCCGACGCCGAACGTCATCGTCGTCGAATGCCGGCTCAGCGCCGAGCGTCTGCTCGGCGAGCTGGAGCGTCTTGCCGAGGTCTGCGATCCCGGTTCGAAGGTTGTCGTCATCGGCCACGTCAACGATGTCGACCTCTATCGTGACCTGCTGCGCCGCGGCGTCAGCGAATATGTCGTCGCGCCGTTCGCGCCGATGGACTTCATCCGCACGATCTCGCACCTCTACAGCGAGCAGCAGTCCAAGCCCCTCGGCCGCACCATCGCCTTCTATGGCGCCCGTGGCGGCGTCGGTTCCTCGACCGTCGCCCACAACGTCGCCTGGTCGATGGCCCGCCTCTTCGACACCGACGTCGCCCTCATCGACCTCGACCTGCCGTTCGGCACCGCCGGCCTCGACTTCAACCAGGACCCGACCCAGGGCATCGCCGACGCGGTGTTTTCCTCGGATCGCGTCGACGACGTCTTCCTCGACCGTCTGCTGGCCAAGTGCAACGACCACCTCAATCTCCTGGCCGCACCGGCGACGCTGGAAAAGACCTACGACTTCTCCGCCGACGCCTTCTCGACCATCGTCGAGGTCGCCCAGAAGGGCGTGCCGACCGTTGTTCTCGACGTGCCGCACATGTGGACCGGCTGGACCCGCAAGGTGCTCACCATGGCCGACGAGATCATCGTCGTCGCCGCGCCGGACCTTGCCAACCTGCGCAATGCCAAGAACATCGTCGACAACATCGCCGCCGCCCGGCCGAACGATCATGCGCCCCATCTGGTGCTGAACCAGGTGAACGTGCCCAAGCGCCCGGAGATCAAGCCGGCCGAATTCGCCGGCGCCATCGGCCTGCCGGCGCTCGCGGCCATCCCCTTCGAGCCGCAGCTTTTCGGCACGGCCGCCAACAACGGCCAGATGATCGGCGAAGCTGCCCCGAAGTCGGAGATCGCCGAGATGTTCGACCAGATCGCCGACCAGATTTCCGGCCGTTCGCCGCTGAAACGCGGCAAGCGGTCGAGCCTTTCGCCGTTCCTCAGCAAGCTCCTGATGAAGAAGAGCGCCTGACCGGGAAGAGAAGATGTTCGGAAAACGCGGCAGTTTTGATCAGGAAAAACCGAAGGCACCCGCACCGGCGCAGCCGGCCGAGTCCTATCGGGAAGCTGCCGTGCCTCTGGCCGACACGCCCAAGCCGATTTCGGCCCCGGCGCCCGCGCCGGCCGCACCGGCACCCTCGCCCTCGTTCATCGACGTCGCCCCGCCCGTCGCCGCGCAGCAAAAGCCGCTGCCCGCCGCCGACATGCCGGCCGACCGCAACGCTGCCCGCCGCGGCGCCGACTATTACGACGTCAAGACCCAGATCTTCGGCTCGCTCATCGAGGCGATCGACCTGTCCCAGCTCGCCCGGCTCGACGCCGAGGCGGCGCGCGAGGAAATCCGCGACATCGTCAACGAGATCATCTCGCTGAAGAACGTCGTCATGTCGATTGCCGAGCAGGAAGACCTGCTCGACGACATCTGCAACGACGTCCTCGGCTATGGTCCGCTCGAGCCCCTGCTTGCCCGCGACGACATCGCCGACATCATGGTCAACGGCGCCGACACCACCTACATCGAAGTCGCCGGCAAGATTCAGCAGACCAGTGTCCGCTTCCGCGACAACAGCCAGTTGATGAACATCTGCCAGCGCATCGTCAGCCAGGTCGGCCGCCGCGTCGACGAAGCCAGCCCGATCTGCGACGCCCGACTTCCCGACGGCAGCCGCGTCAACGTCATCGCCCCGCCGCTGGCGATCGATGGCCCGGCCCTCACCATTCGTAAGTTCAAGAAGGACAAGCTGACCCTCGAGCAGCTCGTCAAGTTCAACTCGATTTCCCCGGAAGGCGCCCGCGTGCTGGAGATCATCGGCCAGTGCCGGTGCAACACGGTCATCTCCGGCGGTACCGGTTCGGGCAAGACGACCCTTCTCAACTGCCTGACCCGCTACATCGAGCCCGACGAGCGCATCATCACCTGCGAGGACTCGGCCGAACTGCAGCTCCAGCAGCCGCATGTGGTCCGTCTCGAAACCCGCCCGCCGAACCTTGAGGGCGAGGGCGAGATCACCATGCGCGACCTCGTCAAGAACTGCCTGCGTATGCGCCCCGAGCGCATCATCGTCGGCGAGGTGCGCGGCCCGGAGGTGTTCGACCTCCTCCAGGCCATGAACACCGGCCACGACGGCTCGATGGGCACGATCCACGCCAACAGCCCGCGTGAATGCCTCAACCGTATCGAATCGATGATCGCCATGGGCGGCTTCTCGCTGCCGGCCAAGACCGTGCGCGAGATCATCGTCGGCTCGATCGACGTCATCGTCCAGGCCAGCCGCCTGCGCGACGGCTCGCGCCGCATCACCCACATCACCGAGGTGATGGGCATGGAAGGCGAAGTGATCATCACCCAGGACCTGTTCGTCTACGAGATGCTCGGCGAGGACGCCAACGGCAAGATCATCGGCCGCCATCGCTCGACCGGCATCGGCCGCCCGGCTTTCTGGGATCGCGCCCGCTACTATGGCCTCGAGGCCCAGCTCGCCGCGGCCCTCGATGCCGCCAATGTCGAAGAGCCGATCGGAGGCTGACGATGTTCGGGCCGACCGTAACCCTGATGGCCCTTGCCATGCTCGCCGCCTTCTCGGTCGGCGGCGTTGCCTGGGTGTTTCTCTATCCCTATCTGACCGGCGAGATCGAAGGCGAACGGCGCATGGCCAAGGTCGCCGATACGCCGGTCAAGAAGGCCAAGGCCGACAAGGGGCCGACCCGCCGCGAGGTCGTCTCCGAGCGGCTGCAGAACAAGGAAAAGCGCGAGCAGCACAAGCAGAGCAAGGGCAAGAGCGAGAGCGCGCCGCTGTCGCTGAAGATCGAGCGCGCCGGCCTGAAATGGAGCCAGCGCCAGTTCGTCCTCATCAGCGCCGCCTTCGGCCTTGGCACCACCGCCGTGGCGATGATCTTCGACGTGCCGATCTATCTGGCCGCCGGCATCGGCTTCGTCGGCGGCTTCGGCATGCCGCGCTGGTATGTCTCGATGCGCACCAAGCGCCGCCTGCGCAAGTTCATCGACGAATTCCCGAACACGGTCGACGTCATCGTCCGCGGCGTCAAGGCCGGCCTGCCGCTCAACGACTGCCTGCGCATCATCGGACGCGAAAGCCCCTCGGTCATCGTGCGCGAGGAATTCGGCAAGATCATCGAGACGCAGAAGATGGGCATTCCGCTCGCCGATGCCATCGGCCAGCTCTATGACCGCGTGCCGCTGCCCGAGGCGAACTTCTTCGCCATCGTCATCGCCATTCAGCAGAAGGCCGGCGGCAACCTGTCCGAGGCGCTCGGCAATCTCTCCGGCGTGCTGCGCGACCGCAAGAAGATGGCCGGCAAGGTCCGCGCCGTCAGCCAGGAGGCCAAGGCCTCGGCCGCCATCATCGGCGCCCTGCCGGTCGTGGTCATGCTGCTCATCTATTTCACCAGCCCGGACTACATCACCTTGCTGTTCAGCACCTCCGTCGGCAACGCCATGCTCGTCGGCTGCGTGTTCTGGATGCTCTGCGGCATCCTCGTGATGCGCAAGATGATCAACTTCGACTTCTAGGGAGCGTGTCGTGATCGACGGACTGGTTGATGCAGTCACCAACGTCCAGTTCATGCTGGCGCTGTTCACCGCCATCGCGGTGTTCGCCACGATCATCACGCTGGCCATGCCGCTGCTGTCGGACGACCAGCTCAACAAGCGGATGAAATACGTTGCCAGCGAGCGCGAGCAGCTTCGCGCCCGCGAGCGCGCCCGCCTCGATCCCAAGCAGGCCGGCAAGGTGTCGCTCCGTCAGGAGCCCAAGAAGCTCGTCAAGGACATCGTCAACCGCCTCGGCCTGCGCGATCGCCTGCTCAACCAGGACCAGATCGACCGCCTGCGTCAGGCCGGATATCGCGGCGAGGCGCCGGTGGTCACCCTTGCCTTCGCCCGCTTCATCATGCCGTTCATCCTGTTCCTCATCGCCGTCATCTATCTGTTCGGCAGCGGCGATTTCGAGCAGCCGGCGCTGCTGAAGCTCGGCATTGCCGGCGCCATCGGCGGCGTCGGCGTCTTCGTGCCCAACCTGTTCCTGTCCAACATCATCCAGAAGCGCCAGACCTCGATCCGCCGCGCCTGGCCGGACGCCCTCGACCTGATGCTGATCTGCGTCGAATCGGGCATGTCGATCGAGGCCGCCTTCAAGAAGGTGTCCGACGAAATCGGCATCCAGTCGCCGGAACTGGCCGAGGAAATGGTGCTGACCACGGCCGAGCTGAGCTACCTGCAGGAGCGCCGTCAGGCCTACGAGAACCTCGGTCGCCGCACCGGCCTTGATGGCGTCAAGGCGGTCATGACCAGCCTCATCCAGGCCGAGCGCTATGGCACGCCGCTCGCCCATTCGCTGCGCGTCCTTGCCCAGGAAAACCGCGACATGCGCATGCAGGAAGCCGAGAAGAAGGCCGCCGGCCTGCCGCCGAAGCTGACCGTGCCGATGATCCTGTTCTTCCTGCCCTGCCTGTTCGTCGTCATCATCGGCCCGACGATCATCCGCCTGATGAATCTCGACTGACGCGAGGGGGCGTTCTCCATGCCCCGCCGCGCGCCGCTTTCAAAATTGCCGGGAATTCGTCGCGCCGGTCGCCCGCTGCCGGCGCGATAGTGTCAGTAGCCGGCGCCGCGATCGACGACGTTCTCGAACGCCGCGCCGCCCTCGTGCCGGGCAATCTGCTGAAGGATGTAGCGCGTGAGCGCCTGCGGCTGGCTGACCGCCGCGTTGTGCGGCGTCACCGTCACCTTCGGATGGGTCCAGAGCCGGCTCGAGGGTGCCAGTGGCTCGCGCTCGAAAACATCGAGCGTCGCCGCCGCGAGCGTATGGTCGTCGAGCGCCGCCAGAATGTCTTCTTCGACCTGCAGGCCGCCGCGCCCGGCATTGATGAGGATCGGCCCGCCGAGCTCGCCATCCTTGGCCAGCCGCTCGAACAGATCGCGATCGAGGATGCCGCGCGTCCCGTCGGTCAGCGGCAGCAGCACGACGAGAATGTCGGTGCGCTCGAGAAAGGCGTCGAGCTCCGCCTCGCCGGAGAACGAGACGATGCCCGGCACCGTCTTGGCGTTGCGGCTCCAGCCGGCGACATCGAAACCGAGATGGGCGAGCTTTTCCGCCGCGTCCCGGCCAAGCACGCCAAGGCCCATGATGCCGACCCGGACTTCGCGCGCCGCCGGCTGGCGATGCTCGCGCCAGACTCGCGCCCGCTGCTGCGTGTCGTAGAGCCGCTGCCGGCGATGATGCATGAGCACATGCAGCACCACATATTCGCTCATCCGTCCCGTGAGATCCGGATCGACGATGCGCACGATCGGCACGTCCGGCAAATCGGGATCGGCGATGAGATGATCGACGCCGGCGCCGAGCGAGAAAATCGCCTCAAGGTTCGGCAGCGTCTTCAGGAGGCCGTGCGGCGCCTTCCAGGCGCAGGCATAGCGGATGCGCTCGGCCGGATAGGGGCCTGTATGCAGGAACACCTCGCGGTCCGGCGCGAGTTCCCGGAAACGTCGGTGCCAGACCTCGGCTTCCCAGCCGGTGATGGCAACGAGTAGGCTCATCGATTGTCTCCCCGGTCCCCTGGAAGGCCGCGAACCATTGCCGCGAATGGCCCCGCCGCGAATCCTCAATCTCTTGATTGTAATTGAGAATTTCGCGGTGGAGCAATGCCCTTGCGAAGGCCGTGACGCAAAGTCCGGATCAGGTCGCAAACACCGTCGGAATGGTGATCTGGTCGAGCAGCCGCCGGGCCTTGGTCTTGCGCAGCGGCTTGCGCATCGCATCCGGATTGTTGATGCCGACGACCAGCAGGCCGCCGACGTCGTCCGAAACGCGCGAGATGATCACGTCCGAGATGTGCGCGGCCTTGGCCGACAGGTGTTCGCGCTCGACCTTGTGGTGCAGGCCGTCGAGCCAGGCGACCGGGTCGGCATGCGGCTGCGGGTCGGGATCCGGTTCGGCACCCGACAGCGGGATCATGAACACGACGACCTCCGCCGCCGCGCCGATCAGCGGCATTGCCGCCCGCACCGCCCGCGACGTCGCCCGCTCGCCGTCCCAGGCGATGATCGCCCGGCCGGCGCCGAGCCGGAACTTGCCGGCATAGGGCAGCACCATGACCGCCGCGCCGCTTTCGGCGACCACATGGCCGACGAAGAAATCGGGCAGATGGGCGTCGCGATCCGGGTCGCGCTGCGACAGGATGGTGAGGTCGGCGGCCCGCGCCGCGAGCGCCACTTCGTGCATGATCACCGACGGCCGGCCGGAGCCGAGAGCGTGAAAGACGCCCTCGATGCCAGCTTCGGCGACTGCCTGTTTGAACATCGCCTCGGCCTTGTCGCGCCGGGCAACGAAGCGCGGCGTCGGCCAGGTGGCGATCGGACCGGGCACATCCGGATCGCTCTCGGCGAAAAATCCGGTCACCCGCGCCCTGGTTGCCTTGGCAATGTCGATCCCGATGGCGATGCGCTCGGCGCAATGCTCGGCACCATCGAGATGGACGAGGACGTTTCCATAGATGCTTGTCATTTTTTTCCTTGCGGCTTTTTAAAGACCGTGGCCGCGTCCATGCCGCTTTGCGCGGTCGTGCATCGGACGCTTGCCGGGATGTTGGCCTTTGCCGCCGTTTCGCGCAAGCGCAACCTCGCCGGTCCCGCCATTGCCGGCGGCCGCGATGCGGTGCGGAGTTCGGAAAAATGGATATCGGGCAGCCGACTGCCGATGATGCGACGGGGATTGCCTGCGCCGCACGGGTCGGGCGCGCCGCCGTCAGGCCCGGCCGCGCGCGAACTTCTCATCGAAGGCATAGCCCGTGCCGCGCACGGTGCGGATCGGATCACGGGCCGTGCCGCGATTGATCGCCTTGCGCAGCCGCCCGACATGGACGTCGACGGTACGCTCGTCGACATAGACGTCGCGGCCCCAGACGCCGTCGAGCAATTGCTCGCGGGTGAACACCCGGCCGGGGTTCTGCATCAGGAATTCCAGCAGGCGGAATTCCGTCGGGCCGAGATGCAGTTCGCGGC
Source organism: Hyphomicrobiales bacterium (assembly GCA_041397845.1). Classification (GTDB taxonomy): domain Bacteria; phylum Pseudomonadota; class Alphaproteobacteria; order Rhizobiales; family JAKPQE01; genus JAKPQE01. Next base: position 28,507 of record JAWKVW010000021.1, on the reverse strand, counting down.
TGCCGCGCTTGACCCGGTGGGTCTCCCGGTCGAGCTCGATGTCGCCGGCCGAAAGCTTCGACTGGGTGAGCTCGGGATGCGAGCGGCGCAGCAGCGCCCGCACCCGCGCCATCAGCTCCGGCACCGAGAACGGCTTGACGACATAGTCGTCCGCCCCGGTCGCAAGGCCCCGGATGCGCTCCGATTCCTCGCCGCGCGCCGTCAGCATGATGACCGGCAGCCGCTCGGTCTCGCCGCGCGAGCGCAGCCGCCGGCAGAGCTCGATGCCCGACATGCCCGGCAGCATCCAGTCGAGCAGCACGAGATCGGGCGGATTCTCGGCAAGGATCAGCTCGGCTTCCTCGGCCCGATCGGTGATGAGGACCGTATAGCCCTCCGATTCGAGATTGTATTTGAGCAGGATCGTCAGCGGCTCTTCGTCCTCGACGACCAGGATCCGTGGCGGGGTCACGCGCGCGGGTCTCCGTTTTCGCTCGCCGCCGGGGCCTGCAATCGGCCGCCGGTGGCTGTGCTGCCAGAGGCGGTCGCGGCGGCCGCGCCGGGCCGCCGGCCGGACCTCAGCTCTTTTGGGCCGGATTTTCGGCGACCGGCGCGATGGTGGCATCGCCCTTCGAACGGTCGCTGGTGAACTTCTGGCCGGTGATGATGTAGTGGACGGTCTCGGCGACATTGGTCGCGTGATCGCCGATCCGTTCGAGGTTCTTGGCGCAGAACAGAAGATGCGTGCACAGCGTGATGTTGCGCGGGTCTTCCATCATGTAGGTGAGCAGTTCGCGGAACAGCGAGGTGTACATCGCGTCCACTTCCTCGTCGCGCTGGCGCACGGTGATCGCTGCGGCATCGTCATGCGCCGCATAGGCGTCGAGCACCGCCTTGAGCTGCTCCAGGGTGATTTCGGCCATGTGCTGGACGCCGAGCACGAGGCGCTTGGGCTGCAGTGCGCCCTCGATCGCCAGCGCCCGCTTGGCGATGTTCTTGGCAAGGTCGCCGACCCGCTCGAGGTCATGCGAGATGCGCAAGGCGGCGATGATCTCGCGCAGGTCGAGCGCCATCGGCTGCCGCTTGGCGATGAGCAGGATCGCCTTTTCCTCGATTTCCTCGTGGATGTGGTCGACGCGGCGATCGCCCTCGATGACCGCCTGCGCCTGGTCGTTGTTGCCGGAGACGAGCGCCTCGACGGCGTCTGCGACCAGATGTTCGGCAAGGCCGCCCATCTCGCCGATGCGGTGCGTAAGGGTGCGCAGGTCGTCGTCATAGGCGCGCACGATATGGTCGGACATGGATATTCTCTCCCCGAATGCGGTGCTGGCCCGGCTCAGCCGAAGCGGCCGGTGATGTAGTCCTGCGTACGCCGATCGTTCGGATTGGTGAAGATGTGATCCGTCGGCCCCTCCTCGACGAGAATGCCGAGATGGAAGAAGGCCGTGCGCTGCGACACGCGCGCCGCCTGCTGCATCGAGTGGGTGACGATGACGATGGTGAACTTTTCCCGCAGCTCGTCGATCAGTTCCTCGACCTTGGCCGTCGCGATCGGGTCGAGCGCCGAGCACGGCTCGTCCATCAGGATGACTTCCGGATTGACCGCGATCGCCCGGGCGATGCAGAGGCGCTGCTGCTGGCCGCCGGAAAGCCCCGTGCCCGGCTCGTCGAGCCGGTCCTTGACCTCGGCAAAGAGGCCGGCCCGCTCGAGGCTGGTCGCGACGATCTCCTCGAGGTCGGCCTTGTCGCGCGCAAGGCCGTGGATGCGCGGCCCGTAGGCGACGTTCTCGAAGATCGACTTCGGGAACGGATTGGGTTTCTGGAACACCATGCCGACCCGGGCCCGCAGCTCCACCACGTCGATCGAGGGGTCGTAGATGTCCTCGCCGTCGAGCGTGATCTTGCCCGTCACCCGGCAGATGCTGATCGTGTCGTTCATCCGGTTGAGGCAGCGAAGGAAGGTCGACTTGCCGCAACCGGACGGACCGATGAGGGCCGTCACCTGATTGGTCGGGATATCGAGATTGACGTCGGACAGCGCCTGCTTCTCGCCATAGAAGACGCAGACATCGCGTCCGGCCATCTTGACGCTCTGGTCGTATCCCGGCGCTTCCGCCGTCTGGGCTGCAAGTGTCTCGGACATTTCGGGAGTTTCCCTCTGTCGGCTGTGCCTACCAGCGGCGCTCGAAGCGCTTGCGCAAAAGCACCGCGGTGATGTTCATGATCGCAAGGAAGGCGAGCAGGATGATGATCGCCGCCGAGGTCCGCTCGACGAAGGCGCGCTCCGCCTGGCCGGCCCACATGTAGATCTGCACCGGCAGCGCCGTCGCCGGATCGGCCGGCGTCACCGGATAGTCGGCGACGAACGCGACCATGCCGATCATCAGCAGCGGCGCGGTCTCGCCGAGCGCCTGGGCAAGGCCGATGATCGTGCCGGTGAGGATGCCGGGCGTGGCGAGCGGCAGCACGTGATGGAAGATCGCCTGCATCTTGGAGGCGCCGACGCCGAGGGCGGCTTCCCGGATCGACGGCGGCACCGCCTTCAGCGCCGCGCGCGTCGCGATGATGATCGTCGGCAGCGTCATCAGCGTCAAAACGAGGCCGCCGACCAGCGAGGCCGAACGCGGCATGCCGGCGAAATTGATGAACACCGCAAGGCCGAGAATGCCGAAGACGATCGAGGGCACCGCCGCGAGATTGTTGATGTTGACCTCGATGAGGTCGGTCCAGCGGTTCTGCGGCGCGAATTCCTCAAGGTAGATCGAGGCGGCAACACCGATCGGCAGCGCCAGCAGCAGCACGATCGCCATCATGTACATCGAGCCGACGATGGCGACACCGACGCCGGCGGTCTCCGGCCGGCTCGAGGCGCCGAAGCTGAAGAGGCCGGTGTTGAACTTCATCTCGAGCGCGCCGCTGTCTTCCAGCGACTTGATCCAGGTGATGTCCCGGTCCTTGATCGGCCGGCGCGATTCCGGAATGTCGGCGCTGATATGGCCCTTGAGGAAGGCATCGACATTGCTGTCGAGCAGGAACCAGATCTTCTGCCGGGTTCCGATCAGCTCCGGATTGCCGGCGATGAGCGAGCGAAGCTGGATGCGCGCGCCCTTGGAGACGAGGTTGTAGGCCGTGCGCGCCGCGCCCTTGTCCTTGGCGTCGATGCCGAGCTGGGCGGCGAAGGCGTTGCGGATGACGTCGTCATAGCGAAAGACGTTGCCGCTCATCAGCGTATCGTAGGTCACCAGGCCATTTGGCGCGATGATCGCCTTGTCGAGGAAGACGTTGATCTCGACATTGGCCTGACGGAACGCCGAAAAGCCCTGGAACATGATCGAGGTCGCGAGCGCGACGAGGAAGAACAGGCCGGAGACGATCGCGACGATGCCGTAGATCCGGAAACGCCGCTCGGCCGCATAGCGCTTCTTGAGGCCGAAGTTCTGCCGGGCAGGCCTGGCCGGAGCCGTCTGGTCGGCGTCCATGGCGATGACGTCTCTCATTCGTACTGCTCCCGGTACTTGCGCACGATGTGCAGCGCCAGAATGTTGAGGCCGAGCGTCACCGTGAACAGCGTGATGCCGAGCGCGAAGGCGACGAGCGTCTGCGGGCTGGTGAATTCAAGGTCGCCGGTGAGCTGGCTGACGATCTTGACCGTGACCGTGGTCATTTCCTGGAACGGGTTGGCGCTGATGTTGGTGGCGACACCCGCCGCCAGCACGACGATCATCGTCTCGCCGATCGCCCGCGAGGCGGCCAGCAGCACCGAGCCGACGATGCCCGGCAGCGCCGCCGGCAGCACGACGCGCTTGATCGTCTCCGATTTGGTCGCCCCGAGCCCGAGCGAGCCGTCGCGCATCGCGTTCGGCACCGCCGTGATGATGTCGTCGGAAAGCGAGGAAACGAACGGGATGATCATGATGCCCATGACGACGCCGGCGGTCATCACATTGTTGCCCGAGGAGCCGAGGCCGAGCGGAATGGCAAGGAGGTCGCGGATCATCGGGCCGACGGTGACGAGCGCGAAGAAGCCGTAGACGATCGTCGGGATGCCGGCGAGGATCTCGAGCAGCGGCTTGGCGATCGACCGGACCCGCGGCGTCGCGTACTCGGCCATGTAGATGGCGGCAAAGAGGCCGATCGGCACGGCGATGAGCAGCGCGATCGTCGAGATGTAGAGCGTGCCCCAGGCGAGCGGCAGGAAGCCGAACTGTCCGGCCGTACCCTCCGAGCCGGCCGCCGCAAAGCGCGGATCCCAGACCGTGCCGAAGAAGAAGTTGATCGGCGAGACCATGCTGAAGAAGTGCAGCGCCTCGAACAGCATCGAAAAGACGATGCCGACGGTGGTCATGATCGCCACCAGCGAGGCCGTCATCAGCACGCCGCGCACCACGGTCTCGACCGAGTTGCGGGCCCGCATCGCCGGCTGGATCTTCAGGAACGACAGCACGAGGCCGCCGATCGCGACGAGGAGGACGAGCGCGGTGCGCCCGATCGTGCCGGCCGCCTGCAGCCGGTTCAGCGTATCGGCGGCGCGGATCATGTAGGGCTCGACATCGCCGGCAAGCGCGACGCCCTTGGAGGCGATCAGCGGCCGGGCGGCGACGACGCCGATATCGAGATTATGCCGCTCCGTGCTCGACAGCCGGCTGAGACCTTCCGCCACCGAGCGCACGACGCCGTGAATGAGGCTGGCGCTGCCGGCGGCTTCCGTCGCTTCGGCCGGGATCTGCGCCGCGACGACGCGGTCGACGATCAGTGGCTGCACGAAGAGCCAGATGGCAAGGAGGATGAGTGCCGGCAGCGACGCCCAGACGAAGACGAAGGCGCCGTAATAGCCGGTGCGGGAATGAAGCCGGGAATAGTCCCCGTCCGCCTGGGTTCGGGCCCGTGCCGCGCCGGCAACGAAGCCGAGGACAGCGATGCCGAGCACCGCGAGGATCAGCCAGATCGGACTCATATGAACCCCCGGTCGCCCTTTCCGGATCGTTCCTGCGGCTGCATCCGTGCAGCGGCGGAAGTCCGGGGGCGGATACGCCACGCTGGGCGAAGTGTTGCCCCGAAAAGGGGCCGGGGAAGGCGGGTCATCCGCCTTCCCCGGTGGTCGTGAACCCTCAGAGGGTCTTGCCGGCGGCGAAGTCGGCGCGGGTCGCTTCGCGCTCGGCGTCCGGAGCCGGAACCAGGCCGTAATTGGCAGTCGGGCTGCCCGGGCCGGTCATGTCGTCGGAGATGAAGAACTCGACATACTCGCGAAGACCCGGGATGACGTCGAGATGCGCCTTCTTCACGTAGAAGAACAGCGGACGCGACACCGGATACTCGCCCTTGGCGATGGTCTCGACCGACGGGGTGATGCCGTCCATGGTCGCGACCTTCAGCTTGTCCTGGTTGTTCTCGAAGAAGGCGAGACCGAACACGCCGATGCCGGTGCGGTTGGAGTCGATGCGCGACAGCGTCTCGGTGTAGTCGCCGTCGATGTCGACCGCCTTGCCGTCCTTGCGGACCTTGGCGCAGGCCTTGTGCGCGTCCTTCTCTTCCATGCCGCCGTCGATCATCGCCTTCATGGCGCCGGTCGCCTTGCAGCCGGCGATGAGGACCTTCTCTTCGAAGACTTCACGGGTGCCGTGCTTCTCGCCCGGGATGTAGGCAGCGATGTCCCACTCCGGGAACGCGCCGTCGACCTGCGACCACTTGGTGTTCGGATTGTCGACGAGCTTGCCGTCGACCAGAACCTGGGCGCCGAGAGCGGTGAACCACTGCGCCGGGGTGAAGGCGAAGGCCGGGCCGGCGATGTCCGACGCGAACACGATGCCGTCATAGCCGATCTTGACCTGCTGGATCTCGGCGACGCCGGCTTCCTTGCAGGCCGCCACTTCCTTGTCCTTGATCGGACGCGAAGCGTTGGCGATGTCGATGGTGTCCTCGCCGGCGCCCTTGCAGAATTCCTTCAGGCCGGCCGACGAACCGCCGGACTCAACGATCGGGGTCTTGAACTGGGTAAACGCCTCGCCGAAAGCCTCGGCGACGATGTTGGCGTAAGGCAGCACGGTGGACGAGCCGGCGATCTTGATCTGGTCGCGGGCCTCGGCGGCGCCGCTGAACAGCACTCCGGCGGCGGCAAGCGCCAGCGCGCTCGCGAAAATCTTGGCTTTCACCTGACCTCTCCTTGTCGATTGCGGTCATTCAGGTTGCGGCATCGGAAGAGGGCTTCCGAGCGGCGTCGCAGGCCCCGCCTGCTCGACGCGCCGCGACCCTAGTCCTCTCGGATAATGTTTCTATGACGCTTGGATATCAGTTATGTGACAGTTCAATGAATTGAAAAATATGAAGTATTTACCGGAGGCTATCGCCGTTCGCGGGCAATTCCGCGAAAAGGGTGACATGGAAGGCGGCGCCTTTTCCCGGCTCGCTGTCGATCGTCAGCCGGCCGCGATGGCGGTTGACGATGTGCTTGACGATGGCAAGGCCAAGCCCGGTGCCCTTCTTTTCCCGGCTCGAGGCGGCATCGACCCGGTAGAACCGCTCGGTCAGCCGCGGCAGGTGCTCGGGCGCGATGCCGGGGCCGAAATCGCGCACCGTCACCCGGAATCCGGCAAGCGGCTCGCTGACCGGCGTGACGGAAAGCTCGATCCGCTTGCCGGCAACGCCGTATTTCAGCGCGTTCTCGGCAAGGTTCTCGAATACCTGGACGAGCTCGTCGCGATCGCCGCGAACGGGCATCGGCCCGCTGATCCCGGAAACCTCGACCGCGACGCCGAGATCGCCTGCGAGCGGGCTGATCGCATCGGCGACATGCGAGATGACGCCGGCAAGGTCGACTGTCGCCGTCGGCCGCTGGTGCAGGCGCATCTCGATCCGCGACAGTGACAGGAGGTCGTCGATGAGCCGCGCCATTCGCTCGGCCTGCACTTTCATGACGCCGAGAAACCGCTCCTGCGCCGCCGGGTCGCTGCGCGCCGGCCCGAGCAGCGTCTCGATGAAGCCGCTGAGCGAGGCGAGCGGCGTGCGCAGCTCGTGGCTGGCATTGGCGATGAAGTCGACGCGCATCCGCTCCGAGCGGCGCTGCTCGCTGAGATCGTGAAAGAGCAAGAGGAACATGTCCGGTCCGCCGCCGTCCGGCCCCGGCTCGATCGGGGCGATGTGAACCGAGAACCAGCGCTCCGCCGGCACCCGGTCGGTGATCGTGCAGCGCTCCGGCGCGCCGCTGACGATGACGCGCTCGAGCGCCGAGACGAGCGTCGGCTCGCGCATCTTCAGGGCGAAGGAATCGCCGTCGCCAAGCGCCGGAAAGCTCTCGCGGGCCGAAACATTGGCGACCCGGATGACCTTGCGCCGGTCGACGAGGAAGGCCGGCTCCGGCATCGCCTCGACCACCCGCCGCATCGCCGGCTCCGGCGAGGCCTGCCGCCGGTAGGCCCGGCGCGCGTCGAGCCGGGGCCTGAGGTCGCGGCGCGGCAGCAGCGTCGTCGCTGCTGCCGAAAAGAGAAAGATGCCGAAGGCGAGCATTGCCGAAAGGCCGCCGGCGATGACCGCGATCGCCAGCGCCGTTGCCACGATGAACAGCATGCCGCGCACCGGCACGAACCAGCGCCAGGCGAGGCGCCCGACGATGTGCCGCCGCACCGTCTCTTCGCGTTCGGCATCCTCCGGTGCCATGCCGTCTCCGTCCCGCCGGGTGTCGCCCCGCTGCTGCCCTGATTCGCCAGAATGCACTGAGTGCGAGTTGGCGTCTCTAGGGTTCGATTATGTAATCCAGATGACAAGGGCGATTCCAGCAGCCCGCGAAACCTTCTAGTCTGGCGTGGCAGAGACTTCGGATTGCATCGCAAAACCGGCGACGGGAAGGCAGGGATGGGCAAGAACAAGGACAAGGTTGCCGAGAGCGGCAAGGTCGGTGGCAAGAACGGCGGCAAGGGCGGCGGGTTCGATCCGCTCTCCCTGTTCGATATCGACAACCCCGTGCTTGCGCCCGAAATCGCCGAAAGGGCACTTCAGAGCGGCGGCTATCCCTATGACAGGAAGCTGAAAAAGAAGGCCTACGAGGAAGAGCTCGAAAAGCTCCAGATCGAGCTCGTCAAGGTCCAGTCCTGGGTGCGCGAGACCGGCCGCCGGCTGGTCCTCGTGTTCGAGGGCCGCGATTCCGCCGGCAAGGGCGGCACCATCTTCGTCGTCCGCCAGTACATGAACCCGCGCTATGCCCGCATCGTCGCCCTGACCAAGCCGACCGATGTCGAGCGCGGCCAGTGGTACTTCCAGCGCTATGTCGACGAGATGCCGACGACCGGCGAGATCTGCCTGTTCGACCGGTCCTGGTACAATCGCGCCGGCGTCGAGCCGGTCATGGGCTTCTGCACGCCGGCCGAGAATGTCGCCTTCCTCGCCCAGGCGCCGACCTTCGAGAAGATGCTCGTCGACGACGGCATCATCCTGTTCAAGTTCTGGCTGAACATCGGCCGCGAGGCCCAGCTCGAGCGTTTCCACGAACGCCGCCACAATCCGCTGAAGGTCTGGAAGCTGTCGCCGGTCGACATCGCCGCCCTGTCGAAGTGGGACGACTACACGGCAGCCCGCGACCGCATGATGCCGCTGACCGATACCGACTGGGCACCCTGGACGGTGGTCCGCGCCAACGACCAGAAGCGTGCCCGCCTCGAGGTCATCCGCCATCTGCTGGTCAGCCTCGACTATCCCGGCAAGGACGCGAAGGTCGCCGTGCCGCCGGACCCGAAGATCCTCGGCAACGGCCTCGATTTCATCCGCGACGCCTGAGCGTCCGGACGGCCGATCATCTGATACATTTCGGGCCAGCGGCGCTGCGACCATCTTTTGGATTGCGTCCCCGGACCCACCCTGTATTGAGAGGGCATGACGGGGGCGAGGGGACATCGCGGCGCCGTGGCGGCCGGTCATGAGGTGACCGCCAGTGCCGCGGCCGAGATTCTGGCCGACGGAGGCAATGCCTTCGACGCGGCGATCGCCGCGTTGTGGGCGGCCTGCGTCTGCGAGCCGGTGCTTGCCTCGCCCGGCGGCGGCGGCTTCATGATGGCCCATCGCGACGGCCGCACCCGGCTCGTCGACTTCTTCGTCGATACGCCGCGCCGCAAGCGCCCGGCCGACGAGATCGACTTCTGCGAGATCTTCGCTGACTTTGGCACCGCCACTCAAGGCTTCCACATCGGCGCCGGCGCCAGCGCCACGCCCGGCTTCGTGCCGGGCCTCTTTGCCATTCACGAGGCCTACGCCAGCCGGCCGATGACCCGCCTTGTCGAGCCGGCGGTTCGCGCCGCCCGCGACGGCGTGGTCATGACGCCGTTCCAGTCCTACCTGTTCGGCGTCGTCTCGCCGATCCTGACGGCGACGCCGGCCGCCGGGCGGATGTTCGCCGAGAATGGCAAGACCCTTGCCGTCGGCCATCTGTTCCGCAATCCCGCCCTTGCCGATGCCCTCGATGCCCTTGGCCGCGAGGGACCGCGCCTCGAGCGTGAAGGCGAGATCGGTCGGGCGATCCTCGAGGCGCAGGCCGAGGCCGGCCAGATCACCGCCGAGGACATGCGCGCCTACCGCGTCGAGTTCCGCGAGCCGCTTGATCTGAAGCTCGGCCGGACGCGAACCTTCCTCAATCCGCCGCCGGCGCTCGGCGGCGTGCTGATCGCCACCATGCTGGCCGAGCTCGGCGATGGCGCCCTGGCGGCGGGCGCGGCCGAACGGGCGCTGAACCTTGCCGGTGCCGTCGACCGCATCGACCGGCTCTGGCGGGCCGATCCGGCGGCCCTGCCCGGCGCCTTTCGACGGTTCTCGACCCGGCGCGCCCCAGGGCGACCCGCGGCACCACCCATGTCAGCGTCGTCGATGGTGCCGGCAATGCCGCCGCCGTCACCGTCACCAATGGCGAGGGCAACGGCGCCCTCGTTGCCGGCGCCGGCTACATGCTGAACAACATGCTCGGCGAGGAAGACCTCAATCCCGGCGGCTTCCATCGCTGGCAGCCGGGCATCCGCCTTGCCTCGATGATGGCGCCGACGATCGCCTGCGACCGCGACGGCGGCGTCCTCGTCCTCGGCTCGGGCGGCTCGAACCGCATCCGCACGGCCGTGCTGCAGGCGATCGTTGCCCGGCTCCAGCGTGGCCTCGATCTGGAAACGGCGATCACCGCGCCGCGTCTGCATCTGGAGCGCGGCCATCTCGATTTCGAGACGCTTGCCGGCGAGGAGGTGGCGACCGCGCTCGCCGCCGCCTGGCCCGACCATCGCGCCTGGCCCGAGCCGAACATGTTCTTCGGCGGTGTCCATGCCGCCGAGCGCACCGCCGCCGGTGCTTTTGCCGCGGTCGGCGACCCGCGCCGCGCCGGTGTCGGCATTCTGGTGTGAAGCGCCGCCGCGCTGCCGCCCCGCTTCGATGCGATCCGTGCTATAGCCGTCAGTGCCCGCAGCCAGACCGGAGGCATCGCGAGTGTGCACGCTGGTGCTGTTGCGCCGACCCGAAAACGACTGGCCGCTGATTGTCGCCGCCAACCGCGACGAGATGGCGGGCCGGCCGTCGCGCCCGCCCGGACGCTGGTGGGATGACCGGCCGGACGTCGTCGCCGGACTTGACGAACTCGCCGGCGGCTCCTGGCTCGGCATGAACCGCGCCGGCGTCGTTGCCGCGATTCTCAATCGTGTCGGCACCCTCGGGCCGGAGCCCGGCAAGCGCTCGCGCGGCGGCCTCGTCCTCGACGCGCTCCGGGCGACCGACGCCGCCGCAGCGGCCGAGGCGCTGCTCAGCCTTGCGCCGCTCGACTTCCGGCCCTTCAACATGGTCGTTGCCGACCGCCGCGCGGCGTTCTGGCTGCGGTTCGACGGTACCTCGATCGGCAGCACGCCGATCGAGCCCGGCCTGCACATGCTGAGCGCCCACGACCTCGACGACCGGCAAAGCCCGCGCATCGCCGCCTATCTCGATCGCTTCGCCGCGCTGCCCGACCCCCGCCCGGACCCCGCCGACGACGCTGGCGGCGACTGGCGCGGCTGGCCCGAGCTGATGGCCGACAACGGCCGGCCCGGCGGCGGCAACAGCGAGGAAGCGGCCATGTGCTTTGCCCGGCCGGGCGGCTTCGGCACGGTCTCCTCGATGCTGATCGCCCTGCCGGCTGCCCACCTTGCGCCGCGCCCGCCGGTCTGGCGCTTCGCGGCCGGCCGGCCGGACCGCGTTCCCTTCGCCGCCGTCACCCCGCCCTGAGTCTGCGGAACCCGCCAGCCGCACGGTGCCGCGACGGCATCGCCGCCGCTTTTGATTCTCACTTGCTATTGCGAATGATTTGCAATATTACGACGGTCAACGGATGCGCTCGCGCTTTTGGCGTTCTCTGTCCTCCCGCCGCGGCGGGGGCGCATCCGGCAGGTAAAACCGGTCCGCCGCGCCTGTCGTGGCGCTGGCCGCGTCGCCTCGGGATCAGGTCGCCTCGGGAAAGGAACCGCAAAGTGAAGTATCGCCGTCTTGCTGTCGCGCTTGCCAGTTTTCTCGCGCTTGCCGAATTCGCCGCGTCCGCCAGCGCCGCCGAGGTCAATCTTTATTCGGCCCGCAAGGAAGACCTGATCAAGCCGCTGCTCGACCGGTTCACCGAAAAGACCGGCATCGCCGTCAATCTCATCACCGGCGAGGCCGACGTGCTGTTGCAGCGCATCGTCGCCGAAGGCGCCAACACGCCGGCCGATCTCCTGCTGACCACCGACGCCGGCCGGCTCTTTCGGGCCAAGGCCGAGGGCGTCACCGCGCCGATCGGCTCGCCGGCCCTCGCCGACGCGATCCCTGCGAGCTATCGCGACCCTGAGGATCACTGGGTCGGTCTCAGCCTCCGCGCCCGGCCGATCATGTACGTGAAGGGCAAGGTCGATCCGGCGACGCTCTCGACCTACGAGGCGCTCGCCGGGCCGCAATGGCAGGGCCGCATCTGCATTCGCTCGTCCTCCAATGTCTATAACCAGTCGATGCTCGCCTCGATCATCGCCGCCGATGGCGCCGGGGCCGCCGAAAGCTGGGCGAGGGGCCTTGTTGCCAACTTCGCCCGCCCGCCCGAGGGTGGCGACCGCGACCAGTTGAAGGCTGCCGCTGCCGGCCAGTGCGACATTGCCATCGCCAACACCTATTACCTTGCCGGCATGCTCGGCTCCGGGGATGCCTCCCAGCGCGAGGCGGCGGCGAAAATCGGCGTCTTCTGGCCCAATCAGGACGGTCGCGGCGTGCATGTGAACGTCTCCGGCGCCGCCATGATCAAGGCCTCGAAGAATGTCGACGCGGCCCGCCGGCTGCTCGAATTCCTCGCCAATGACGAAAGCCAGGCCTGGTATGCCGAAGTGAATGGCGAATACCCGGTTCGGGCCGGTCTCGGCCGCAGCGAGGTTCTCGCCGCCTGGGGCGAGTTCAAGGCCGACGATCTCAATCTCGGCCGCCTCGGCGAGCTCAACGCCGAGGCCGTCATGATCATGGACCGCGCCGGATGGAAATGATGTCCGTCAGGGCGGTCTGCACGGGAGTGCCCCGGCCGGCCGGGGGCCGGCGCCGATGACGGATGCGACACGTGTCGTCGAGCGCCGGGCGACGGCGTCCCTGCCACGAAAGAGCGTGTGGCAGGGCGCCGTCCTTGCCCTTGCCGCCATGATCGGCCTGCCGGTCGCTGTTGTTCTGGCCGTTGCCTTGGCCCCGGCCGGCGACGTCTGGCGCCATCTCGCCGGAACGGTCCTTGGCGACTATGTGGCGAACTCGCTCCTGCTGATGGCCGGCGTCGCCATCGGCACCTTCATCGGCGGCGTCGGCTGCGCCTGGCTTGCCTCGATGTGCGAATTTCCCGGCCGCCGCGTCTTCGAATGGGCGCTGCTGCTGCCGATGGCGCTGCCGGCCTACATCATCGCCTACACCTATACCGGCCTTCTTGAATTCGCCGGCCCGGTCCAGACGGGCCTGCGTGATCTCTTCGGCTGGCAATATGGCGACTACTGGTTTCCGAACGTGCGCTCCCTCGGCGGCGCCGTCGTCATGCTCTCGCTGGTGCTCTACCCTTATGTCTACCTGCTCGCCCGGGCGGCCTTCCTCTCCCAGTCGATCTGCGTCCTCGATGTCGCCCGCACCCTCGGCAACGGTCCCTGGCGGACGTTTTTCACCGTCGCCCTGCCGCTCGCCCGGCCGGCGATCGTCGCCGGCATGTCGCTGGCCCTGATGGAAACCCTCGCCGACTACGGCACCGTCCAGTATTTCGGCGTCCCGACCTTCACCACCGGTATCTTCCGCACCTGGTACGGCCTCAATGATGTCGCGGCCGCTGCCCAGCTCGCCACGATCCTGCTCGCCTTCGTCGTCGCCCTCGTCGTGCTCGAGCGCCTGTCGCGCCGCCGCGCAAGATTCCACCACACCACCGGCCGCCATCAGGACATTCGCCGCATCCGCCTGTCCGGCCTGAAGGCGGCGGCGGCCTTCCTGTTCTGCTTCATCGCCCTTGCCTTCGGCTTCCTCGTGCCGGCCGGCCAGCTTGCCTGGTGGAGCGTGCTCGTTGCCGGCAGGGAGGTCGATGCCCGCTTCCTGCTGCTGCTCTGGCACAGTGTCGAGCTCGGCGCGATCGCCGCCGTCCTCTCCGTCGCCATTGCCCTTTTCCTCGGCTATGCCCGCCGCCTCTTCGGCACGCGCAAAATCCGCCTCGCCGTCGACTTCGCCGGCATGGGCTATGCGGTTCCCGGCACCGTCATCGCCCTTGGCGTCGTCATCCCGTTCGCATTCCTCGACAACCGCATCGACGCCGTCATGCGCGCGACCTTCGGCGTCTCGACCGGGCTCTTTCTTACCGGCACCATCATTGCCCTCGTCTCGGCCTATATCGTCCGGTTCCTCGCCGTCTCGCTCCAGACCGTCAATGCCGGGCTCGACCGCATCCGCCCCTCGCTTGACGAGGCCGGCCGGTCGCTCGGCCTGCGCCCGGCCGAGGTCGTCCGCCGCATTCATGTGCCGATGCTCGAGGGCAGCCTGCTGACCGCCCTTCTCCTCGTTTTCGTCGATGTCCTGAAGGAGCTGCCGGCAACGCTGATCCTGCGCCCGTTCAATTTCAACACGCTCGCCGTGCGCGCATTCGAAATGGCCTCCGACGAGCGCCTTGCCGAGGCCGGCCCGGCCGCCCTGACGATCGTTGCCGCCGGCATCATTCCGGTTGTCGTCCTCAGCCGCTCGATCACCCGCACCAGAGGCGCCCGCCCCGCATGAACCAGCTCGAGATCAGCAACGTCTCCGTCGCCTATGGTGCCGCGCCCGTCATTGCCGGCGTCGACCTCGCTCTTGAGCGCGGCATCATCGGCTGCCTGCTCGGGCCGAGCGGCTGCGGCAAGACCAGCCTGTTGCGCGCCATTGCCGGTTTCGAACCGGTCGCGGCCGGCGAGATCCGCCTTGCCGGCGCTGTCGTCGCGGCGCCGGGGCGGACGCTCGCCCCCGAGCGGCGCAATGTCGGCATGGTGTTCCAGGATTTCGCCCTCTTTCCCCATCTCGATGTCGCCGGCAACATCGCCTTCGGCCTGCGCCGGTGGAGCGCCGCCGAGCGCCATGTCCGTCTTGCCGAGCTGCTCGCCCTCATCGGTCTTGCCGACAGCGCCGGCGCCTATCCGCACCAGCTCTCCGGCGGTCAGCAGCAGCGTGTCGCGCTTGCCCGGGCGATGGCGCCGCGGCCGGCGATCCTCCTGATGGACGAGCCGTTTTCCAGCATCGACACCGAGCTGCGCGTCCAGCTCGCCGCCGAGGTGCGCGCCATGCTCCTGCGCGACGGCATGACCGCCATCCTCGTCACCCACGACCAGCATGAGGCCTTCGCCATCGCTGACCGCATCGCCGTGATCGGCGAGGGGCGCCTGCGCCAGTGGGATGCGCCCTACGCCCTTTATCACCGGCCGGCCGACCGCTTCGTTGCCGGCTTCATCGGCGAGGGCGCGACGATCGCCGGGACGGTCGCCGAAGGTGGCGTCGAGACCGCCCTCGGCCGGATCCGTGGTGACCTGCCGGCCGGGCTCGCGCCGGGCGCGGCTGTCGCCGTCCTCCTGCGTCCGGACGATCTCGTCCATGACGACGAAAGCCCGTTTCGGCTCGAGGTCGTCGGCCGCACCTTCCGCGGCTCGCAATATCTCTACGGCCTGCGCCTTGCGACCGGCGAGACCGTGGTGACGCTCGCCCACAGCCACCACGACCATGCCGTCGGCGAGACCATCGGCATCCGCCTCGACGTCCGCCACCTGACCGCCTTTGCCGCCTGACCGCCGCCGGCGGTTCCGGAGCTCAGGGCGCCCGCAGGTGATTGTCGAACGAGAGCCCGTCGTGCTCGGTCCGCCGGCCGCTTGCGTCGAGCAGTCCGCCGCGCCCGTCCGAGGCGAGGAAATCGCCGTCGAGACCCGGCGCGATGCCGCAGACATCCGCCTGCGATACCGTCCGCACGATCGTGCCGGATGCCGCATCAAGGACGATGATGAGGCCGCCGCGCGGGCTGGTGACGGCGATTCGGTCGCCGGCCCGGTTTGCCGCGACCGACCCGACATATTGCCGGAGTGCCCGTGTCGTGCCCTCCGGCAGGGCCAGGAGCTCCGGACGCTCTCCCGGTCGCCAGCGCCCGATCAGCCCGACCATGTCGCCCGGATCGCCTTCATACTGGCACCCGAACCAGATCGCGCCCGAGCGGTCAGCGGCGAGATGACGGATCGAGAGCTGGTGCAGCGCCGGGTCGAGCCGCGCCATCCCGGCGACGTCCCCGGTCGTCCGGTCGAGGCGCACGAGCGCCGGCGCCATGGTCGCGAGGTTGAGCTTTTCCCGGCCGAAGTCCGGATGGGTGAGAATGCCGCCGTCGGCCGCGATGATCGTCCGCCCGTCGGCCAGCAGCAGCGCTTCGTGCGGTTCTATGCCGATGCCGGGGAATTCGCCGACGCGCCGCAGGCCGTCGGCAACGTCATAAACGCCGATCACTCCGGCTTCCGCGTCGAAGGCGTTCTCGGTCGCATAGAGCAGTCGTCCGTCGGGCGAGAAGAACCCGTGGCCGAAGAAATGCCGGCCGGCAGCCGCGTCGACCCGCTGCATCGCATTGCCATCCGCAAGGTCGATGACGATGGCGAAACGGCCCGGCCGGCGGGCAAATATGACGGCGCGTCGCCGGTCCGGCGCGACCGCGATATCATGCCCGCGGCCCGGCAGTTCCCGTGAAAAGGCGATGCCGCCGTCGCCGCCAAGGCCGATGGCCGCGAACTGCCCCGAGGCAAGCCTTGCCGTCGTCAGCCAGACATTTTGCTCGTCCGCGCCGGCCGTGCCCGGAAACAGGGGAGAAAACCCTGCCGCCGCAAGCAGTCCAAGCAGTGAACGCCGGTCAATCGCCGTCAAGGGAGTTGAACCCGAGCGTTGCGCCGATGTCCGCCGCATAGCGTTCTCCGATGATCTGTTTGGCATCGTCGAGAGCAATCGTCGCGAACCGCAGGAGCTCGTGTCCTGTGGCGGTGGCGATGCCCTTTTCGAATGGCTCCTCGACACGTCCGATCGCCGCGCGTGCCTGGCGCATGTCGAACGCGATCGCCTGCGGCATCGAGGATTCCGGCTTGTCGAGCGCCAGCGCCATCTGCGCCGTTTCGAACAGGAGCGTCACCGACGCGGCATTTTCCTCAAGAACCCGCCGTGTCTGTCCCGAGCGCCAGAATGGTGCCCGCTTCTCGCGGACCTCGTCGGGGCTCGCGCCGAGAACCGCCTTGATCTTCGTGTCCGAGAGGAATTGCAGTTCCTCGGTCAGCGCCTTGATCAGCGTCTGCAGAACCTCTGTCTGGCTGCGATGGAGCGGATTGTCGGGTCCCGGCGAGAGCATCCGGGCGCCGGCGCCGCCATCGGCCCGCCAGTCGGCGAGAATTTCATCGGCGGTAGTGCGTAGAGCGCCGGCAATGGCGCTGCCGAACGCGCATCGTGCCGCACCCGGTGGCCCGGCAAGCGCTGCCGCGCCATCGCCGAAAAGCACGTATTCGAGCGCCCCGAGACCCTGCACCGCGACACTCTTTGCGGCGAGATCGCTGCTGCTCGGCGTCTGGCCGGCGGCGATGATCTGCTGCACCTGGCGCAGGCCCAGCCCCTTGCGGTCCGGCCAGAAATTCAGGCGCTCCTGCCGGTTCGCCTCCCGCACCGGCCCGAAGCGGACGACTTCGACCGCGGCATGGGCGGCAACGGCATCGCCGAAGGCCGTCCGGGCGGCCTCAAGCCTTGCCGGCGAAGGCGCGGCGCACAGGTCGCGCACGGCGGCCTCGGTGCTGCCGGCGGCCCGTGTCAGCCGTTCATAGCCCGGCACGATGAAATCCTGGATCGCCGCCGCAATGATCCGGTCGAACCCGACGACATCCCCGGCCGATACCGGGGATGCGCCGAGAACGAGGGCAAGCATGGCTCCGGCCACCCGCATCAGAGCGACTCCAGAAAGCGGATCAGTGCGGCCCGCTCCTCAGGCTCCATGGCAATGACGGCGTCGCGCTGCATCCGGGCCTCGCCGCCATGCCAGAGAATTGCCTCGAGCAGGTTCCGCGCCCGCCCGTCATGCAGGAAATAGCTGTGGCCGCTGACCGTCCCGGTCAGGCCGATGCCCCAGAGCGGGGCCGTGCGCCATTCGCTGCCGGAAGCGTCGCCAACCGGACGCCCGTCGGCGAGCCCCTCGCCCATGTCGTGCAAGAGGAAATCGCTGTACGGCCAGATGAGCTGGAAGCGGTGCGCCGGCTCCGGCGCATCGCGCCGGGTGACGAATTTCGGCTGGTGGCAGGTGGAGCAACCGGTGTCGTAGAACAACTGCTTGCCGGCGAGCACCTTTGGGTCGTCGATGTCGCGCCGCATCGGCACGGCGAGATTGCGCGAATAGAAGGTGACGAGCGGCAATACCGGGTCCGGCGCCTCGCTCGCGCCGAGATGCGTCTGCACACCGCCCGGCAGGGCAAGGCAGGCCGTCTGTCGGTCGGTGCAGTCGCCGTGATCCTGCGGCACGAGGGGTGTCGAAATGCCGATGTCTCCTGCAAAGGCATCGGCCGATTGCGCCTCGATCGACGGCGTCGACGCCTTCCAGCCGAACCTGCCAAGGACAAGCTCGCCGCCGCGCTCCGCGCGCACGATGCTCGGCCGGCCGGAGATGCCGTCGCCATTGGCATCCTCCGGGTCGGCAAGGGCAAGGATGTCCGCCGGATGGATGGCCTCGGCAAGACCAAGGCCGATCATCTGCGGGGCGACGCGCGGGGAAAGCATGACGTCCGGGTCCATCGGCCCGAAGCCGAGGTCGGAGACGGAGTAGGCCGGCTTTCGAAGGCTCGCGGTCTCGCCGCCGTTCATCTCGACCGGCGTCTCCTCGTATGTGATGCGCATTTGCCCTTCGGCGACGAGGCCGGTGACGGCAAGGTCCTGAAGCTGGCCGCCATAGGTCGGTTCGGGAATGCGCAGCAGGCGCTTGTCGGCGAGCGCGGCCCGCTCCTCGTCGGTGCGCGGCGGCACGGACAGGCGCAGGAACATCGACACGGCCCCGTCCTCCGGCCCTTCCGGCGGGTGGCCGCGCCCGTCTTTCAGGTGGCAGCCCTGGCAGGAGCGTGCGTTGAACAGCGGCCCGAGGCCGTCTGAACCCTTGGTCGAGGAGGGCGCCGGCACCCAGATTTTCTTGAAGAAGCCGTTGCCGATCTTGAAGTCGCGCTCGCCCGCAAAGCCGATATTGGCAAGCGGCTGCGAGAAGGCGTCGCGGTTGACAAGCTTCATCGATGTCGCCGCCCCGGCCGGCATCTGCTCGAAGGGCTCGGCCTTGCCGAAATCCTTCGTCGGTGCCGTCACCGCCCGGACCCGGGCCAGATCCTTGCCGGCGAGGTCGCCGCGCACGGTGCCGGGGTCTTCTGCGAAGGCGAGGGCCGGCAGCATGCCAAGGCCGAGTACCGTGACGAGCATGGCGTTCTGCCAGGCCCGGCGGGGGGATGCGGGAGTGGTCACGGGCCCCGTCAGGCCTCCGCCCGGTTCCATGCTGCCGGTTTCCGCGACGGCGCTCATTGGAAGACGGCGCCGGGATTGTCGAGGCTGTCCGAGCCCTCGAAGGCGATCTTGCCGAGCTCGAGGGCCGCGACCGCCCGCTCGATCGACCGGGTCTGGTCGATGAGTGCATCGATGGCCTTCTGGACGGCGGCGTTGCCCTCGGCATTGCCCTCCCCGATCTGCTGGTCGAAAGCCTCTCCTTTTTCCGCCCGGTCGACGAGCGCCTGCATCGCCGCGAGGGTCTGCTCGAGCTTTGCCTTCAGCTCGGCATCGATCGCCGGGTCCTTCGCCGCGACGAGATCTGAAATGCTCGGCCCCTCGACGAGGGAGCCGTCGATGCGGCTGTAGCGGCCGAGATAGACGTTCCGGATGCCGGCGGCGTCGAAATAGTGCGAGGCGTGGGTGTTGTCGGAGAAACAGTCATGCTCCTCCTCCGGATCGTGCAGGATAAGGCCGAGCTTCATGCGCTCGCCGGCAAGCTCGCCATAGGATAGCGAGCCCATTCCGGTCAGGATGCGCGACAGCCCTTCGGCCGGAGTGCCGGCCGCGATGTCCGCGCGCGCCGCCCCGCCCGTCGCCCAGTTGGCGGCCATCTCCTCGAGATCGGCAATGAGCAGGGCCGAGGCAGCCTTCAGATATGCCGCCCGCCGGTCGCAGGCGCCGCCGGTACAGGCCGCGTTGTCGAAATCCGTTGCCGGCCGCGCGCCGGCTCCCGGTCCGGTGCCGTTGCGATCCTGACCCCAGAGCAGGAACTCGATGGCGTGATAGCCGGTCGCGACATTCGCCTCGATGCCGCCGGCCTCGTGCAGCGTGCCGGAGAGGAAGTCCGGCGTGATCTCGGTGGCATCGATTGCCTTGCCGCCGATCATGAGGCGTGGATTGGCGATGACGTTGACGGTGTAGAACGCGTTTTCGTCCGATTCAGTGCCGTAGTAGTCCGTGTCGACATAGTCGATGAGACCCTCGTCGAGCGGCCAGGCATTCACCCGGCCCTCCCAGTCGTCGACGATCGCATTGCCGAAACGGAAAGCCTCGGTCTGCTGGTAGGGGACGCGCGCCGCGATCCAGGCCCGGCGGGCGGCGGCGAGCGTTGCTTCGCCCGGCGCGGCGACGAGCGCCTCGATGGCCGCGTCGAGCGCCTTCGCCGCAATGACGGAATCGCCATATCCGGCGGCGGCAATGTCGGCATAGGTCGCAAGAACGTCCTCGGCCTCGACCGCCGCCGCGGGCGTCGCAAGGCTGGCGGCAAGGGCAAGGATGGCAGGCGCCAGATGGCGCGCTCGGGCTCGTCGGGCTGTCATGTCCTGATCCTTCGGTCGGTCTCGGGTGTCGAAGGAATAGTGCAAATGAAAATCGTTTGCAATAGCATCTAGCCGTGGAGGACTGGATCGGCCCGGACAGGTTGCCGCACCGGCGCGCGGCTGAGCACGTGTCAGCCGCGATCTTGGCCGGACCTGTCGGTGCGTCCCGGCATCGGTGGACACTGTGGCGCTGGCATCGGTGAATGCCGGATCGGTTCAGTGCCTTCCGTCCCGCATCCGTTCACCATGGCGGCGTCGCGATGCTTGACTCTTTTCCCGGATCGAGTCGTTATACCGGGAACAAACAACGAACATTGGATGGAAGACATGGCCGCGACGCCTTCCAGAGCGACGCCGGAGACCCTTGCCGCCCTGCGCGCCGCCATTGCCCGGCTCGGCACCGGGGAAGGCGGCGAGACGGCCGACATGTTCTCGTTCGGCTGTGCCCCTCTCGACGGGGCGCTGGGCGGTGGCCTGCCACGCGCCGCCCTGCACGAGGTGCTGTGCGAAGGCGCGGCCGATGCCGCCGCCGCCACCGGCTTTGCCCTGGCAATGGCGTTGCGGGCCGCTGCCGGCCGGCCGCTCGTCTGGGTCCGGCAGGAGTTTCTCGACACCGAGACCGGCGGGCTTTATGCGCCGGGCCTTGTCGATTTCGGCCTTGATCCGCAGCGCCTCGTCCTTGTGCGCGCCGCCGACCCGAAGGCCGTGCTGCGCGCCGCCGGCGAGGCGGCCCGCGCCGCCGTCCTCGGGGCGGTCCTGTTCGAATCCATCGGCGAGGCGAAGGCTTTCGATCTGACCGCCAGCCGCCGCCTGGCCCTTGCCGCCGGCGCCTCCGGCGTCACGTTGCTCGCGGTCCGCATTGCCGCCCCCCCGGCCGCCAGCGCCGCCGTCAGCCGCTGGCGGGTGGCTGGCGCCGCCTCCGCCCCGCTCGAGGCCAATGCCCCCGGCCATCCGGCCTTTTCCGTCGAGCTTCTGCGCCATCGCGCCGGCCTTGCCGGCCGGACCTGGGTTTTGGAGTGGAACCGTGAGCGACATGTTTTCGGCGAGCCGGCGCCGCTATCTGGCGGTGTGGTTTCCCTTCCTGTCGGCCGACCGGCTGCGTCGGCAGGGGACGGGGCGGGACGGGGCGCCGAAAGGTTCCGCCGTACCGGCTGACCGTCCTCTCGTCCTTGTCGAGAAGGTCAAGGGCGCCGCCCGCCTCGCCGCCGTCGACCGCGCCGCCCTTGCCCTCGGTCTCGTCCCCGGCCTGACCCTTGCCGACGCCCGCGCCCGCGTGCCCGGCTTTGCCGCCGTCGTCGCCGATCCGGCCGCCGATGCCCGCCTTCTTGCCCGCCTCGCCGATGATTGCGAGCGCTTTACCCCGCTCGTCGCCCTCGACAGGCCGGCCGGCCTCGTCCTCGACATCACCGGCTGCGACCATCTCTTCGGCGGCGAAAAGGGCTTGCGCGCCGCGCTCCTTGCCCGTCTTGAACGCGCCGGCCTTGCCGCCCGCGCCGCCATCGCCGGCACGCCCGATGCCGCCGGCGCCCTTGCCCGCTTCGGCCGGACCGGCATCGTTCCGCCCGGTGGCGAGCCGGCGGCGGTGCGGTCCCTGCCGGTTGCCGCCCTTGCCATGCCCGACGAGGTGACCCTTGCCCTCGCCCGGGCCGGCCTGAAAACCGTCGGCGATCTCGCCGCCCGCCCGTCCCGGCCGCTCGCGGCCCGTTTCGGCGAGGCGCTGCCCCGTCGCCTGCGCCGCGTGCTCGGCGCCGAGGATGTGCGCATCACGCCGCGCCGCCTGCCGCCGCCCTGCCTCCTCGAGGAGCGTTTTGCCGAGCCGGTCGCCCGCACCGAGGACATCGAGGCGATCCTTGCCGGCCTTGCCGCGCGGGCCGCCGGCCTGCTCGAGGGGCGCGGCGAGGGCGGCCGCGCCTTCGAGGTCGCCTTCTTCCGCACCGATGGCGCGGTGCGCCGCATCGCCGTCGAGACCGGCCGGCCGACCCGGACGGTGGCAACCGTGCTGCGCCTGTTCCGCGAGCGTCTCGATGCCCTTGCCGACCCGCTCGATCCCGGTTTCGGCTTCGACCTCGTCCGCTTCGCCGTGCCCGTCGTCGAGCCGCTCGCCGAGCGCCAGCCGGCCTTGGCGCCGGCCGGGATGAGAGCGGCGGACGGCGCCGGCGTCGTCGACCTCGTCGATCGGCTTGCCGCCCGCTTCGGCCGCGACCGGGTGCTGCGCTTCCATCCCCGCGACAGCCATGATCCGGACCGGGCGGCCATGCTCGTTTCCGCCCTCGACGATCCCGGCGCCGCCTGCCTGTGGTCGCTGCCCGGGCCGGACGAGCCGCCGGCCCGGCCGCTGCAGATCTTCGAGCCGCCCTGTCCGGTCGAGGCGCTGGCCGAGGTGCCGGACGGGCCGCCCCTGCGTTTCCGCTGGCGCCGCGTGCTGCATGAGGTGGTGCGCGCCGAAGGGCCCGAGCGCATCGCCCCGGAATGGTGGCGCAAGCCCGAAACCGCCCCGACCCGCGACTACTACCGGGTCGAGGATGCCGCCGGCCGCCGTTTCTGGCTGTTCCGCGCCGGCCTTTACGGCGAGGGCGCCACGCCGCCGCGCTGGTATCTGCACGGGCTGTTTCCATGATCACCGCCCGCGCCGCGCCCGGCTATGCCGAGCTTGCCGTCACCACCAACTATTCCTTCCTGCGCGGCGCCTCCCATCCGCGCGATCTGGTGCTGACCGCGCTGCTGCTTGGCCATGACGGCATCGGCATCGCCGACCGCAATTCGGTGGCCGGCGTCGTGCGGGCCTATGACGCCCTGAAGGACCTGCGTGCCGAGGGCCTGCCGCCGCCGGAAAAGCTCCGCAACGGCGGCTCGCCCGGCGACTGGCTGTTCGTTCCCCATCCCGGCGCCGCCGCCCTGCCGCTCGACCAGGAGGCGCTGCGCCGCCGCGCCGCCGGCTTTCGCCTCGTCGTCGGTGCCCGCCTCGTCTTTGCCGACGGCACGCCCGACATCATCGCCTATCCGGAGAACCGCGCCGGCTGGGGCCGCCTCTGCCGCCTCCTCACCCTCGGCAATCGCCGCGCCGGCAAGGGCGAGTGCATCCTTTTCCTCGACGACCTGCTCGATGCCCCGGCGGGCCTTCTGTTCATCGTCCTCGCCCCGCCCGCCACCGACGGCCTTGCCGCCCTGCTGTCCCGCCTCGCCGCCGCCGCGCCCGGCGCCGTCTGGCTCGCCGCCGCCATGTGGGCAAGGGGCGACGACCGCCGCCGCCTCTCCCGCCTGAAGAGCCTTGCCGCCGCGGCCCGGGTGCCGCTGCTTGCCGTCAACGACGTGCTTTATGACGACCCCCGCCAGCGCGACCTGCAGGACATTCTCGCCTGCATCCGCGACGGCGTGACCATCGCCGCTGCCGGCCGCCGGCTCGAGGTGAATGCCGAGCGCCATCTGAAACCGCCGGCCGAGATGGCCCGCCTGTTCCGCGATGCGCCGCAGGCGATCGCCGAAACGCGGAATTTCCTCGCCCGCGTTTCCTTCTGCCTTTCCGAGCTGAAATACGACTATCCCGACGAGCCGGTGCCGCCCGGCCGCACGCCGCAGGACTGGCTGGAGGAGCTGACCTGGCGCCATGCCGCCATGCGCTACCCAACCGGTCTGCCGGAAAAGGTCGAAACGGCCCTGCGCGACGAGCTGAAGCTCATCGCCGAGCTCGATTACGCCCGCTATTTCCTCACCATCCACGACATCGTCCGTGTTGCCGAGGACAAGGGCATCCTCTGCCAGGGGCGCGGCTCGGCCGCCAATTCGGCGGTCTGCTTCGTGCTCGGCATCACCCCGGTCGATCCGGCCGAGAACGACCTGCTCTTTGCCCGCTTCATTTCGGCCGAGCGCCGCGAGCCGCCCGATATCGACGTCGACTTCGAGCACGAGCGCCGCGAGGAGATCATCCAGCACATCTACGAACGCTATGGCCGCCACCGCGCCGGCCTTGCCGCCGCCGTCATCTGCTATCGGCCGCGCAGCGCCATCCGCGAGGTCGGCAAGGTGCTCGGCCTGACCGACGACATCACCGGCCGCCTCGCCGGCATGATCTGGGGCAGTTGGGGCCGCAGCATTTCCGACGGGCGCATCCGCGAGGCCGGCCTCGATCCGGCCAACCCGCTGATCCGCCGGGCCGTCGATTTCGCCCGCCGCCTGATCGGCTTTCCGCGGCATCTGTCCCAGCATGTCGGCGGCTTCGTGCTGACCCGCGGCCGCCTCGACGAACTGGTGCCGATCGGCAATGCGGCGATGCCGGACCGTACCTTCATCGAATGGGACAAGGACGACATCGACGCCCTCGGCCTGATGAAGGTCGACATCCTCGCCCTCGGCATGCTGACCGCGATCCGCAAGGCCTTCGACCTGTTGCGCGCCGAAAAGGGCATTGATCTCGATCTCGCCGGCGTGCCGCGCGAGGACCCGGCCGTCTACGGCATGTTGCAGAAGGCCGATTCGGTCGGCGTCTTCCAGGTCGAGAGCCGCGCCCAGATGAGCATGCTGCCGCGCCTTCGGCCGGAAACCTTCTACGATCTCGTCATCGAGGTGGCGATCGTCCGCCCCGGCCCGATCCAGGGCAACATGGTCCATCCCTATCTGCGCCGCCGTGCCGGCCGCGAGCCGGTCGAGTTTCCCGCCCCCGCGCCCGAGCACGGGCCTCCGGACGAGCTTTACAAGGTGCTGAAGAAGACCATGGGCGTGCCGCTGTTCCAGGAGCAGGCGATGCGGCTGGCCATGGTCGCGGCGCGGTTTTCCGACGTCGAGGCCAACCAGCTTCGCCGCGCCATGGCGACCTTCCGCCATCTCGGCACGATGGAGCGGTTCGAATCGCTGATGGTCGAGCGCATGGTGGCACGCGGTTATGATCGCGATTTCGCCATCCGCTGCTTCGAGCAGATCAAGGGCTTCGGCTCCTACGGCTTTCCCGAGAGCCACGCCGCCGCCTTCGCCAAGCTCGTCTACATCTCCGCCTGGATCAAATGCCATCATCCGGAGGTCTTCGCCGCCGCCCTGCTCAATTCCCAGCCGATGGGTTTCTACGCCCCCGCCCAGCTTGTCCGCGACGCCCGCGAGCATGGCGTCGAGGTCCGCCCGGTCGATGTCGGCAGAAGCCATTACGACAACGCCCTGGAGCGGCGGCCGGACGGCGCCCTCGCCCTGCGCCTCGGCTTCCGCCAGGTCGATGGCATGCCGCAGGAGGAGGCCGGTCGCATCGTCGACGGGCGGGGCAGGGGCTATGCCGATATCGAGGATCTCGCCCGCCGCGCCCGGCCATCCGCCCGCGTCCTGCGCCTCCTTGCCGACGCCGATGCCTTCCGCTCCATGGGGCTCGACCGGCGCGCCGCGCTCTGGGCCGTCCGCCGCCTGCCGGATGACGACCCCCTGCCGCTTTTTGCTGCCGCAAGGGCCCGCGAGCTCGGCGCCGAACCCGACGCGAATCTGCCGGAAATGCCGCTTGGCGAGCATGTCGTCACCGACTACCAGACCACCCGGCTGTCGCTGAAGGCGCATCCGATGGCGATCCTGCGGCCGGTCTTTGCCGCCGGCCGCATCGCCACCTGCGCCGAGGCCGCCGGCCGGCCGGACGGCACCTTCTGCCGCACCGCCGGGGTCGTCCTCGTGCGCCAGCGGCCGGGCAAGGGCAACGCCATCTTCATCACCCTGGAGGACGAGACCGGCATCGCCAACGTCGTTCTGTGGGCCCGCGATTTCGAGCGCTTCCGCCGCGAGGTGATGAGCGCCCGCCTGCTGCTGGTCGAGGGCCGCATCGACAAGAGCCCGGAAGGCGTCGTCCACCTGATGGCCCGCCGCGTCATCGACCGCTCTGCCGAGCTCGCAAGGCTGACCGGGCCCGGCGGCGGCGAGTGCGCCGGCGGGCGCGACGAGCCGGACCCGCCGTCATCCGGCGGCGGCAGTCTCGTCCGCCCGGCCGACCTTGCCCGCCACCCGCGCAACGTCCGCATCCTGCCGAAATCGCGCGACTTCCATTGAGGACCTGTCACCGGGAGCCGGTCACCGCGCATGCCTCACGGCGCGTATTGGGCAACGCCCATGCCGAAGCTCCAGTCGATGAGGGTATTCTCGGCAAGAACGATCATCACGTCTTCCGGCCGCATGCCCGCCTTTGCCGAGGCGCCCTCGACGATTGCCCGGTAAAGCGCCCGCTTCGCCTCGTCGCTGCGCCCCTTGCGAAAGGTGATGGCGACGATTGCCGCCTCGGCGCCGCGCCGGATGCCGAGAAACCCGGCATCGATGACGAGGCCGTCCGCCTCGTGCCGGCTGATCACGTGGAACCGGTCGTCGACCGGCACGCCGGCATGGGCGACGAGCGCCGCATGCACAGCCTCGCTGAGGGCCGCGGCCCGCGCCACCGAAAGGCTCTCCGGTACGTCGATGCGAACGAGCGGCATCAGCAATCCTCCCCATTGGCAAGACAGGCGCACGGAACCGCCGCCCGGCCGATGCCAAATCCCCGCCCGAGCCGGGAAAGCCGCCGCCGCAGGCCGGCGAAAACATCGCCCGGTGCGGCCCGGCGCGCGCATTCCGCAAGTGCCCGGTAACGGTCGTAATCGATGCCGCCGTCGGCGCGCAGGTGGATCGCAAACCCTTCAAAAATCGGCTGCTGCATGGCTCGGCTCCTTGCTGGACCTTCGATGCAGCCGTTTTATTATGGACCGGAACTGCGATAATTATCGAACAGGAACATTCAAAACGGACTACTGGTCATGAATAACGTGCCTGCCGCCGAGATTGCCGTCTTCGTCCGCGTTGCCGAGCGCGGCGGCTTTGCGGCCGCTGCCGCCGAGACCGGCCTGACGCCCTCGGGCGTCTCGACAGCCGTGACCCGCCTCGAGGATCGCCTCGGCGTCCGCCTTCTGCAGCGGACCACCCGCCGCCTGCTGCTGACGCCCGAGGGCGAGACCATGCTGGCGCGCGGCCGCGATATCCTTGCCGCGATCGAGGCGGCCGAGGCCGAGGTGACGGCGGCGCGCGGCAAGCCGAAAGGGCTCGTCCGCGTCAACACCGGCACCGCCTATGCCAAGCATCGCCTCGCCCCGGCCCTGCCGGCCTTTCATGCCGCCTATCCGGAAATCACCCTCGAGCTGTCGATCGCCGACCGCCGCATCGACGTCATCGGCGAGCAGGCCGACGTCGCCATTCGCACCGGACCGCTGGCCGATTCAACCCTCGTGGCGCGCAAGCTCGGCGAGGCGAGCCGGATCATTGTCGCAAGCCCGGGCTACCTTGCCCGGCGCGGCACGCCGCAGGAGCCGGCCGATCTTGCCGGCCACACCTGCATGGTCATAAACGGCTTTGCCCGCCTGTCGGAATGGCCGCTGCGCGTCGACGGCCGCCTTGTGCCGCTGCGCGTCGATGCGGCGGTTGCCTGCGACAGCGCCGACGTGCTGCTCGACATGGCGCTGGCGGGCTTCGGCATTGCCCGGCTGGCAAGCTTCATCCTCGACGACGCGATTGCCGACGGCCGCCTCGTGCCGCTGCTCGTTGCCCATCACGTCTCCGAGCGGGTGCCGGTCCACGCCCTGATGCCGCCGGGCCGCCAGCACCTGCCGCGCGTCCGCGCCTTCCTCGATTTCCTTGCCGGCCTGAAATGCTGAGGCGCGCCCTGGCAAATGGCCGATGGCGGGATGCGGCGGCGACGACAGCGCTGGCCGCGATCCGAAAATCAGGGGAGGCGCGGCAATTCCCAGCTTCAGCGTGGTGATGTTAGATGACGGCGAGAACAAAGCGGGACGGCAGCAAATGCGATTCTGCCGGCCAGATCCCGTTAGGCCGGACTTGCCGTTAGGCGGAAGCGGATGAGCACCGATGAGCAACGATGAAATCGAGCCTGTGCACCTGCAGGAAGACGACGAGACCGGCGATCGCTTTCTCGTCTATGGGACCGACAGGGGCCTGCGGCTCGATATCCGCTTTGAGGGCGAAACCCTCTGGATGACGCAGGCCCAGATCGGCCAGCTCTTCGGCCGTGATGTCTCGACAATTTCACGGCACATCGCAAATGTGTTTAGCGAGGGGGAGCTGGAAGAGCCGGGTTCTTTGCAAAAAGTGCAAACAACTCTCGGGCGCCCTGTCACGCTCTACAATCTCGATGTCGTGATTTCGGTCGGTTACCGCGTGTCGTCTGTGCAGGCAACGGTCTTCCGCCGGTGGGCGACCGGCGTGCTGGTCCAGTACGCAAGAAAGGGTTTCGT
>JAWKVW010000020.1:0-63081 GCA_041397845.1 Hyphomicrobiales bacterium | reverse complement strand
TAGCCCGACGCGGCAACGATCGCCGAGCAGTCGTTCGACTGCAGGAAGCGCGTGTCGTATTCCGGCGGCAGGGTCTCGCGGATGGTCGAGCGGTAATTGCCGCGGTCGACGAGGAACACCACCATGTTGGCGCTCTTTTGCGACTTCACCCGCCGGATGGTGAGATTGCGCACGCTCTTGTTGACGAGGCCGAGGAAGTCGTTGAACTCGCGCTCGCGATTGACGCTGGCCGTGTTGACGACGAACACCTGAACAGCGCCGCCATATTTCTTGACGCGATTCTTGTCGGCCCTGGAACCACCGCTCTCGGCGCCGAAAACCGTGCGCTCGAATCCGTCAATCAGGGATGCATCGCTGAAGTCGACTGCCTTGGCGGCAGAAAAACCCGCCATTGCCCAGAGCATCGTGGCCGCGACGATAAGAAAAAGACGCCGCATGGCTGTTGACTCCTTATGGACAACGCGGACACCGGAGCGCGAGTTTGCGCTCCGCGGGTGACGGCGGCAAGCAAAACATGAGAACGCGGCAAGCCAGCGGCGGGTGCACTCAGCGCAGGCGCCGACGCACGTCGCCAACGACTTCCGGCAGCACCGCGAGCGCCTCGCTCTTCGACATGCCCGGGCGGATGCCCGGATGGTAGAGCATGTTGAGAATGAAGCGGTCGTGGCGGGTAAACCGCGAGGCGCGCGAGCGGTCGTTGAAGACGCTGTGCGCAAGGCTCGCATCGTCATTGAGCGGGCCGAGACCCTGCAGCGTCTCCTCGATGAGGCAGCGGCGGAACAGGAACTCGCCCTCGTCCGAGACGATGACGGCGGTCGCATTGCGGATGCCGCGCCGGTCCGAGCGCACCCGCACCATGCAGGCGCCGACGCTCGAGGCACCGCGGTCGCCGAAGACCTCGGCCCGGACCACCTTGTCATAGTCGGCCCGGTCGACGACGAAGATGCGGAAATTGGCTTCCCCGGCCTTTTTCGTCACGGCAATGTCGAGGCCATGGATGCGCGAGCGCGCCTCGCCGATGAAGCCGCGCACCGCCCGCGTCCGGTCGAGCCGCGACCGGCGGTCGATGAATACCCGCACCGGCCCGGTGAACTTCTTTACGTAGAACTCGCCGCCATTGGTGCTCTTGTATTCAAGCCCGAAAACAGTCTTCTCGAAGCCCGACATCAGCTCGCGGTCGCCATAGTGTTTCGGCTCGGCGCTGGCCGGGAGCGCACCGGCAAGGGCTGGAAGAAATCCGAGAATGGCAGCGGCAAGAAGCCTGGAGAGGATCATGAAGGTCGGTCCTGCCTGTTCCCTCGGGTGGTCCGGGGCGGGAAAGAGGGTACGTCCGTCGCCCGGCCCGTCAACATCGATTGCCCCGTGACCGCCCGAAAACCGCTTCAAACGCTGAAATCACGAGGAAATCCGGGGTGACGTCGATCGGTCTATTAGTATTTTGTAAACCATGTTCTTTCTAACGTTGTTAACCAATCCTTAGCGGAGCCCCAGCGAAACGCGATGAAGTGCCCGTCGACCCCGTTCCCGACCATGGCCGCGCCTGCGGCCGGGAATGGCCGTGCAGGGCTCCCGTACGGCCGGGGCCGGCTCAATGTTTAGCGCAACGCCCCCTGCGCGCGCGCTCGGCGCCATCGCCGTATCGGCGGCGCTCATCGTCGTCATGATCGCCGCCGCCGCCAGCCAGTTCGGCCTCATCGGTCTTTCCGGAGCCCTCGCGCTCGTGCCGCTCGCCGTTGCCGCCAATGCGCTTGTCCGCTTCGACCGCCATCTTGCGCAGGTCACCGAGGCCTGCCGCCTCGCCGCCAACACCAATCGCAGCGCCGACTTCACCGACATTTCCGGCGCCGAGGAATTCAACACCCTGATTGCCGCCGTCGAGCGCCTGTCGCGCCGCGCCTCGCAGCCGGCGGATTCCTTCCGCCCGGTCGTCGACGAGGCCATTCGCGTCTGCCATGCCGCCGCCGCCGGCGACCTCGACCATCGCATCGTCGCCGGCAAGAGCAGCCGCGCCGTCTGCAATGATCTTGCCCGCGCCGTGAACCGCCAGATCGACGTCGCCGATCTCTTTGCCCGCGAACTGCTGGTGGTTCTGGAGGCGCTCGCTGCCGGCCGCACCGGCCGGCGCTTCGCCACCGAGGGCCTTGCCGGCCGCCATGCCGAGATCGCCAATCACGTCAACGCCGTCATCGATCGCATCGCCGCCGAGCACGCGACCGCCGATCGCCGCGCCGGTGGCGACGACCCGGCCGTCGGCGCCATGCTGGTCGACCTTTACCGCGCCGCCGAGGCGATGAGTGCGGCGATGCGGGCAGTGCCCAACCCCGCGCCGGAGACGCGTCTCGAAAAGCGCGAGGGCCGGCTGCCGATCGCCCTCGGGCCATGGGGCGAGCTTGCCGAGGTGACCCGGCTTCTCGCCGACCGGGCGGTGACGCTGGCCGGCCGCCTTGAGGCCAAGGGCTCGCATCCGGCGCCGCGCATTGCCGCCCCGAGCCTTGCCCCGGACGAGCGCCGCGCTGCCTGATTGGCAATTTCTGAACACACACCCTTCCTGGGAACAGATTGTTAAGGACGGCACTTTACCGTCTTTGAATATTCGCGACCGAAGGGCGGAACGGTCTGCGGTCGAGAAATCCGCCCCGTGACCGTCACGGTGGCAGCAAGTGTCTGTTGTGCCAGGGAGACCGGAATGCCGGAGCGGAGCCGCAAGCTCTTCAAGATCGAGACCTACCTGCAGCCCGGCGACGAGCAGGCGACAGGCACCGGCGGCTTCGATCCGCGTGCCGCCGACCGTCATGACGAGATCATGGCCGAGTTCGCGGCAATCCGGCGCCTGCTGGCGGCCGGCACCAGCGCGACCGACCAGAACGTCAGCCAGACGGCAGCGCTTTTGAGCGAGCTGCGCCGCGAGCTGTCCGAAGCCTCCAAGATGAAGACCGAGCTTGACGCGATCACCGACGCCATCGATCGGACCAAGCTCGAGATCGCCACGCTGCACCAGACCAATTTCGATTCAACCGAGATGGGTCGCGTCACCGATCAGCTCGACGCCATCGTTCTCGGCACCGAGAAGGCGACCGAGTCCATCCTTGCCGCCGCCGAGGTGATCGACGAGCACGCCGGCAATCTTCATGCAAAGCTTTCCGGCGACGATCAGGGCATGGCCTCCGACATGCAGGACGCCGTGGTGCGCATCTTCGAGGCCTGCAATTTCCAGGACCTCACCGGCCAGCGCATCTCCAAGGTCGTCAGGGCGATGCATTTCGTCGAGGAACGCGTCGAACGGATGATCCAGATCTGGGGCGGCATCGACAGCTTCTCCGGCATCGACGGCGAAAAACCGGCCGAGGCCGAGGGCGACCATGCCCTGCTGAACGGACCGGCACTCGACGACGACGCCGGCCGCGCCAGCCAGGACGAGATCGACGCCCTGTTCGCCTGAGGCAGCTTCCAGCCGTTTGTTCGCCTGCTATCCTTGCCCGTGATTCACGCGCGGCGCGGAGGCATTTGCGATGATCGATGGCGACCTGTTCACCGGCCCGGACGGCCGCGAGCGCTGTTTCTGGTGCGCCGGTGACGCCGACTATCACGCCTATCACGATACCGAATGGGGCCGGCCGGTCGCCGACGACACGCGCCTTTTCGAAAAGCTCTGCCTCGAGGGGTTCCAGTCCGGCCTTTCCTGGCTGACCATCCTGAGAAAGCGGGAAAACTTCCGCCGCGCCTTTGCCGGGTTTGACATCGATACCGTCGCCGGCTTCGGCGAGGCCGATGTCGACCGCCTGCTCGGCGATGCCGGCATCGTGCGCCATCGCGGCAAGATCGTCTCGGCGATCAACAATGCCGACCGCGCCCGCGAACTGCGCGACGAGGCCGGCTCCATCGCCGCCTTCGTCTGGCGCTTCGAGCCCGACCCGGCGAGCCGCCCGGAAAGGCTCGACCGGGCAACCCTTGGCAAGCTCGGCAAGACGGCGGAATCGACGGCCCTGGCAAAGGAACTGAAGAAGCGCGGCTGGAGCTTTGTCGGCCCGACGACCGTCTATGCGTTCATGCAGTCGGTCGGCATCGTCAACGACCATCTTGCCGGCTGCGCCGTGCGCGACGAGGTCGAGGCCGTCCGCGCCGCCTTCCGCCGGCCGAGATAGCGCCTTGCTCCCTTGGGCCGGGATGCGGCGGGTGCCGAAAAATCATCGACCCCGCCCCCGGGAAGGGGGAGGGGTCGACGCCCGGACTGCAGATGTTTGGCCCGCACTTACAGTCCGAGAATTTGCTCCGGCGAGGTGAAGGCGAGGCCGAGCGCCGCGGCGACCGCCGGATGGGTCACCTTGCCCTCATGCACGTTGAGGCCGGCGCGCAGGTGCGCATCGTCGGCCAGCGCCTTCTGCCAGCCCTTGTCGGCCAGCGCCACCGCGAACGGCAGCGTCGCATTGTTGAGGGCGAAGGTCGAGGTGCGCGCGACCGCGCCGGGCATGTTGGTGACGCAGTAGTGGACGACATCGTCGACCACATAGGTCGGCTCGGAATGGCTGGTCGGCCGGCTCGTCTCCGAGCAGCCGCCCTGGTCGATGGCGACATCGACGATTGCCGCGCCGGCCTTCATCTTCTTCACGGTCTCGGTCGTGACGAGCTTCGGCGCCGCCGCGCCCGGCACCAGCACAGTGCCGATGACGAGGTCGGCCTGCGGGGCGTAATGCTCGATCGCATCGCGGGTCGAATAGACCATGCGCACGGCATTGCCGAACTGGGCGGCGATGCGGCGCAGCGCCTCGAGATTGCGGTCGACGACGGTGACGTTGGCGCCCATGCCGACAGCGATCAGCGTCGCATTGGTGCCGGCAACGCCGCCGCCGAGCACGAGGACCTCGGCCGCCTGCACGCCCGGCACGCCGCCGAGCAACACGCCACGACCGCCGCGCTCCTTCTCAAGACAGGCCGCGCCGACCTGCGGCGCCATCCGGCCGGCGACTTCCGACATCGGCGTCAGCAGCGGCAGGGTTCCGGTCGGGCTCGTCACCGTCTCATAGGCGATACAGGTCGCGCCCGACTTGACGAGATCTTCAGTCTGCTCGGGATCCGGCGCCAGATGGAGATAGGTGAAGAGCACCTGGCCCTTGCTGAGCCGCGCCCGCTCGACGGCAAGCGGCTCCTTGACCTTGACGATCATCTCGGCGGCCGAAAACACCGCATCGGCGCCCGGCAGGATCCGGGCGCCGACCGCCTCGTAGTCCGCATCGGAAAGTCCCGCGCCAAGGCCGGCGCCGGTCTCAACGACAACCTCGTGACCGTGGTCGATGAGCTCGCGGACGCTGCCCGGCACCAGGCCGACGCGGTATTCGTGGTTCTTGATCTCCTTCGGCACGCCGATCCGCATGAGCTTTCTCCATCGTCAAGGCAGCGCCACTGCCGGCCGGCGGGCGCCATGTTCATCGCCTTTAGTATGGTGCGCCGGATAAGCAATTTCCCGCCAAAGCAGGCTTGCGCCAAAGCGCTCCGTCGCAGAAAATTCGATTATCCTTTCAAATTCTCGAATGGAGTTGTGCGAATTGAAGCTCGACAGCCGTGATCGTGCGATTCTGAGATTGCTTCAGGCCGATGGCCGCATTGCCAATGCCGACCTTGCCGAGAAGGTCTCGTTGTCGCCTTCGGCGTGCCTGCGCCGCGTTCGCCTGCTTGAGGAGAGCGGCCTTGTTGCCGGCTACACCATGCGCCTCGACCAGCGCGCCGCCGGCTTTCCCGGCAATGCCTTCGTCCAGGTGACGCTTGACCAGCAGGGCCGGCAGACACTCGATCGCTTCGAGGAGGCGGTGCGCAAGGTGCCCGAGGTGCTTGCCTGCTACCTGCTCGCCGGCCAGGCCGACTACCTCCTGCATCTCGTCTATCGCGACGCGCCGGACCTCGAGCGCCTGCACACCGAGATCCTGACCCAGCTTCCCGGCGTCGTCCGGCTGCAGTCGACGATGGCGCTGCGCACCGTGAAGCGCACAACGGAACTGCCGATCTGACCTGAAGGCCGGGGTGGCCGGCGGCACGAGACAAGGCTGGCCGCCCGCAAATGAAAAGGGGCGGCACGCGGCCGCCCCTTCCAGTCCGATTTCCGTTTGCCGGAAAATCAGAAGTCCATGCCGCCCATGCCGCCGCCCGGCATCGCCGGCATGCCGGCGTCCTTCTTCGGCAGCTCGGCGATCATCGCCTCGGTGGTGATCAGCAGGCCGGCGACCGAGGCCGCGTCCTGCAGGGCCGTGCGCACGACCTTGGTCGGGTCGATGATGCCGGTCGACACCATGTCGCAATAGGCCTCGTTCTGGGCGTCGAAGCCGAAGCTTTCGTCGTTGTTCTCGAGGATCTTGCCGACGACGATCGAGCCCTCGACGCCGGAGTTCTCGGCGATCTGACGGATCGGAGCCTCAAGCGCGCGCAGCACGATCTTGATGCCGGCCATGATGTCGGGATTGTCGGAAGCGAGCTTCTGGATGGCGCCCTTGGCGCGCAGCAGCGCAACGCCGCCGCCCGGAACGATGCCTTCCTCGACCGCCGCGCGGGTGGCGTTGAGGGCGTCGTCGACGCGGTCCTTCTTCTCCTTCACCTCGACCTCGGTCGCGCCGCCGACGCGGATGACGGCAACGCCGCCCGCCAGCTTGGCCAGACGCTCCTGCAGCTTCTCGCGGTCGTAGTCCGAGGTGGTCTCCTCGATCTGCGCCTTGATCTGGCCAACGCGGGCCTCGATCGTCTCACGCTCGCCGGCGCCGTCGACGATGGTCGTGGTCTCCTTGGAGATCGAGACCTTGCGGGCAGTGCCCAGCATGTCGAGGGAGACGTTCTCGAGCTTGATGCCGAGGTCTTCCGAGATCACCTGGCCACCGGTCAGGATGGCGATGTCCTCGAGCATGGCCTTGCGGCGATCGCCGAAGCCCGGAGCCTTGACGGCCGCAACCTTGAGGCCGCCGCGCAGCTTGTTGACGACGAGGGTCGCCAGGGCCTCGCCCTCGACGTCCTCGGCGATGATCAGCAGCGGCTTGCCCGACTGCACGACCGCCTCGAGCACCGGCAGCATCGCCTGCAGGTTGGAGAGCTTCTTCTCGTGCAGGAGGATGTACGGATCGTCGAGATCGGCGACCATCTTCTCGGCATTGGTGATGAAGTACGGCGACAGGTAGCCGCGATCGAACTCCATGCCCTCGACGACCTCGAGCTCGGTGTCGAGCGACTTGGCTTCCTCGACGGTGATCACGCCCTCGTTGCCGACCTTCTGCATCGCATGGGCGATCATCTCGCCGATGTCACGCGCGCCGTTGGCCGAGATCGTGCCGACCTGGGCAACTTCCTCGGAGGTGTGGATCTTCTTCGAGCGGGCCTCGAGATCGGAGACGGCGGCCGCAACGGCCATCTCGACGCCGCGCTTCAGGTCCATCGGGTTCATGCCGGCGGCAACCGCCTTGGCGCCCTCGCGAACGATCGCCTGGGCGAGCACCGTCGCGGTGGTGGTGCCGTCACCGGCGATGTCGTTGGTCTTCGAGGCGACCTCGCGGACCATCTGCGCGCCCATGTTCTCGAACTTGTCCTCGAGCTCGATCTCCTTGGCGACGGAAACGCCGTCCTTGGTGATGCGCGGCGCGCCGAACGACTTCTCGATGACGACATTGCGGCCCTTCGGGCCGAGGGTCACCTTGACGGCGTTGGCGAGAATGTCGACGCCGCGCAGCATGCGGTCGCGCGCGTCGGACGAAAACTTGACTTCCTTGGCAGCCATTTGCTGATTTCCTTCACTCGTCGTCCCGGCCGATCTTGTGCCGGATGATGCGGTGCAGGATGGCGATCAGACCGATGCAGCCGGCAAGTACCAGTACCAGCTGCCAGAATTCGGTGACGATCGGCGATCCCGGGAACATGGAACGGGTCGGCCCTTAGCCGATGATGCCCATGATGTCGGATTCCTTCATGATCAGCAGGTCTTCACCGCTGATCTTGACTTCGGTGCCAGACCACTTGCCGAACAGGATGCGGTCACCGGCCTTGACGTCGAGAGCGATGAGCTCGCCCTTGTCGTTGCGCGCGCCAGCGCCGACGGCGACGACTTCGCCTTCCTGCGGCTTCTCCTTGGCGGTGTCCGGAATGATGATGCCACCGGCCGTCTTTTCCTCGGACTTCAGACGGCGAACAACCACGCGATCGTGGAGCGGACGGAAATTCATGAGTGGGCTCTTCCTTTTGAATGGCGCCCCGCGATCAATCCGCGCGGGCAGCTTAAGGGCTCTGAATGGACGCGGTTAGCACTCAGATGAAGGAGTGCTAACAGGCGAGCCCGAGGTAAGGATGGCCATGGCCTCTGTCAAGGGGAGCCCGGGAAGATTCTTTTCTCCCGGCGCCGAAACCGTGAGGCCGGGTGAACGGCCGATGGCTGCTATTGAGGCGGGGCAATCGACCGACCTCACCCGGCCTTCGCTAGCGCTTTGACGTTCCGTCCAAGCGAAGTCCGGCATCCCTCTCCCTTGAGGGCGAGGGACGGGGCAGCGTTTCCTGGCAACGCCCTGCCATGATGCCAACGTCACGAGCCTCCATCAGCAAGGCGCCGGCCGGGCAAGCGCGGCTGGGACAAACGCGCCTGCCAGGAATGCGGCACCCCCTCGCCCCAGCGGGGAGAGGACAGGACGCCTTGGCGGCTTTCGCGCAAAGCCGGAAAGACGCTTGGGCGACCTTGGTGGGGAGGGGGAGCGTCAAGCTCCCAAGTCGCGTGATGGTCCGCTCCTCAACTCCTCAGCCCCGCTGTTTCACCTCACCTCGGCCTGCACCAACGCTTTGCCGGGCCGTCAAAGAGCTCTCAGGCGACCCGCTCCCTTGACAAGGGCGAGGGAAGGATGAGGCGGGAGGTCGACGCTCTCAGAACAGGCCCTCGACGAGACCATCCTTGCCGATGCCGATTTTCGTTGCCGCCGGCACGCGCGGCAGGCCCGGCATGGTCATGACGTCGCCGCAGATGACGACGAGGAACTCGGCGCCGGCAGCGAGGCGCACCTCGCGGATCGGCACGACATGGCCGGTCGGGGCGCCTTTCAGGTTCGGGTCGGTCGAGAAGGAATAGGGCGTCTTGGCGATGCAGACCGGGAACCGGCCGTAGCCGCCGGCGTCGAGCTCGCGGAAACGATCGCGGATCGCCTTGTCGGCGATGATGTCGTCGGCGCCGTAGATCGAGCGGGCGATGGTGCGGGTCTTTTCCCAGAGCGTGGCGCGATCATCGTAAAGGGTGCGGAACTGGGCGT
Organism: Hyphomicrobiales bacterium; assembly: GCA_041397845.1. GTDB lineage: Bacteria > Pseudomonadota > Alphaproteobacteria > Rhizobiales > JAKPQE01 > JAKPQE01. Next base: position 53,830 of record JAWKVW010000020.1, on the reverse strand, counting down.
GGGCACCATCGGCGATCCGCACGACGTCGGCGGCGAGATCGACGGCGCCGGCGCCACCCTCGGCAAAGGCCTTGCAGACATGGGCGCGCACGCCGAAGGCGGCGCAATAGGCGCGGACCGCCTCGACCTCCTCGTCGGTGTCGCCAGCAAAGTGATTGATGGCGACGACCGCCGGCACGCCGAACTGGGCGACGTTGCGCAGATGGCGGCCGAGATTCTCAAGCCCCCTTTCGACCGCCTCGACATTCGGCGCGGCAAGGTCCGCCCTGGCGACGCCGCCATGGAACTTCAGGGCGCGGATGGTGGCGACAACGACCGCTGCGGCCGGCACGAGGCCGCCCTTGCGGCACTTGATATCGAAGAACTTCTCGGCGCCGAGATCAGCGCCGAAGCCGGCCTCGGTGACGACATAGTCGGCGAGCTTCAGGGCGGTGCGGGTCGCGGCCAGCGAGTTGCAGCCATGGGCGATGTTGGCGAAAGGACCGCCGTGGATGAAGGCCGGGTTGTTCTCCAGCGTCTGGACGAGGTTCGGCTTGATTGCGTCCTTGAGGAGGACGGTCATGGCGCCGGCGGCATCGAGCTCGCCGGCCGTGACCGGCGTCCTGTCGCGGCGCTGGCCGACGACGATGTTGCCGAGACGGCGCTGGAGATCGCCGAGATCATCGGCAAGGCACAGGATTGCCATCACCTCGGAGGCGACCGAGATGTCGTAGCCGCTCTCGCGCGGATAGCCGTTGGCCGGGCCGCCAAGGCCGACGACGATCTCACGCAGGGCGCGATCGTTCATGTCGACGACGCGGCGCCAGGTGATGCGGCGCGGGTCGAGGTCGAGGCGGTTGTCCCAGTGGATGTGGTTGTCGATCATCGCCGAGAGCAGATTGTGCGCGGCGGTGATGGCGTGGAAATCGCCGGTGAAGTGGAGGTTGATGTCCTCCATCGGCACGACCTGGGCAAGACCGCCGCCGGCAGCGCCGCCCTTGACGCCGAAGCAGGGGCCGAGCGAGGGCTCGCGCAGACAGACCGCGGCGCGCTTGCCGATGCGGTTGAGCGCATCCGTCAGGCCGACCGAGGTCGTCGTCTTGCCCTCGCCGGCCGGCGTCGGGCTCATGGCGGTGACGAGGATCAGGCGGCCATCGGGGCGCTCGGCGAGGCCTTCGATGAACGCCGACCCGATCTTGGCCTTGTCGTGACCGTAGGGCTCGAGCGCTTCGTCCGGAATGCCGAGCCGGGCGCCGATCTCGGTGATCGGCAGGAGCCGCGCCTGTCGTGCAATTTCGATATCGCTCGCCATCTTCAGCCCCCCGGCAGACGGTTTCATCGTGGCGCCTTTTTGAGCATCGCCGCGTCGTGCCGGCAACCCCGCCGGCGCAAGGCTGCCATGCGCGTCCGGCCGGATGGTGCCCGGCCGGACAGGCTCCACAGCTAGTCCGCGACGCCGATCAACCGGCGCAGCTTCAGGACGGCATTCTCCGGCTTTTCCTGATAGGCGATGGTGCCGGCGAAATACCCCTTCGCATCCATCAGATAGACGGTCGCGGTATGGTCCATGGTGTAGTCGCCGCCGTCGAGTTCGATGCGCTTGGCATAGACGCGATAGCCGGCAATGATCCGGTCGACCTCGGCGCGCGGACCAGTCAGGCCGATGATCCGCGGATTGAATGCCGACAGATAGCTCTTCATCTGCTCGGGCGTGTCGCGTTCGGGATCGACGGAGACGTAGACGAAGTTCAGCTTGTCGGCATCGGCGCCGAGTTCTTCCAGCCACTGCGAGGCATCCCACAGGGTCGTCGGGCAGACGTCCGGACAGTAGGTGAAGCCGAAGAACATCGCATAGGGCTTGCCCAGCAAGTCCTTGTTGGTGAAAGGCCGGTTCCCGGTATCGACGAGCGAGAAATCGCCGCCGATCGTGGCAACCGGCGTGGAGAGCAGGCCGGTGCCGCTTTCCACGACCTCGGTGCGATACCAGCCGAACGTGGCGGCGCCGACAAGGAAAACGACGACCGTCAGCACGGCCCCCGTGATCCAGCCTTTCGACGAGACCGGCTTCTGCTTTGCCATCACTTCTGGCCCTGCATGCCGGACATGCCGCCCATTCCGCCCATGCCCATGCCCATGCCGGCCATGCCCATGCCCATCATGCCGCCCATGCCCATTCCATGGCCCATGTTCATGTGCATGCGGGCGCCCTCGCCGATCGACTTGACCGGTATGTCGATGGCGACTTCACCGGCCTTTGCGAACTTCAGCGTCACGGCAAGGGTGCTCCCCTCGACGAAGGACGAGGGCACGTCGAGGAACATCACGTGATAGGAGCCGGGCTTCAGCTCGACGCTGCCGCCGGGCGGGATCTCGAGACCGCCGTCCACGAGGCGCATCTTCATGATGTTGTCGGTGACCGCCATCTCGTGGATTTCGACGCGGCCGGCCGCCGTGGTGCTGCCGCCGACGAGGCGATCGCTCTCGGTGCCGGTGTTGGTAACCTTCAGGAAACCGGCGCCGGCGCGGGCGCCGGGGGGCATGGCGCGGGACCAGGGATCCTCGATCCTGAGGGCGCCGAGGTGTAGGTCTCGGCGGCGGCGGCGCCAGCCATGAGGGCAATGGCGCCGGCAAGGGCGATGGAGGCAATTCGTTTCATCGGTTTTCCCGTCTGTTCCGGCCGTCGGCCCGATCGTTCATTCGGGCAAAACTAAGCGGCCAAGTTGACTTTCCGTCCTTGATTTTGGTCAGACGGAGACGGGCGGCCCGCGCGAGAGCGGGCGATGCAGCGACATCGCGCCGAGGATGACTGTCGCCCCCGGCAGGGCGAGACGTTCGCCGCGATCGTCAGCCGGCAGCGGCAGGGTCGCGACGGCGACTGCGGCGACGACGTCGTTGCCGGACACGGCAATGCAGCACGGCCCCATCGGGCAGTGCGGTCCGTCCTTCGGCAGCGGCGCTTCGCCGCCGAGGCGGATGGTCTGGAAGCCATGGCTGGTGCAGATGACGATCGCGCCGTCGCCCGTGCCGGACAATCCGGCCAGCGCGGCATTCGCGGCGGCAAAGACCGGCGCGCCGAGCACGAACTGCAGGAACAGCACCGCCGCCGCCAGCAACACTGGCAGGCGGCGCAGCAGCGACCGGATGTGGGCGGCTCGGTTCAGCATCGGGGGCGCATCATACCCGGCGACCCGGGCGATGTCATCGCGGTTCCTCCTCCCCTGCCCCGGCGTCGATCGTCTGCAGGAGGCCGATCTCGACCGGTTCGTCGGCGACCTGCGGCACGACGACGAGAGGATCGGCTTCCTCGAGCGGTTCCGGCGTGATGGCGACGCCGACCGGCGCGGTCGCGGCGATGTCGAAGCCGGTCTTTTCCTCAGGCGCGAGGGAGACGCGGCGGCGCATCCGATAAAGGACGAAGGCGACGAGCACCGTCTGGGCAATGGCCGTGGTGATGAACAAGCCGGAAGGGCCGGCACCGCGCATGGCGAGCGAGGCGAGCAGCGGGCCAACGATGGAGCCGAAGCCGTTGGCGAGCAGCAGGCCGGCCGAGGTCTCGACATAGCGGGTCGGGTCGGCGCTGTCATAGGCATGGGCAGCGGCAAGGGAATAGCCGGTGAGGCTGAAACCGCCAAAGAGGAAGACAAGCACGAAGGCGACCGGCAGCGGCACGGTCATGAAGGCGAGCGCGAGGCCGAAGACGGTGGCGAGCAGCATCGTGCCGACGAGCACGGCGCGGCGGTCGCGGCGGTCGGAAAGGCGGCCGATCGGCCACTGGAAAAGCGCGCCGCCGACGACGGCGATGCTCATGAAGCTCGCCGCTTCGGCGACGGAGAGACCGGAGCGCACGCCATAGACGGCGGCGAGCATCCAGAAGGCGCCGTTCGAGATGCCGACGAGGAAGACGCCGACAAGGCCGACGGGCGAAGCACGATAGAGCCCGGCCGGATGAAAACGCACGAGGGCGATCGGTGCCGGCTCGCCGGAGCGGGAGATGGCGACCGGCACGGCGGCGAGCGAGACGAGGATCGAGGCAAGCGCGAAGGGCGCGAACTCGGCCGGCGGATAGAGCGTCACCATCATCTGGCCGGCGGTGATGACGGCGAAGTTGACGACGATATAGGACGACATGACGAGGCCGCGATTGTCGTTCGTGGCGCGCTCGTTGAGCCAGCTCTCGATGATGAGATAGAGGCCGGCAAGGCAGAAGCCGGTGACGGCGCGAAAGACGAACCAGGCCGGCGCGGCGATGAGCAGCGGATGGGCAAGGGCTGCGGCCGAGGCAACCGAGACAAGGGCGAGGAAGGCGCGGATGTGGCCGGCGCGCAGGATGAGGAACGGGCCGCCAAGGCAGCCGGCGACAAAGCCGAGATAGTAGGACGAGCCGAGAATGCCGAGGGCGAGCGCGTCGAAATGCTCAAGATCGGCGCGAATCGGGATGAGCGTCGTCTGCAGGCCGTTGCCCATCAACAGGAAGGCAATGGCGATGAGCAGCGCCAGGACCGGTCGGAGCGTGTGTAGGATCATCGTGCCGGTCCCGCATCTTCAAAAGGTTTGCGGCCGCGCCGGCGGGTTGGCGCGGCGGTCGTTCGTCCGGCCTGTCAGGCGAGCTGGATCGTGGCGCTGGCGGGATCGCGGCCGAGCGCCTCGAAGACGCGGGCGACGATGCCGTCGGCATCGAGGCCAGCCCGGGCGATCATGACTTCGGGCTTGTCCTGATCGATGAAGACATCGGGCAGGACCATGGCGCGGACCTTCAGACCGCCGTCGAGATAGCCGTCCTCGGCGAGCATCTGCAGCACATGGCTGCCGAAACCGCCAACCGAGCCCTCCTCGACGGTGATCAGCACGTCGTGCCGGCTGGCCAGATCGCGGACGAGATCGCGGTCGATCGGTTTGGCGAAACGGGCATCGGCGACGGTCGTCGGCAGGCCGTGCGCATCGAGGCGGGCGGCCGCCGTCAGGGCATCGGCAAGGCGGGTGCCGAGCGACAGGATGGCGACCTTGCCGCCCTCCTTGACGATGCGGCCCTTGCCGACCGCAAGGGGAACGCCGATCTCGGGCATCTCGACGCCGGTGCCCTCGCCGCGCGGATAGCGGAAGGCCGAGGGACGGTCGTCGATGACCGCAGCGGTCGCGACCATGTGGAAGAGTTCGGCCTCGTCGGCCGGGGCCATCACCACCATGTTCGGCAGGCAGCAGAGATAGGCGAGATCGAAGGCGCCGGCATGGGTCGGGCCGTCGGCGCCGACAAGGCCGGCGCGATCGATGGCAAAGCGGACCGGCAGCTTCTGGATGGCGACGTCGTGAACGACCTGATCGTAGCCGCGCTGCAGGAAGGTCGAGTAGATCGCGGTGAACGGCTTCAGCCCCTCGGCGGCGAGGCCGGCGGCGAAGGTCACGGCGTGCTGTTCGGCGATGCCGACATCGAAGGTGCGTTCGGGAAAGGCGTTCTCGAAGACATCAAGGCCGGTGCCGGCGGGCATGGCGGCGGTGATGGCGACGACGCGGTCGTCGCGGGCCGCTTCCTTGACGAGGGCATCGGCAAAGACGCGCGTATAGGAGGGCGCATTGGCCTTCGATTTCGCCTGGGCGCCGGTCACGACATCGAAGCGGGAAACGCCGTGATACTTGTCGGCGGATTTCTCGGCCGGCGGATAGCCCTTGCCCTTCTGGGTGACGACATGAACGAGAATCGGGCCGCGATCGGCGTCGCGCACGTTCTTCAGCACCGGCAGGAGGTGATCGAAATTGTGGCCGTCGATCGGGCCGACGTAATAGAAGCCGAGTTCCTCGAAGAGCGTGCCGCCCATGGCCATGCCGCGGGCGAACTCCTCGGCCCGGGCCGCCCCTTCCTGCAGGAATTTCGGCAGGCGCTGGGCGAGCTGCTTGGCCGTCTCGCGCAGGCCGAGATAGGCGCGCCCGGAGACACGGCGGGCAAGATAGGCGCTCATCGCGCCGACCGGCGGGGCGATCGACATGTCGTTGTCGTTGAGGATGACGATCAGCCGGGAATGCATCGCGCCGGCATTGTTCATCGCCTCATAGGCCATGCCGGCCGACATCGCGCCATCGCCGATAACGCAGATGACGTTGTTGTCGCCGCCGGAGATATCGCGGGCGACGGCCATGCCGAGGCCGGCGGAAATCGAGGTCGAGGAATGACCGGCGCCGAAGGGATCGAAATCGCTCTCGGCGCGCTTGGTGAAGCCGGAAAGGCCGCCGCCCTGACGCAGGGTGCGGATGCGGTCGCGCCGGCCGGTCAGGATCTTGTGCGGATAGCACTGGTGGCCGACATCCCAGATGAGCCGGTCGCGCGGCGTGTCGAAGACATAATGCAGGGCGACGGACAGCTCGACGACGCCGAGGCCGGCACCGAGGTGGCCGCCGGTTACCGACACGGCGTCGATCATCTCGGCGCGCAGTTCGTCGGCGACCTGGCGAAGCTGCGATTCATCGAGCCGGCGAAGGTCGTCCGGCATCGGCACGGTATCAAGCAGCGGGGTGTTTGTCGGATTGGTCACTTGACGCGGCAGTCCCATTTCGGGCGAGCGGGAAACTCACCTTATCGAGCCTAATTGGCGCCTGCAAATGCCGGCGTCAACAGGACGAAGGGTCATGCCGGCAAATCAATTGCTCTCGCCGCTGCCGGTACGCAGATCAAAGGCGGAGAAGTCAACGACCTGACCGGCCTCGCCAAATGCCGGCGCGGCCGCCGGCTCGGGCGCCTCATCCGGGATCAATGCGGGCGCAGCGGCGGCGACCGGGGCGCCGGGCACGGCGCGCAGGGTCATGTCGGCGAAATCGGTCGCGGTGACCATCGGCGGGCCGGCGGGATCGGCAAGGCTCGCGGCGGTCGGGGCCTCGACCGGCGGCACGGATGCGGCGGGCGGGGCAGCCTTCACGACACCCTGTTCCGGCGCCTTCTCGGGGGCAAGGACCGGCGCCGGAGCGGCCAGAGACGGGGTAGCCGGCGCGGCCAGGGGCGGGGCGACCGGCGCAGCGGGATCGGTGAATGCCGGACGATCGAGGCGCTCGGGCGCCACGAGGGCGGACCTTGGCGCGCCGGAGCCATCGGCAAGGATGCCGGCGGTGCGGACCTCGGGCGGCACCAGCACGGAGGGGCGCTTTTCGGCGGCGGCGAGCGTCTTGCCGCCGCTGCCGGCGGCCGGGCGCTTCGGCTCGGGCGGGGCGAGCCAGCGGGTCAGCCTGCCGCCGTCGCCGGCCGCGGCCGTGGCAACGCCGCCGCGCAGGGCACCGGCGAGCTTGACGACCTCGCCGGACAGGGCATCAACGGCGACCGCGTCGGCGGCGGGAGCGGCAATCGCGATTTCCAGAACAGCACCGCCGAAAATGGTCGAACCATGGACAACGGCATAGGGCTTCGATTCGCCGTCGGCCGAGACCATGGCGGCGACGGAGCCGAGGCGAACGCCGGAGCGCACGCTCGACCAGCCGGCGGCCTGCACATCGGCAACGCTGTCAAAGGCGGCAAAGGCCGAGCGCATGGCCGGCAGGACGCCGGCCGAGCCGCCGAGCCCTTCAAGGCCACGCAGCGTCTGGCCGGCGGCAGCGGCGGAAAGGCCGTTGAGCCGGCCATCGTCGACATAGCGGCGGTCAATGAAGACAGCGCCCCAATGCGATACGCGCAGGCGCGGATCGGCGCGCCAGGCGTCAAGGGCATCGCAGGGCGCAAAACCGGCGGCGACGACGTAGCGGTCGTTCTGCGGCTTGAGGCCATCGAGGCCGGCCGTGTCGGCCTCGCGGGCGACGGGGTCGAGGAAGCAGAGCCCGGCCGGGGCCGTGAACACATGCGCCTTGTCGCCGATCGTCAGCGTTTCGGCCGAGGCCGGCAGGCCGAACGCGCCGGCAAGGCCGGCGGCGGCAAGAGCAGCAAGAGCACGGTGGGAAGTGGACGTCTGCATCGGACGGCGGCCGCTTTCGGAAGGGTTAACCTTCCGCCAGCCTAGGCGCCGTTTCCTTCGATTTGTCTAACGACCGCCAGGAAATTCAGCCGGCGCGGCCGGCAAATGCTTCAGTCGACGTCGAGCGGCCCGGTGCCGACCGGCCGGCCATCGGCGGCAAGGCGGATCTTTTCGACCTTTTCCTCAGCGACGCGCAGCAAGGCCTCGCACTGGGCCTTCAGCTTCTCGCCACGCTCGTAGATGGCGATCGACTCGGCGAGCGGAACATCGCCACGCTCGAGGCGAGAGACGATTTGCTCCAGTTCGGCGAGCGCGGCCTCGAAGGTGAGGCCGGCAACGTCGTCCGGCGGGGTATCGCTCATCTCTCGCCCTTCCTTATCCTTCAGCCCGGCTCTGGCGTCCGGTCAGCCGCGCATCAGCGCGCCGATGTGGCCGCCGACCGACTGCGACAGGCCCTGGAGATCATAGCCGCCCTCAAGCAGGGAGACGACGCGGTTGTCGCAATGGCGGTTGGCGATATCCATCAACTTCTTGGTTGCCCAGACATAATCGGCCTCGGTCAGATGCAGGCCGCCGAGCGGATCGCGGGTGTGGGCGTCGAAGCCGGCAGAGATGACGATGAGATCAGGGGCGAATCGGTCGATCGCCGGCAGGATGGCGATGTCCATCGCCTCGCGGAATTCGGACGACCCGTCGCCGGCGGCCAGCGGCGCATTGCAGATGTTGCCGCAGCCGGTCTCGCTGGCCTCGCCGGTGCCCGGATAAAGCGGCATCTGGTGGGTCGAGCCGTAGAACACGGTCGGGTCGTTCCAGAAGATGTCCTGGGTGCCGTTGCCGTGATGGACGTCGAAATCCATGATCGCGACGCGCCCGGCACCAAACTTCTTCTGGGCGTAGCGGGCGGCGATGGCGGCGTTGTTGAACAGGCAGAAGCCCATGGGCTTGGCCGCCTCGGCATGGTGCCCGGGCGGGCGGATGCCGCAAAAGGCGTTGTGAACCTTGCGCTCCATGACCTCGTCGACGGCCTGGGTGATGGCGCCGAGGGCGCGCAGGACCGCCTCCCAGGTGCCCGGCGACATCAGCGTGTCGGCGTCGAGATGGACAATGCCCTCGCTCGGCATCGAACGATGGATTTCTTCGACGTAGGACTCGGGATGGGCGAGCATCGCCGTTTCGAGGCTGCCCATCGGCGCGGCCTCGCGGGCCAGCATCATGAAGCGCTCGCCTTCCAGCACGCGCTCGATGGCGCGCAGGCGATCGGGCCGCTCGGGATGGCCGGTCGGCGTCAGATGATCGAGAAAGGCGGGGTGGGAAATATAGAGCGTGGGCACGGGCAGGATCCTCGACACGAAAACGCGCCCGGCATACCGCCTCTTGCCGGGCGAAAACTCCGGGTCCTTATTCTTAGGACAACGCAGCCCGATTGAGAACAGTGCTTTATGGCAAGCCTGCCCCGCGCCGGTGATCGGCCGATCGGCTCAGCGCTCGAATTCGGTGCCGCGGACCGAATAGCGGTTCGCCTCGCGCCAGCGCTCCATCAGCTCGGCGAGATCAGCGTCGCCACCCTCGGGCAGCACGATCCGCAGCGAGACGAGCAGGTCGCCATGGCCGCCGCCGGCGCGGGCAAGGCCCTTGCCCTTGACGCGCAGGGTGCGCCCGCCCGAGGCGTTGGCCGGAACGGTGAGCGCGACCATGCCGGTCAGCGTCGGGGTGCGGACCTTGGCGCCGAGCACCGCCTCGTCGAGCCCGATCGGCAGTTCGAGGCGAAGATCATCGCCATCGACGGTGAACAGCGGATGGCGGGCGATCTCGAGGGTGACGATGGCGTCGCCGGCCGGACCGCCGGCGCGGCCCGGGGCGCCCTGCCCCTTCAGGCGGCGCTTCTCGCCCTCGCGCATCGTCTGCGGCACGGTGAAATCGACCTGCTTGCCGTTCGGCAGGCTGACGCGGACCTTGTCGCCGCGCGCCAGTTCCTCAAGCGAGACGCGGGCGGCGACGGCGACATCCTCGCCGCGCGCCGGCGCCGGCCCGGCCTGGCGGCCATCGCCGAAGCCCGACGTGCGGCCAAAGCCGGCGCGGCCGCCGAAGATATCCTTCAGGATGTCATCTGTATTGATGCCGCCGGCGCCGCCCGAGCTCGACCAGCGGAAACCGCCGGCGCCCGGACCACGGGCAAAGCCCTGGTCGAAGCCTTCGAAGCCCTGGTATTTCGGCTTGCCTTCGGCGTCGATCTCGCCGCGATCGAACTGGCCGCGCTTTTCCTTGTCGGACAGGATCTCGTAGGCCGAACCGATTTCGGCGAACTTGTCCTTCGCCTTCGGGTCGTCGGCGTTCGAATCGGGATGATACTTCTTGGCGAGCTTGCGGAACGCCTTCTTGACATCTGCCTCGGAGGCATTCCGGGCGACACCGAGAACGGTATAGGGGTCACGCATCGATTGGCTCCCTTGCCGGGGGATCGCCGGTCGTGCGGATGACGTCCCCCAGTGATTTTCTCCATCAAGACTGCTCTTTGCTCAAGAGCATATCGCGGCGCGCGGCACATGAAGACCACTGCGGCCGCATCGGGTTCGCGCCTGATATGGGAGCAAATAGGAAAAAATGCCAGACAGAAATGCATGCCGCGATCAAAGCGGCGTTGCCTCGGGCACGACGCCGAGCAGTTCCCAGCGGCCCTCGCCGGTGCGGCAGGCCTCGCCGCGATAGCGATTGCCAGCGCCGGCGGCATCGATGGTCGCGGCAAAGGCGCGGCAGAGGCTGCCACCCCCTGCCCTTGCGGCCATGAGCGGCGTGACGGTGCCGGTCGAGCCGGTCTCGGCATTGTTCCAGGAGACGGTGGCGCCATCCTCGGTCTCGACGAGGGCGGTCGCCAGGGCACGGCGCAGGACCGTCCAGTCACTCTCCGTCACCGTCTCGGAGAAACGGACATGCTCGAGCGGCGCCGCACCGGGGGTCGCGACCGGCACGCGGGCGGCGGCCAGACGTGGCGCCTCGGCCCCGGTCCGGGCGCAGGCACCAAGGGCAACGAGGAAGATGGCGGCCAGCATGGTCTGGCAGCGGCGCGGCGAACAATGGTACACAGGCGCCGGGACGGCCATTGCGAACTCCGGGAAGGACAACATGTCGAAGGACAACGAGATTCGCGAAACAGGGTTAACAGGCGGTGACTTCGCCGAGGCGGACGAGCCGTTCGGCCTGTTTTCCGACTGGCTTGCCGAGGCGGGCAAGACCGAGATCAACGACCCGAACGCAATGGCGCTGGCGACCGTCGACGAGACCGGTCTGCCGAATGTGCGCATGGTGCTGCTGAAGGGCGTCGACCGGCGCGGCTTCGTCTTCTACACGAACTTCGAAAGCGCCAAGGGTCACGAAATCCTCGGCGCCGGCAAGGCAGCTCTCTGCTTCCACTGGAAAAGCCTTCGCCGTCAGGTGCGGGTGCGCGGCGCGGTCGAGCAGGTGACGGCGGAGGAGGCCGATACCTATTTCGACGAACGGCCGCGGGCGAGCCGAATCGGCGCCTGGGCCTCGCAGCAGTCGCGGCCGCTGGAGAGCCGGTTCGCGCTTGAAAAGGCGGTGGCGACCTACACGGCGAAATATGCGGTCGGCCATGTGCCGCGGCCACCCTACTGGTCGGGCTTCCGGATCCTTCCGGTCGAACTGGAGTTCTGGCACGACCGGCCGTTCCGGCTGCACGACCGCATTGTCTTCAGGCGGGAGAACGGGGCGGACGCCTGGGTGAAGACCCGGCTCTATCCGTAGCGGCAAGCGGCGCCGGGGCGCATCAAGCCGGAAGCGCCTCGAGGGGCATATGCCGGAATATCACTGGTGCGGGCATGCCGCCGGTGGCGGGATTGTCGCCGGCCGGGGCCGCGACCGGCCGGCGCTGGCCCGCGGCGCGCGACGTGTTCCGAATTCCTGTCAACGGCGCGTGCCGAGGCAGGTCCGGAAACGGAATGTCCGGCGACAAGGATTTCTTCCGGCCAACGGGTGTCTTCCGGCCGAAGGGCGTCTGGCACCGCGCAAGAATTGCCGGCGGCGCCATCGCGGACCGACACTTCAATCACGCATCAGTCATCTTGCGCCGAAAACGGGCTGCGCCGAAAACGCGCTGCGCCAGAAACGCGCGACCCCGGCGCAGGCCGGCCGGGGTCTGCTGCATGATGCCTTGAGGCTGGTCCGATCAGTCGGACTCGAGCGGCATCGCTGCCAGCATCTGGGAGTCGTGCGGACGGGCGACCTTGCGGGCCTTGAAGGAGGTCGCAGCGCGCACCGCGCCACAGCCGAGCGCCTTGTACTTGGCTTCCAGATCGACCGCCGGATGATGAGTCTCGGCGGTATAGAGATCACCCGATTGATACGTCTTTTCGACCGGCATTTTCCTGGTCCCGTCTTGAACCCGTCCCCATGGTCCCTGCGGGGCCCGAACGAGCGTTTGTGGTTTCATTCACATCAGAACAACGAACGTCGAGGTCGATCGTTCCCGTCCATACGCCCCCCGAAGTGGGCTTCGAATGCGGCAGTATTATGATTTTGGAATTCTTCCACAACAGTGGTTAGCGAATTGCTGCAAAAGCAGGTTTCACTTTTTTTGACAGAATTGTAACGTCTTGCGTCATGTATTTTTGCAACAGTGCGTGGTGTCGCCAGAATTGCAAAGCCCCCGCCACGGACGCGACGGGGGCTCGCTGACTTTTCGAGGATGCCGGCGGCCGGCAGCCTCAGGCGGTGCGCAGGTTCTCGCGGCCGACCCAGCCCTCGGTGTCGTCGAGCGCCTTTTCCAGCCGGTCGAACAGGAGGTCCAGCTCCGCGTCGGTGATGATCATCGGCGGGCAGATGGCAATGGTGTCGCCGATGGCGCGCAGAATGGCGCCGCGCTCCTGCAGGAAGGCCATCGCCTTGTTGGCAACGCCGGCTTTCGGCGCGAAGGCGCGCTTGGTCGCGCGGTCGGCGACGAGCTCGACGCCGGCGACCAGACCCTTGGAGCGAACCTCGCCGACCAGCGGATGGTCCTTCAGGCGGGCCAGACGCTCCTCGAACTTCGGCAGCACCGAGCGGACATGACCGAGGATGTCGCGCTTCTGGTAGATCTCGATCGCCTTGACGCCGAGAGCGCAGCCTAGCGGATGGCCGCCATAGGTGAAGCCGTGACCAAAGACACCGATCTTGGCGGACTGGGCCTCAAGCGCCTCATAGTAGAACTTCGGCAGCAGCACGGCGCCGAGCGGAGCGTAGGCGGAGGTCATCTGCTTGGCGACCGACATGGTGTCCGGCTTCATGCCGAGGGTCTCGGCGCCGAACCAGTTGCCGGTGCGGCCGAACCCGCAAATCACCTCGTCGTCGATGAACAGGATGTCATGCTCGTCAAGGATCGGGCGGATCGCCTCGAAATAGCCCGCGGGCGGGACGATGACGCCGCCGGCGCCCATCACCGGCTCGGCAATGAAGGCGGCGATCGTCTCGGGACCCTCGCGCTCGATGAGGGCGCGCAGATTGGCGGCAAGGCGGACGGAGAATTCGGCCTCGCTCTCGCCGGCCTCGGCGAAGCGGTAGTGATGCGGGCAGTCGGCATGCAGCACGCCGGCAACCGGCAGGTCGAAGTCAATGTGGTTGTTCGGCAGGCCGGTCAGCGAGGCGGTCATCACGGTGACGCCGTGGTAGGCCTTGACGCGCGAGATGATCTTCTTCTTCTGCGGCCGGCCGAGGGCGTTGTTGTAGTACCAGGCGAGCTTGACCTGGGTGTCGTTGGCCTCGGAACCCGAGGAACAGAAGAACACGCGGGCGACGTCGATCGGCGCGATTTCCTTCAGCTTCTCCGACAGCTCGATCGCCGGCTCCATGCCCTTGGCGCTGAACAGGTGGTAATAGGGCAGCTTGCGAAGCTGCTCGGCGCCGGCCTCGGCCAGCTCCTCGTCGCCGAAGCCAAGTCCGGCGCACCAGAGCCCCGCCATGCCCTCGATGTATTCGCGGCCCTGGGTGTCATAGACGAAGACGCCGCGACCGCGCTCCAGAACCAGCGGACCGATTTCCTTCAGCCGGTGCAGCGGCGTGTAGGGATGAACGACGGCTTCGGCGTCGCGGGCCTGGACGTTGGTCAGGGGCATGATCCGATTCCTCCGATTGGGTTGGCGCCATGCTAAACGCCTCGCCGAGCGCTTTGTAAAGCGATCGCGCGCACCGGGCTGGATTCCGCCCTGCGGCCTTACGTGGCGGAAGCCGAACGCGCTGGACAAGGCCCGGCAAAAAGCCCTTAAATTGCTGCAGGAAACGCCATCAACGAATTTCACCAGCGTCACATTTCAGGGAGGAACAACATGCTCGGACTGATGCAGGACTGGCCGCTTCTGTGCCACCGCGTCATCGATCATGCGGCAAACTATCATGCCGAGCGCGAGGTCATCTCGCGGTCCGTGGAGGGGCCGATCCATCGAACCAATTATGGCGAGGTGCGGGCGCGTTCGCTGAAAGTCGCCCAGCGGCTCGACCAGATGGGCATGAAGCTCGGCGACCGCATCGCCACGCTCGCCTGGAACACCTGGCGGCATCTGGAAGCCTGGTACGGCATTCTCGGCATCGGCGCGATCTACCACACGATCAATCCGCGCCTGTTCCCCGAGCAGATCATCTACATCATCAATCACGCCGAAGACCGGATGATCTTCGTCGACCTCACCTTCCTGCCGCTGATCGAGAAGCTGGCCGCGCACCTGCCGACGCTCGAGCACGTCATCGTGCTGACCGACGCGGCGCACATGCCGCAGACGAGCCTTGCCAACGCAGTGCCCTATGAAGAGTGGCTGGCCGAGGCCGACGGCGACTTCGCCTGGAAGTCGTTCGACGAAAACACCGCCGCCGGCATGTGCTACACCTCGGGCACGACCGGCAATCCGAAGGGCGTCGTCTACTCGCACCGCTCGAACGTCATCCACTCCCTCGTCGCCAACCAGCCGGGCATGGTCGGGCTGTCGCCGAAGGACGTGATCATGCCGGTGGTGCCGCTGTTCCACGCCAATGGCTGGTCGCTCGCCTTCTCGGCACCGATGGCCGGCGCGACGCTGATGATGCCGGGCGCCAAGATGGACGGCGCCTCGATTTACGAGCTGCTCGACACCGAGAAGGTGTCGGTGACGGCCGCCGTGCCGACGGTCTGGCTGATGCTGCTGCAGTATCTGGAGCAGACCGGCAAGACGCTGCCGCATCTCGACCGGGTGATCATCGGCGGCGCGGCCTGTCCGCGGGCGATGGTCAAGGCGTTCGAGGACATCTATGGCGTCAGCGTGCTGCACGCCTGGGGCATGACCGAGATGAGCCCGCTCGGCACGGTCTGCTCGCTGAAGCCGGAATATGCCGTGCTCACGGGCGACGCCAAGCTCGACGTCCTGTCAAAGCAGGGGCATCCGCCGTTCACCGTCGAGATGAAGATCACCGACGACTTCGGCACCGAGCTGCCGTGGGACGGCAAGACCTTCGGCCGGCTGAAGGTGCGCGGCCCGGCGATCTCGAAGGCCTATTTCAAGGGCGAGGGCGGCGAAATCCTCGACGAGGACGGCTTCTTCGACACCGGCGACGTCGCCCATCTCGACCGCTACGGCTACATGCAGATCACCGACCGGGCCAAGGACGTCATCAAGTCCGGCGGCGAATGGATCTCCTCCATCGACATCGAGAACCTGGCGGTCGGGCACCCCGACGTCGCCGAGGCGGCGGTTATCGGCATTGCCCATCCGAAGTGGGACGAGCGGCCGCTGCTGGTGGTCGTGGCCAAGGAAGGCCGGGCGCCGACCAAGGAGGACATCCTCGGCTTCATGGAAGGCAAGATCGCCAAGTGGTGGATGCCGGACGAGATCGTCTTCGTGCCGGAGATCCCGCATACGGCGACCGGCAAGATCCAGAAGATGACGCTGCGCGAGCGCTTCAAGGACTATCGCCTGCCCGAATGAGGCAATCGCGGACGACGACATCGGCCGGCGGGACCCCTCCCCGCCGGCCTTTTTCGTTGCGACACACCCGCCGACACTGCCCGCCGCCACTGCCCGCCACCAATGCCCGCCCGGGATGCTTCGACCGATTGCGCGTTTGCCATGCCGGCCATGTGTGATAGGCGTTGCCGCAGGGTCAGAGGAAAAAGCCGGGCATGGTCGCACGCATCAGAAAGCGCTGGTCGAAGGCGGCAACATGGAGCCGCAGGCTCGGCACCTTCGCCATTCCGGCGCTGGTGCTGACCATTCTTGCCTTCCGCCTCGACCACATGGACGGCACCGGTCTTTTCACCCTGCTCGCTGTCATCTGGCTCATCGCACTGCTCGCCGTCGGGCTTGCGATCTACGCCTTCGTCGACATCTGGCGCGATGGCCTCATCGGCGCCGGCAAGGCGGCGGCCGGCATGTTCTGGGGGCTGGCGGCGCTGGCCATTCCGGCGACCGCGGCGGTGCTGCTCGTGCAGTATCCGATCCTCAACGACGTCTCGACCGACCTCGACGACCCGCCGTTCTTCCGCACCGCCCCGGCGCAGCGCACCGAGGTGATGAACGTTCACGGCGCGATCTCGGACGAGCAGGCCGCGACGCAGCAGGCCGGCTATCCCGACATCGCAACGCGGCGCTACGAGGCCGATACCGCCCGGCTTTTCGCGGCGGCGCGCTATGTGGTCGGCGGCGAGGACTGGCAGGTCATCGACGAAATCGCGCCGATCGACGACCGGGCGCCGGCACGCATCGAAGCCGTGGCGCGGACGATGATCTTCGGCTTTCGCGACGACATCGTCATCCGCATCCTGCCGGACCCGGCCGGTTCGCGGCTCGACATCCGCTCGGCCTCGCGCATGGGCCGGCATGACCTCGGCACGAACGCGCGGCGCATCCGGGCATTCCTGAAAGCCATCGACAATGCGCTGCTGAACGCGCCGCTCGACTACGATCCGGCCGGCGTCTGACGCCTGCAATCATCTTGCAATCATCCTGCGGAAAAACAGAGGCCGCCACGCCTCCCTCGGGGGAAGCGCAGCGGCGGAGAGGGCTTGCCCGGCGGCGTCAGGAACAGGGCGCGGGTGGCGCGGCCCCTTCAGAGCGTCGGTCCGGCGAGACGGCCGGCGCCGTCAGATGCTCTTCCAGTAGCGCGGGTTGGCGGTCGACTGAATCGACACCCAGCGCAGATCGGTCTTGTTCCAGGGCTTGATCGTGTTGGTGCGATTGTCGAGCACCACGTCGCCCTCGGAGGTGCGAACCATCAGGACCGCATGGCCTTCGCCGCGCGGCGTGCGGGCGGTGGCGATGCGCAGGGCCGAGGCCGGGAAACCGCGACGAATGAGCTCGGAACGCTTGGTCAGGGCGAAATCCTCGCAGTCGCCGGACTTTCCGCCGACCTGCCAGACGTCGCCGGTCTCGTTGCGGCCGCGGATCGAGCCGTTGACGCGGGTGTTGACGGCGCGCAGCACCATCTGCCGGCGCTTGTCGAGGGTCACGGTATCACCGCCCCTGGTCGAGGTGCGGCATTCGGCCGGATTCTGCATGCAGAACCTGACATGGCCCATCGGCGCCAGGGTCGGCGCGCGCTCGGTGATGAACATGCCGCGCATCTGGTTGCCAAGACCGCCCATGCGGAAGGCCGAGGCTTCGGTCGGGATCACGACCATGGCGACCAGAGCCGTCGCCGTGAAAAGCTTGGTAAACATCGTATTCATGCCACTCTCCCTGTATTCCACGGCAACAATCTACAAAATCCGTGATAAATTTCGGTTCAATCACAAATCAATATTTGAATAAATTTCGAGACATCGAATTAATATTCTGAAAACCATCAAAGTCCTTGAGATTCCTGACTTTCGCGCACCGACGGCGATCCGCCGGCGACGCTTGACCGGTCCGGGGCGACCTGCGACAACCCGCTATGCGGCAAGGCGCGGCTTTTTCCCGCTGCCGCCTGGGATGCGGTCGGATGTTTTCTTGGCTCAAGCCAGCACACCGGACGGAAATCGGATACCCGCCGCTGCCGGCGGGGCTTGCCGCCTATGCGATCGGCGACATTCACGGCCGCATCGACCTTCTCGAACGGCTGCATGAACAGATCGACGCCGACCGGGAGGCGAGCCAGGACGAGGCCATCGAGATCTATCTCGGCGACTATGTCGATCGCGGCGTGCAGTCGGCGGCGGTGCTCGACCGGCTGATCGAGCGGTCCGGCAAGCTGCGGACGGTCTTTCTTGCCGGCAATCATGAAGCCGTGATGCGGGACGTGCTCGAGGGAACGGCCGGGCTCGACGGCTGGCTGCGCTATGGCGGGGTCGAGACGCTGATTTCCTACAAGGTCGATGTCACCGACCGGCACCGCAAGGATCGGCACGACCAGATCCGCCGCGATTTCCAGAGACAGGTGCCGGGCGAGCATCGCGCCTTCCTCAATACGCTGAAAACCGAGTTCGAGCTTGGCGACTATCTTTTCGTGCATGCCGGCGTCCGGCCGGGCGTCGCGATCGACCGCCAGTCGGTGGACGACCTGCTCTGGATACGCGGCGGGTTCCTCGAGCATCGCGGCGATTTCGGACGTATCGTCGTGCACGGCCACTCGCCGGTCGACGCGCCCGATTTCCGGCCCAACCGCATCAATATCGACACCGGAGCCTATGCGACGAACCGCCTGACGTGCCTCAAGATCGACGGGCGCGGGCCGCACATTCTCGGGAGCGCGGCACAATGATGAAGATGCCGGCACTGCTTGCCAGCCCGCTCGACGGCCGGGCGGTGCTGCGCCTTGCCTTCCTTGCCTCGATCATCGTCACCGTGCTGCCTTACGGTTCGGTCTATCCGTTCTTCGGTCACCTGGCGGCGGCCACCCAGGGCGCCCTTCTTGCCGCCGGGCTGTTCATTCCCATCGACAACCCGGCGCTTTCGCGACTGTTCTGGTCGACGCTGTGGCTCACCCTTGCCCTTGCCGGCTGGGTTCTGGTGCAGGCGGCGTTCTTTGCCGGCAATCCGCTCGCCCACCCGATCTGGGCGACGGCCAACGGCCTGACCGGCGGCAGCGGCGGCTCGCTCTCGGTCGCGCCCGGCGATACGCTTGCGGCATTGCCGGCACTCATCACGCCGCTGCTCGTTTTTCTCAACGGGCTCGTTCTCGTCGGCGACGAGAGGGATGCCCGGCGCCTCTGGCGGCAGCTTTGCTTCTTCGGCGCGATCGTTGCCGGCGTCGCGATCCTGCAATTCGTGCTGCTGCCGAAAACGCTGCTGGTCGGCGAGAAGGAATTCTACCGCGACAGCCTGACGGCGGTTTTCGTCAACCGCAACAATGCGGCGACGTTTCTCGGCCTCACTGTCGTCGGACTTGCGGCGCTGCTCGTCCAGCAATGGCGAGACCTCGAGCACAAGGACCTGCTTCGCCGCCTCTATGAAATCAACCTGCGGCGGCGCGACCGGTATTTCCGGTTTTTCTCGTTGGCTGCCGCGGCTGCCATCGTCCTGCTCGCGCTCTTTTTGACCAAATCCCGGGCCGGCATCGGGGCAAGCTTCGTCGCGCTCGTATTCATCAGCGTGCTGGTCGCCCGAACGCGGGGCCGGCAAAGCATGACGACGGCGAAGCGGCTCGGCCTCATTGCGCTTCAGGTTCTGGCGATCACACTCGTCTTCCTCACCTTTTCCTCGCGCACCATCCAGCGCTTCGAGGAGAGCGGCCTTGACGATCCGCGCTGGTGCAGCCTTGCCTCGGTGCGCGAGGCAATCGCCGACCAGCCGCTTGGCGGGACGGGATTCGGCACCTTCGAGCAGGTCTTTCCGCTCTATCGTTCCATCGAGTGCGGCATTGTCGGCGTGCTCGACCGGGCCCACAATTCCTACCTCGAGGGCTATCTCGGGCTCGGCCTGCCCTTTGCGATGGCCGTCGTCGCCGCGGTCTTCCTCATCCTGCCGGCGTTGATGCAAGGCTACCGGAGCCGGCGGCGGCAACGATCTTTTCCGATTTCGACAATGGCCGCCACGCTTTTGGTCGCGCTGCATTCATTTGTCGACTTTCCGCTGCAGATCACGGGCGTTTCGACCTTTTACGCAGCGCTGCTCGCGGCCGGCATATCGATCTCGCTCGGCCGGAGCTCCCGTCCGGAACCCCGACACGCATAGCCTGGCGCTGCATCTTCATGGTTGAGCGCGAGCCATAATGCCCGATTGTGGTGTTTTGGCCACAGCGGACGGCTGAATTAACCAACAGGAATGGTCAACCCCTGATCGCCAAAGGGTTTCAAATGACTCTTTATGCCCAATCCGGTAAAAGTTCCGGGTATTTTATCGGGGGAGGGGGCGAAACGTGTCTCGCCATGTGTCAATTCTGCGGGCGCTCGGGGTCGCGTGCCTGACCGCCGGGCTCAGTGCCTGTACCGCACTGCCGCGTTCCGGACCGGACGACACAATGATCAAGGCCGGCGCAGCATCGTCGCTCGGTTATGATGAACAGAAGGTTAATTTCGACTACGTCGTCGTCGACATCACCTCCAGCATCCTCGAATTCCTCGACAATGGCGGCCCGGCGTCGCTCTACAGGAGCTTTGGCGGCGGCAAGGGCGGCGCGCCGGAGATTCTCGTCGGCGTCGGCGATACCGTTCAGGTGACGATTTTCGAATCGGCGACCGGCGGCCTTTTCGTTCCTGCCGATGCCGGCTCGCGTCCCGGCAACTACGTGACCCTGCCGGCGCAGACCGTCGACCGCAGCGGCTATGTGTCCGTGCCCTATGCCGGGCTCGTGCCGGCGGCCGGACGTTCGCTGCCGCAGATCCAGCAGGATATCGAGGCGCGCCTCGAAAACCGGGCGATCGAGCCGCAGGCCGTCGTTGCGCTGCTGTCGCAGAAGGCAACCGAGGCGGCCGTCGTCGGCGAGGTCAACTCGCCGGACAAGCTCGCCATCAACCCGGCCGGCGATCGCATCCTCGACATGATCTCGCGCGCCGGCGGTCTCAAATATGCCGGTCACGAATCCTTTGTCACGCTGCAGCGGCGCGGCAAGAAGGCGACCGTGTACTTCAACAATCTCGTGCAGAATCCGGCGGAGAACATCTACGTCGCGCCGGGCGACACGATCTACGTCTATCGCGAGCAGAAGTCCTATCTGGCCTTCGGCGCGACGGGCATGTCCGGCCAGTTCAACTTCGACACCGACAAGCTGTCGCTGGCAGAGGCTGTCGGCAAGGCCGGCGGTCTGCTCGATGCCCGCGCCGATCCGGGCCAGACCTTCGTCTATCGCCTCGAGGAGCGCAGTGCGCTGGAGAAGATGGGCGTCGACCTTGCAAAGTTCCCGGCCGACAAGACCGCCATTCCGACGATCTATCGGGCGAACTTCCGCAATCCGACGAGCTTCTTCTTCTCGCAGAAGTTCCAGATGCTCGACAAGGACGTCCTCTACGTCTCGAACGCCGACTCGGTGGAGCTCATCAAGTTCCTCACCGTGGTCAACTCGGTCAGCTCGACGGTCTCGGGCGTCTCCAGCGACGCGCTGACGACCCGCAACTCGATCCGCGGCTTCAAGAACTGACGCAGAGCGAACAATACAGGGAGACGGCGCCGAATTTCCGGCGCCGTTTTTCTTTTCGCAGCCATTCCCCTGCAATTCACCAGCTTCGCCCGGCGGGCCGGCGCCATTGCACCGACGGCGACCAGCATGCCAGTCGCAGCCGCGCGACATAAAAAAGGCGCCGTTGCCGACGCCTCGTTCCCTTCATCCCGCCGAACTTCGGTCAGGCGTTGCCGGAGACCACCGACAGCTTGCCGAGATCGATGCCGATACGCTTCAGCGCCCGGTCATACTTGCCCTCGAGCGCGTCATCGAAGATGAGATCGGGGTCGGCATCGCAATAGAGCCAGCCGTTGGCCTGGATTTCTGCCTCGAGCTGCCCCGGCGCCCAGCCGGCATATCCCAGCGCCAGCAGGGACCGCTCCGGCCCCTTGCCCTCGGCGATCGCCTTCAGGATATCGAGGGTCGCGGTCAGGCAGACACCCTCGTTGATCGGCAGCGTCGAGTTGTCGATGTAATAGTCGGCCGAATGCAGGACGAAGCCGCGACCGGGCTCGACCGGACCGCCGCGATGCACATGCATGGCGTGGACGGGAGCCGGCAGGCGGATTTCCTCGCCCTCGGCGACGATGTCGAGCTGCACCAGCAATTCGCTGAAGTCGATCTCGTCGGAAAGCTGGTTGATGACAATGCCCATCGCGCCATCCTCGGAATGGGCGCAGATATAGACGACAGACCGGGCGAACCGGTCGTCCTCCATGTTGGGCATGGCGATCAAGAGCTGTCCGTCGAGGAAGCTTCGCTCGATATCCCTGTCAGTCATGCCGCTTGCAAACCCCTTTTGCCGGCGCGTCAGAGGCAACGATAGCACCGCCCCGGCCGGAAGTCCCGAGGATCGTTGACGGTCTGCGGCATTGTCGCCATTCACGCGATTATGACGGGCCGTGACCAGCTTCGGCATCGTCAAGATGCTGAAGATGCACTATTTTCGCCAGCATGAAGAGAGCCTTCCAGACCCCCCTGCTGCTTGCCGCCGCGCTCGGCGCGACCATTTCGCTCGCCGTGCCAGGGACCGCCCTTGCCGGCGCCTCGGCGCCGGCGCCAGCGGAGAATTCGCAGCTCCGGCTGCTTTCCGCAGACGGTGCGGCGGATGCGGACGGGGCCCGCCTTGCCGGTGTCGAGCTGCAACTGGCGGCGGGCTGGAAGACCTATTGGCGCCAGCCGGGCGATGCCGGCGTGCCGCCGCACTTCGACTTCTCGGGCTCGGAGAACCTTGCCGAGGCAGAGGTGCTTTATCCGGCGCCGAAGCGGTTTCGCGAAGGTCCGGTGGAATCGGCCGGCTATGACCGCTCGCTGGTCTTTCCGGTCCGGGTGATGCCCGCCGACCCCGGCAAGCCGGTCGGGCTGTCGGTGCGGCTCGACTATGGCGTCTGCCGGGAGGTCTGCGTGCCGGCATCGGCGGAGGCGAGGCTCGCCATGCCGGCTGCCGCGCCGCGGGACATCGCCGCTGCCGTGCCGATCAGCGGGGCGCTGCGCGAGGTGCCCGCGCCGCCGGCCGAGGGCGGGCTTGGCGTCGTTGCCGTGCGCCATCTCGGCGAGGCGATCGAGATCGATCTCCGGCTCGCCGATCCCAAGGCGGCGTTCGATCTCTTCGCGGAAGGGCCGGCGGACTGGTACCTGCCGCTGCCGGAAGCGACCGGCCAAACCGGCGACGTTGCAACGTTCCGTCTGCGGCTCGCCTCGCGACCGGCCGGCGCGAAAATCGAGGGCCAGTCGTTTCTCTTCACCGCGACGAACGGCCGGCGTGCCACGGAGCAACGCTGGCGTCTCGACTGACGGCCAGCTTCGCACTATGTGAGTGGCATCGTCGCCCGGCAATCCGGGCGCGGAGCCGCCCGGGAGCGGCCAGACGCGTCTTTCGCTTTTTCATTCGAGGGAGATTTCACAGATGACCATCAAGATCGGCGACCGCCTTCCGGACGCGACCTTCAAGGTGATGACCGACAAGGGTCCGGCCGAGCTTTCCACCGCCGACGTCTTCACCGGCAAGAAGGTCGCGCTGTTCGCAGTGCCGGGCGCCTTCACGCCGACCTGCCACCGCAATCACCTGCCGGGCTTCCTCGAGAATTTCGAGATCCTGCAGGACAAGGGCGTCGACACCGTCGCCTGCATCGCGGTCAACGACGTGTTCGTCATGGACGCCTGGGGCAAGGCGACCGGCGCCGACGGCAAGCTGCTGATGCTGGCCGATGGCAGCGCCGCTTTCACCAAGGCGATCGGCCTTGAGCTCGATGCGACCGCCGGCGGGCTCGGCGTGCGCTCCAAGCGCTTCTCGATGATCGTCGAGGACGGCGTCGTGAAGTCGCTCAACGTCGAGGATACGCCGGGCACGGCGGATGTCTCCGGCGCGGCGACGCTGCTGAAGCAGCTCTGATCTTTCCCGCTCAGGAAACCGACGGCCGGCGCGTCGCGGGATGCGCCGGCCGTTCCCTTTTCCGCCAGCGGAAATAGTCGGCGTCGGTGTCGACATCGGCAAGGCGATCGACAAGGGCGACGGTGCGGCCGGCAGCATTGGCAAGAGTGTCGGCCAGCGCATGCGGACCGGACCAGCGGACGGCGGAAAAGAGCTTCGGCACGGCCGGCCGGCGGCGGGCGCCGACGAGCCAGTAGCCGCCATCCTCGGCCGGCCCGAAGACGAGCTCGGCCCTTCCGAGCGCGGCGAAGGCGGCGGCGACATCGCTTGCGGCAATATCGGGAATGTCCGAACCGATGATGACGACCGTCTCGGCGGCAGATCATCGAAAAGGCGCTGCATGCGCTCGCCGAGCCCGCCCTGCCCTGGACCGATGCTGATCCCGTTCGGCCAGACCGGCATCGCCACCGCCGGATCCGCGACCGCCAGCACCGTGCGCCAGCGCGGATCGTTGCCGACGCGGCGCAGGAGCGAAGCGGTCGTGACACGATAGAAGCGGTTGCCCGGCGGCACCAAACGCTGCGGGCAAGGCGCGATCAATAGCGCGCCGGCGCGCGGCTCCTTGACCATGACGACGAGGATCGGCCGGCCGGCCGTCGTCACCCGTAAATCCGGACGAGACGCTCGGGCGAGACGCCGAGCCGGTAGAGCGTCAGGCACAAGGCATTGCGGGCGACCCGCGCGGCAAGTGCCGTCCGCGGTAGCGGTCGGCGCTGGTCACGGCCTTTTTCGGCAGGACGTTCAGCCGGCGCTGGCCGATGCGGCGCATAGCGTCGACATCCTCCATCAGCGCATGCCGGAAAAGCCGCCGAGGGCGTCAGTAGAGCCGGCGCGAGATCAGGAAGGCCCTGATCGCCATAGGGCAAGGCGAAGAGACCGACGCGCACATGGCGACGATGCTCTCGAGCAGGCGCGCCTTGAGGCCCGGCTCGTCGAGCGCGAAACGGAAGACCGCGCAGCCTCGCTGCCCGGCCGCTCGTCTCGAGGCGCGAGATGAAAGACCCGGCCTCGCGGTGCCAGTCGCTTTCCAGAATCGGGTCGGCGTGCAGGAACAGAAGCCAGCGCTCGCGGGCTCAGCGGCTGCGGGCGAGCTGGCCGCCGCGGCCGGCCGGGCCGCGCACGAAGGTGCAGCCTGCGGCATCGGCAATCGTCTCGGTGCCGTCGCCACCTCGAGCCGCCGTCCGAAATGATGACTTCACGCACCACGCCCTCGACCGTCGCCGGCACGAGCGCCGAGAGAGCGAAACGAGGCCGCGTTCGGCATCAAGGGTCGGGATCACCACGCTCAACATGGGGACAACCTTTTATCACAGAAGGCGCAAAGGCGCGAGCATCAGTCGGTTAGAGGTGAATACAAGATGTTCTCGCGTTCCTTGCGGTGCATTATATCTGAGTCATGGACGGATTGATCGAACACAGCGAAGCCTCCTTCAGCGCCGAGCCGGCCCTGGCCATCGGCGAGGAGCGGCGGCGCGGGCGCAGCGCCCTTTCGAACCGGAGCGGCCGGTTCGAGGTCGAGAGCCGTCACCTCTTCGATGACGGATGGGGCAGCATCGAGGAACTACCGGCGTTCAAGACCGACGTGCAGATCGAGAAGCCGAAAAAGATCATCACCCGCAACACCTCGCCGGACATCGCCTTCGACCGGTCGATCAACCCCTATCGGGGCTGCGAGCACGGCTGCGCCTACTGCTTCGCGCGGCCGACCCATGCCTTCATGGGGCTCTCGGCCGGGCTCGACTTCGAATCGAAGCTGTTCGTCAAGCCGAACGCCGCCCGCCTGCTCGAGCGCGAACTGGCGGCGCGCGGCTATCAGGCCAAGACGATCGCGATCGGCACCAATACCGACCCCTATCAGCCGATCGAGAAGCGCTACCGGATCATGCGCGAGATCCTCGAGGTTCTGGACCGGGCCAATCATCCGGTTGCGATCGTGACGAAGTCGGCGCTCGTTGCGCGCGACATCGACATTCTCGCCAGCATGGCCGAGCGCGGCCTTGCGAAGGTTGCCCTTTCGGTCACCTCGCTCGATGCCAGGCTCTCGCGCAAGCTGGAGCCACGGGCGGCGACGCCAATGCGCCGGCTGGAGACGATCCGCCAGCTCAATGCCGCCGGCATTCCAACTGCCGTGATGGTTGCCCCGGTCATTCCGGCGCTCAACGACGGCGAGATCGAGGCAATTCTCGATGCCGCCTCGGTCGCGGGTGCGCGCGAGGCCGGCTACATCGTGCTGCGCCTGCCGCTGGAGGTCGCCGAGATCTTCAAGGAATGGCTGCTCGAAAACTATCCGGACCGGTATCGCCGGGTGCTCTCGGCGATCCATTCGCTGCGCGAGGGCAAGGACTATGATGCCCAGTTCGAACGGCGGATGCGCGGCACCGGGCCTTACGCCTGGATGATCGGCCGGCGCTTCGAAATCGCCGCCAAGCGGCTCGGCCTCAATACCCAGAAGCTGCGGCTGCGGACCGATCTTTTCACACCGCCCTCCCCGGATGGCGTGCAACTCTCGCTGTTCTGATCGCTGGAATAGCAGGCGCCGATATTTTTCCGGCTTTTTACCGCACGGGCCATGGTCAGAGTGAATAGTGTGCGTTAGGTGCAGAAAAGGCGCTGCTTTCGGGGTTGGGGAATGTTCGGGAGGCGGCGTCCGGCGGTGGTGTTTCCGCGGCCGGGCAGTATCGGCCGGTCTTTGCGACAAGGGGGCCGCTGCCATCCTTATCTTCGAATTCATCCCCGGGGCGGCCATCGCGCGGGGCATTTGTGCGCAACGCCGCCGGTATCGAGAGGCGGCGATCATGGACCCTGGCGAAGGCGATATCTGGCTCAATCCGGACGACATCGATCCCGATGTGCGCCAACGGGCCTGGGAGCTCATCGAGGCTAAGTTCGAGAAGATCATCGACGGATTCTACCGCTCCGTGCTGGCCTCGGAGCACGGTCGCCTGCTGGCCAATCAGGATGTCGTTGCCCTGAAGGCCAAGCAGAAGGTTCACTGGCGCAATCTCTTCCTGCAGGCGGAAGCCGACAACAGGGCGTATTACCTGCGGCTTGAGCGCATGTATGCCCGGCACCGGGAAATCGGCCTCGACAACACCAGCTATATTTCGGCCTATATCTTCCTGCTCGGCAGCTTCCACCGCGCCGTACTGAAAGGCTCGGCCGGGCCGAAGGAAGCGCACCAGCTCATTGTCGCGGTCAACACAATCGTTGCCAGCGACATCAACCGGGCGATGGAAGTCCAGCACGAAACGCTGCTCATCGACTGAGGCCGGTGGCGGCCGGCGACACCAACGCCGGCTGTCATCCCTGCCGATCCGGCCTATGCTGCGGGCGCTCTGTTTTCAGCGAGAGGCCCATCATGTTGCATGTCCTCGGTGCCGGCATCGTCGGCGTCATGACGGCCTATCACCTTGCCGAAGACGGCCACGAGGTGACCGTCATCGACCGGGAGGCGGAAGCGGCCGAGGGCTGCAGCTTCGGCAATGCCGGCCTCCTTGCCGCCGGGCATTCGAGCCCCTGGGCCGGGCCTGGCGCGCCGCGGCAGATGGTCAAGGCAGCGCTCGGCCTCGACCCGGCAATCAAGATCGGCGGCTTGCCGGATGCGGCCCTTGCTGCCTGGGGCATCGCGTTCCTCGGCGAATGCACGGCCAGCGCCCATGCGCGGAACTCCGGCAGGCTTGCCCGGCTCAGCCGGCTCAGCCGCGAGCTGACACGCGACATCGGCGAGCGGCTCGGCCTCGACTATGCCCAGCAGCACGAGGGCTCGTTCTACCTCTTCGGCGACCGGCGCTCGTTCGACGAATTCGCCAGGGCAATCGAGGCCGGCGGCCACGCGGATGACTTCATCGCCTGCGATGCGGCCGGTGTCGTTGCCCGCGAGCCGGCGTTCGCGCGCCTTGCCGGGGAACTTGCCGGCGGCTTTCTCAGCCTTGTCGATTCCAGCGGCGACTGCCGGCGGTTCACCCGCGAACTCGCCGGCCGGCTGTCGGCATCGGGCAAGGTCACTTTCCGCCATGGCGTCACCGCGACCAGCCTCAGGCGCCAGGCCGGCCGGATCACGGCGATCGAGACCGACGCTGGAGCCATGCCGACCGCCGGCGTTGTCGTCGCGCTCGGCACGGCGACACCGGCGCTCCTCAAACCCTTCGGCATTCGCGTGCCCATAGTGCCGGTGCGCGGCTATTCGGCCAGTTTTCCGATCCTTGATGCGGACCGGGCGCCACGGCTCTCGGCAATCGACGAGGTGAACTTCGTCGGGCTGTCGCGGCTCGGCGACATATTGCGGGTCACGGCGATCGCCGAGTTCGCCAGCCGGGAGACGAGTGTCCCGCAGCACCGGGCGGACTATCTTTCCGCCTATGCGCAGCGGGTGTTCGGCGACGCCATCGATGTCGACAATGGCAGCTTCTGGACGGGTGCGCGGCCAGCGACGCCGGCCGGCCCGCCCTTCCTCGGCAGGATCGCCGGCATCGACAATCTCTACATCAACGCCGGGCACGGCACGCTCGGCTGGACGATGTCGGCAGCATCGGGGCGGCTGATTGCCGACCGCATTGCCGGCCGGGCGCCGATGCTGGCCGACGTTTCCAGCACTGCCGCCTGGCTGGAGGGCTGCTGACGGGCACCCTCCCCTTCAGTTCTCCTGCGATGCGGCGGGTCGTTCCGGCGGCAAATCGGGCGGCGTCCCGCCACCGGCCCTGCCAGCCGGCGGATTGCCATGCGAAGCAAGGAGGCGCTGATAGAGTGCGCCGATGCCGATCAGCACGACGCCGAGGCCGATGAAGGACAGCGCCCGCCAGACGCCGGTGAGGCCGGCCATGTCGACAAGGAACACCTTGGCGACCGTGATCACCATGACGAGGCCGGAGGCGGCGCGCACGGCGCGGGACCGGCTGATGATGCCGGCAGCCAGCAGCACGACGGCAAAGACCAGCCAGGCGAGCGAATAGGCGTAGCGCTCGGCATCGCCGGTCGGCCAGCCGCTGCCGAGATGGTCGCCCTGGAAGAAATGACGCACGGTGAGCGTCGTCCAGGCGAAGGCGAGCGCCAGGGAAAGACCGCCGGCCGCGGCGACATACCAGCGCGGCCGCGTCTCGCGGCTTGCGACCGCCAGCCAGGCGGCGGCACCGGCCGGCAGAAGATAGCCGAGCAGCAGATCGTTGAAGATGTGGCCCTCGCCGACCGCCGTGCCGCGGATGTAGGGGTTTTCGACGAGGAGCAGGGCAACGGCGGCGACGGCAAAGCCGACGAGGCCGAGAAGCAGCGTCGCGACGGAAAAGACCGGACTGCCGGTCGCCCGGCTGAGGCGGCCGACGCCGACCGCCAGCAGGAGGGCGGCGATGGTGTAGGTGCCCTGTTCGGCAAGGCCGGGCTCGGGACCGAAGATGTCGCCACCGGTCATCACATGGCGGATTTCCATGACAACGAAGAGCGCCACGAAAACGACCGCCAGCGCTTCCAGCACGCGGGCGAAGAGATCCCGCCGGATGCGGCCGAAGGTCCAGGCGGCGTAGGCGAAGGCCGCCGCCGGCACGCCATAGCCGTAGGTGATCCAGTTGAGGAACGGCGTCGCGCCGAGATCGGTGCCGACGATGGCCGGGTCCCAGAGCATGCGGCCGAGGACGGCGGCGCCGAGGAGGCCGGCGAGCGGCGCGAAGGCACGCACGGGGCGCTGGCCGGCAGCGAAGGCAAGGCCGGCAGAGGCAAGGGCAAGGCCGATGGTCAGGAAGCCCTTTTCAAGGGCAATGGTGAGGGCAAGGGCGAAGGCGCCGACCGCCGTCGCGGCAAAGGCGGCCGTCGTCGTCAGGAAGGCGTCGTGGTGCACCTCCGGTTCGCGGCGCCAGGCGGCATCGAGCAGCACGAGGGCGACCGCCGTGATGCCGAGCGCGAACAACGCGAACGGGATCGAGCGCTCGAAGCCCTCGACGTGGCCATAGGCGATCACCAGCATGGCGATCGGCAGCGCACCGGCGAGCGCGGCCCAGTGGCTCGGCAGGCGCAGGCCATTGGCGATCGAGCGGAACGCGGCCAGCACCGAGACGGCCGCATAGCCGCCGGCGAGCAACAGGCCGACGCCCATGAAGATGGCGAAGTCGTCATTATGCAGGCGGGGAATGCCGGCAAGCTCCGGCACCAGCGTTTCCGGCGGGCCGGCAAGCGCCAGCGTCCAGCCCCATCCCTCATAGCCAAGAACCACGGCCAGACCGGCGAACCCGGCAGCGGCGGCAAAGGGCGGCCAGCGCCAGGCACCGCCGAGAACGAGGCCGCTGAGGGCGAGGGCGAGCACCAGCGACATCGCACCGAACTCATCGGCCGAGGCGGCCGTCAGGGCGAACGCCGCGATGCCGCCGGCCATGCCGACGGGCAGCCAGTCGATCGGCGTTTCGATATCGGGCACGGCATCGCGATGTACATCACGGACGAGGAAGGCGAGGATGAGCAGCGCCAGCGCGATGGCATAAAGGCTGGTCGGCAGCATCTCGAATTGCGGGGCGGAAACGTCGGCGGAATAGACGAGGCCCCAGGCAATGGCGGCGATGCCGGCGGCAATGGCCAGCCAGCGCCAGCGGCGGGCGCGGGCCAGCCAGAAGGCGGCGAGCGTGACAAAGCCGAGATAGATGAACAGCGCCCAGGCCTGCGGCTGGTCGGTCGAGACGAGCACCGGCGTCGCATAGGCGCCGACAAGGCCGATGGCGGCAATCCAGGGGGCATGCAGCGCGGCCAGAACCATCGTCGCGACGGCGATGAGGCCGAGCAGCACGAAAGCGATGGCCGGGCCGATGAAGCCGTAGAGCGCGTAGGCCGCGTAGGTCGTCGCGAAGGCGGCGATGGTGCCGGCTGCGGTCAGGACGGCCGGGATATCGGCCTGCGGCAATACCGGCAGCTCGAGGCGCTGGCCGTTGCGGCGCAGCCATTCGCCAACGCCGAGGAGACCGGCGGCAAAGAGGGCGCCGAACGCGATGCGCATTTCCGGGCCGACGAGATCGCGCTCGATGGCATAGCGCACGAGGAAGATGCCGCCGAGCGCCAGCGCGATGCCGCCGATCCAGACGGTCAGGCGCGAGCCGATCGTCTCCTCGATATCGCGCGCGGGCGGCGGCGGTACGGCCGGCGCGGCGACGGGCGCCGGGCGGCGCGACGCGCTTGCCGGCAGCGGCGGCGGTACGGCCGGCGTGGCAGCCGGCGTTGCGGCAACCTCTTCATGCGGCGCTGTCGACGGACGCTCGTCGGCCGCCGGTGAATCGGGAACGGCGAGGGGAGCTGCCCGCATCCCGGCTTCGAGCCCGGCGACGCGGGCCTCGAGGGCACGGACGCGGCGGAAGTTGACGATGGCAAGGCCGAAGGCGACGACCGTGGCGATCGGAATGAGAAGAACGAGGAGGACTAGCGCGTCCAGATCAAACATTCCGGTCATGCCCCATTTTCCGCCGAAGCGGGTTTTCCCTCGGCCGCCACACTAAAAGGGACATTCGTAAAAAATTGTGGCGGGAGCGCCGATCGGCCACTGCCTACTCCGACGTCCGGTCACCAGCCGCGCCGAGGCGGCGCGCGACTTCCCGGAAATCGCGCCAGACAAGGCGCTTCTGGGCGGAATTGCGCAGCAATGCGGCGGGATGGATCGTCGGCAGCAACGGGATCTCGCGACCGGCGGACGGGTAGCTTGCCCATTTGCCGCGCAGCGAGAGGATGCCCTGCCCGGTCTTCAGCAGTTGCGAGGTCGCGGCACCGCCGAGCGCGACCAGCATGTCCGGTCCGCAAAGCTCGATCTGGCGCTCCAGGAACGGCCGCATGATCTCCGTTTCATTCGCCGTCGGCTTGCGGTTT
This sequence comes from Hyphomicrobiales bacterium, assembly GCA_041397845.1. GTDB lineage: Bacteria > Pseudomonadota > Alphaproteobacteria > Rhizobiales > JAKPQE01 > JAKPQE01. The sequence continues at coordinate 22,150 of JAWKVW010000020.1, read as the reverse complement.
CCCGGCGGGCGCCAGGGCACGACATTGGCGATGTAGACCTTGGTGCGGTCGAGACCGGCGGCGCCGAGGATCCTGTCGAGAAGCTTGCCGGCGCGGCCGACGAACGGCAGTCCGGTCAGGTCCTCGTCGCGACCGGGAGCCTCGCCGACAAGCATCAGGCGGGCCTCGGGGTTGCCGTCGGCAAAGACGAGCTGCTTGGCGGTGAAGCGCAGGGCGCAGCCCTCGAACGCCGCCATGGTGGCGCGCAACTCGTCGAGCGTCGCGGCGGCGGCGGCCTGCTCGCGCGCGGCCATGATGGTCGCCTCGGCCGGCTCGTCGGCCCTTGCGCCAAAGCCGGCGCGGTGCGGCTCGAAGGTCGGGCGCGGCGCTTCCTCCGTGGCCCGGCGGGGGGGCGGGGCAGCGGCCGGGCCAGCCTCGCCGACAAACGCCGGCGCGGCACGCGGCCTTGCCGCCGCGGCAGTCTCGGCGTCCGTCTCGGCGAAGCGGTCCTGCGGGTCTTCCGCGAGCGCCACATCGACGCCCATGGCCGCATACCAGCCGAGAAGCTGGCGTGCCGCTTCCCTCACATCGCTCCTGCTATCGGCCGGCGTCTCAGCCACGACTTGTCACCATTTCCGCAACGTCAGGCGCCGGCATTGGCCGCCCGCACTCGTCTTTCGAATGAGAACACCCGGCAAAACAACGGGATAGACCCGTTCCAAGGTGGCGGAAAACGCGGTTTTCCATTCCGTTCCGCCGGATTTTTCTCTATGACGAATAGGACACAATAACACGAGCCCGACGCGCTGCGCGCCCCCGCATTCGGGAGAGCTGTGGACGGGCCGGGACCGAGACGAGGAGGCAAGCCATGTCCGAAGCCGAACTCATCGAACGCGACATCATGGAATTCGATGTGGTCATCGTCGGCGCAGGGCCGTCCGGCCTTGCCGCGGCGATCCGCCTGAAGCAGCTCGCCGCCGAGGCGGACACCGAGCTCTCCGTCGTCGTTCTGGAAAAGGGCTCCGAGGTCGGCGCGCACATCCTCTCCGGCGCGGTGATCGATCCCGTCGGCATCGACGCCCTGCTGCCGGGCTGGCGCGAGGAAGACCATCCGCTGAAGACGCCGGTCGCGGACGACCGGTTCTATTTCCTTGGCCCGGCCGGCGCGTTGCGGCTGCCGAATTTCACGCTGCCGCCGCTGATGAACAATCACGGCTGCTTCGTTGCCAGCCTTGGCAATGTCTGCCGCTGGCTGGCGGGCAAGGCAGAGGAACTCGGCGTCGAGATCTATCCGGGCTTTGCCGCGGCCGAGCTTCTCCATGGCGAGGGCGGCGAGGTCATCGGCGTTGCCACCGGCGACATGGGCGTCGGGCGCGATGGCGAGCCGAAGGACAGCTTCACGCGCGGCATGGAACTGCACGGCAAGTACGTCTTCCTCGGCGAGGGTGCGCGCGGTTCGCTCGCCAAGCAGGCGATCGCCAGGTTCGGCCTCGACAAGGGCCGCGAGCCGCAGAAATACGGCATCGGCATCAAGGAACTCTGGCAGATCGACCCGGCGCGGCACCAGCCGGGCCTCGTCCAGCATTCGTTCGGCTGGCCGCTCGACAATTCGACCGGCGGCGGCTCGTTCCTCTATCACCTCGAGGACAATCAGGTCGTCGTCGGCTTCGTCGTCCACCTCAACTACTCGAACCCGTACCTGTCACCGTTCGAGGAGTTCCAGCGCTTCAAGACCCATCCGCTCGTTGCCGAGACGTTCGAGGGCGCCAAGCGCATTGCCTATGGCGCGCGGGCGCTGACCGAGGGCGGCTGGCAGTCGGTGCCCAAGCTCGCCTTTCCGGGCGGAGCACTCATCGGCTGTTCGGCCGGCTTCATGAACGTGCCGCGCATCAAGGGCTCGCACAACGCAGTGCTCTCGGGCAAGCTCGCCGCCGAGCATGCCTTTGCGGCGATTGCCGAGGGCCGGCAGCGCGACGAGCTTGCCGGGCTCGACAATGCCTGGCGGGAAAGCGAGATCGGCAAGGACCTCTTCCCGGTGCGCAACGCCAAGCCGCTCTGGTCGAAATACGGCACGATCCTCGGCAATGCCTTCGGCGGTCTCGACATGTGGACCAACACGCTCGGCTTTTCGCTGTTCGGCACGCAGCGGCACGGCAAGCCCGACTACGCCACGCTGAAGCCGGCGGCCGACTGCAAGCCGATCGCCTATCCGAAGCCTGACGGCAAGCTCACCTTCGACCGGCTGTCCTCGGTGTTCATTTCCAACACCAACCACGAGGAAGACCAGCCGATCCACCTGAGGCTCGCCGACCCCGACCTGCCGATCCGCGACAACCTTCCGCGCTATGCCGAACCGGCGCAGCGCTATTGCCCGGCCGGCGTCTACGAGGTGATGCGCGACGACGACGGCTCCAATCCGCGGTTCGTCATCAACGCGCAGAACTGCGTGCACTGCAAGACTTGCGACATCAAGGACCCGGCGCAGAACATCACCTGGGTGCCGCCGGAGGGCGGCGGCGGACCGAATTACCCGAACATGTAAACGTTCCGGCAAGGGGCGGGCGGCATGCTTGCCGCCCTGCCCGAAAACAGCCATGCTGCCGCGTTAATTCAAGAATCGGGGCGAAACGCAAACGAGTACGAGGGATTGATGTCCGACAGCCGGGTTCGCCGTTCGCCCTTTGGCAAAGCCATCAAGGCGGTGTTGCCATTCGCCATGGCATGCACGATCGCGCTCGGCGGCGCGCAGGCCGAGACCAAGCCGGACGTCGCCGACGACTATCCGACCTCGCTTGCCGGCAATTACCTTGCCGCGACGATCGCCGACAAGTCGCGCGACATGGCGGCGGCTGCCGCCTACTACCTCGATGCGCTCGCCGAATCGCCGGACGATCCCGACCTCATCGACCGCGCCCTGCCGCCGCTGCTCGCGGCCGGCAAGATCAAGGAAGCGGTCGAGCTCGCCAGCCGGCGCACCAAGATGGAAGGCGAGAGCCGGCTCAGCCAGCTCGTCATCGGCGTCGATGCGCTGAAGGCCCGGCAGTATGCCTCGGCCCGGACGGCGCTGCAGAAATCCGGCGCCGGGCCGATCGCCGAACTGATCTCGCATGTGCTCGTTGCCTGGTCGCTGCAGGGCGCCGGCGACACCGATGCGGCGCTGAAGCTCATCGACGAGAAGCTGAAGAACCAGGACTGGTACGCCTCGTTCACCGAGTTCCACGCCGGGCTCATCGCCGAGCTGGCCGGACGGCAGGACGAGGCGATGCGGCGCATGGGCAAGGCCTATGAGGCCGACCCCGGCGTGCTGCGCGTCGTCGAGGCCTATGCCGAGATCAAGCAGCGGGCGGGCGACAACGAGGGCGTTGCGGCGCTGTTCAAGGCCGTCACCGAAAAGGTGCCGAACCACCCGCTGATCCAGCGCGATCTCGAATTGCTCAAGGACGGCAAGCCGCTGCCGCCGATCGCGACGAACGTGCAGGAGGGCGCGGCGCATCTGCTCTACGACGTCGGCTCGGCGATCGGCCGCGACGGCGGCGAGGAGCTGGCGGCGATCTACCTGCAGCTTGCGCTGCATCTCAATCCGAAATTCGATCTCGCCATCTTCGGCATCGGCGACCTCTTCGAGGCGATGAAGCAGTACGAGATGGCGATCCTCACCTATGATTCGGTGCCGAAAGAATCGCCCCTGCGGCGCAGCGCGATGATCCAGGCGGCGCTCGACCTCGACGTCATGGACAGGCCGGACGAGGCGCGCGAGCGCGTGCAGCCGCTGGTCGACGCCGATCCGGGCGACCTCGAGGCGGTGACGGCGCTCGGCAACATCCTGCGGGCACGCAAGGACTTCGCCGGCGCGGCGGCGGTCTATACGCGCGGCCTCGACACGCTCGCCAAGCCCGAGGCGCATCACTGGATGCTCTACTATTTCCGCGGCATCTGCCACGAGCGCACGAAGGAATGGCCGAAGGCCGAGGCGGACTTCAAGAAGGCGCTGGAGCTGGAACCCGAGCAGCCGCTGGTGCTCAACTATCTCGGCTATTCCTGGGTCGACCAGGGCATGAACCTCGACGAAGCGCTCGACATGATCAAGAAGGCCGTCGAGCTGCGCGGCGACGACGGCTACATCGTCGACAGCCTCGGCTGGGTCTACTACAAGCTCGGCCGCTTCAACGAGGCCGTCGAGGAGCTGGAAAAGGCGGTGACGCTGCGCCCCGAGGACCCGCTCATCAACGACCATCTCGGCGATGCCTACTGGCGGGTCGGCCGGCGGCTCGAGGCGCGGTTCCAGTGGAGCCATGCCCGCGACCTGAAGCCGGAGGCGGAAGAGCTGCCGCGCATCCTGCGCAAGCTCGAAGTTGGCCTCGATGCGGCCGGCGCGACGCCGGAAGTCGCCAATGAGGGACCGGCCGGCGGATCGGGGATGGACGCCCGCTGACGAGGCGGCAAGGATGATGCCTGCCCTTTCGATCGCGGCACCGGCCAAGATCAATCTGGCGCTGCATGTCGTCGGCCGGCGCGCCGACGGCTTTCATCTGCTCGACATGCTGGTCGCTTTCGCCGAGGTCGGCGACACGGTCCGCGCCGAACCGGCGACGGGGCTCAGCCTCAGCCGCGCCGGCCCGTTCGCCGCCGATCTCGGCAGCGTCGAGGACGATCTCGTGCTGAAGGCGGCGCGGGCGCTTGCCGACCTTGCCGGTATCGACACCGGCGCCCGGGGCGCGGCTCTTCATCTGGAAAAGAACCTGCCCGTCGCCTCGGGCATTGGCGGCGGCTCGGCGGACGCGGCGGCGGCGCTGACGGCGCTCACGCGTCTCTGGCAGACGGACCTTGCCCCGGCGGAGATCGGCCGGCTGGCGCTGTCGCTCGGCGCCGATGTGCCGATGTGCCTTGCCGGCGTGCCGGCGCGGGTGACCGGCATCGGCGAAGGCGTTGCGCCCTACTCGGGCCTGCCGGACTTTTCCTTCGTCGTCGTCAATCCGGGCGTCGCGGTATCGACGCCGGCGGTCTTCCGGGCGCTGAGCGAGCGGGAGAACCCTCCTTTGCCAGACCTTCCGCCTGCCTTTGGCTCTGCCGCCGATCTCGTCCTCTGGCTCGGCGAGACGCGCAACGACCTCGAGGCCCCGGCAATCTCGATCGCGCCGGAGATCGCGGACGTGCTCTCCGCCCTCCGCCAGGCCAGAGGCTGCCTCTTTTCCCGGATGTCCGGGTCCGGCGCGACGTGCGTTGCAATTTTCGCGACGCTTGAGGAAGCGGCTGCGGCGGCCGACAAGATCGCCACCGGGGCGCCCGGCTGGTGGGTCAGCGCGGCCCGGGCCCGTACCAGTCGCGCGTCCGGTTGACGATGGCGACGACCGACAGCATCACCGGCACCTCGACCAGCACGCCGACAACTGTCGCAAGCGCGGCGCCGGATTTGAAGCCGAAAAGGCTGATGGCGGTGGCAACCGCGAGTTCGAAGAAGTTCGAGGCGCCGATGAGCGCCGAGGGCGCGGCGACGCAATGGGCCTCGCCGGTCACCCGGTTCAGCCAATATGCAAGGCCGGCGTTGAAATAGACCTGGATGAGGATCGGCACGGCGAGGAGGCCAATGACCAGCGGCTGGGCGAGAATCGCCTCGCCCTGAAAACCGAAGAGCAGCACGAGCGTTGCCAGAAGCGCGGCGACGGAGAACGGCTGGATGCGGCCGACAAGGGCGGCAAGCCCGGCCTCGCCGCCGGACGAGAGCGCCAGCCGGCGGATGACCTGCGAGAGAATGACCGGCACGATGATGAACAGGGCGACGGAGAGGATCAGCGTCTCCCAGGGCACGACGATCGCCGACAGGCCGAGCAAGAATCCGACGATCGGGGCGAAGGCGAAGATCATGATCGTGTCGTTGAGGGCGACCTGCGACAGGGTGAAGTGCGGCTCGCCATCGGACAGGTTGCTCCAGACGAAGACCATGGCGGTGCAGGGCGCGGCGGCGAGGATGATGAGGCCGGCGATATAGGACTCGATCTCGGCTTCCGGCAGCATCGGCCGGAACAGCCAGCCGATGAAGACCCAGCCAAGCAGCGCCATCGAGAACGGCTTGACCGCCCAATTGACGAAGAGCGTCACGCCGATGCCGCGCCAGTGCTCGCGCACCCGGCCGAGGGCGGCAAAGTCGATCCGCACCAGCATCGGCACGATCATCACCCAGATGAGGATGGCGACCGGCAGGTTGACGCGGGCCATTTCCATCGCGCCCACCGCCTGGAAGAAGGCCGGAACGAGATGGCCGAGGACGATGCCGGCGACGATGCAAAGGGCGACCCAGACGGTCAGGTAGCGCTCGAAAATGGACATGTCGGTTCCCCTGCCCTCTCGTCAGTCTGCCATCGCGCCGATGTCGGCGAGGCGTCGTTTCAGGTCGTCGACATCGAGCGCGTCGATATCGAGGGCAAGGAAAGCAGCAACACGACGCGAGAGACGGTCGTAGGCCGTTGCGAAGGCGGCGCGCTTGTCGTCGTCGCTGCCCGCGACGCCGGCCGGATCCGGAATGCCCCAATGGGCCCGGACCGGCGCGCCCGGCCAGACGGGGCAGGCTTCGCCCGCGGCGCTGTCGCAGACGGTGAAGACGAAATCCATCGCCGGCGCACCGTCGAGAGCGAATTCATCCCAGCTCTTCGAGCGATAGCCGGCAATGTCGTAGCCGCGCGCGGCCAGCAGCTCGAGCGCGAAGGGATTGACCTTGCCGGCCGGCTTCGAGCCGGCGGAGAAGGAGCGGAACCGGCCGGCACCAGCCTTGGCGATGATCGCCTCGCCGAGAATCGAGCGCGCCGAATTGCCGGTGCACAGGATGAGTACATTGCGGATCTTGTCGGTCATCGGAACATCCGTTCAGGAAATGGGTTCGATTGGAGCGGGGTCGCCGCAGCAGCCATCGCCCGACGGCCCGGCGGCGCAGGCGGCGGCGACGCGGGCAAGCGGGCCGCAGATCTCCGGCCGGCCGCCGCAGCAATCCTCGAGCAGATAGGCGATCAGGGCGCGCATGGCGTCGTCACTGGCGACGTAGCGGATCGTCCGGCCCTCGCGCGTCGCGCCGAGAAGGCCGGCGCGGGACAGAATGCCGAGGTGGGTGGACAGCGTGTTCTGGACAACGCCGAGCCGTTCGGCGATGTCGCCGGCGCAAAGGCCGGACGGGCGGGTGCGCACCAGCAGCCGGTAGACCGCAAGACGGGTCGGCTGGGCAAGGGCGGCGAGGGCGTCAAGAGCGGCTATTTCATCCATATATCGAGAAATACCGAAATATTTGTCACAATCAAGCGCGCTCTTGCGCCGGGGAACCCTTCCGGCCGATATCCGCCAAAGGTCCTTGCGACGCAGCGGCGCGGCATGGAACCATGCCTGCATCGGCGCGTTGCGGCGTCGGGGTTCACGCGGGATCGCCGATGACCTACGAGCAGACAGCCATCATCGCCATTCTCGTCGGAACCATGGGCATGTTCCTCTGGGGCCGGTGGCGGCATGACATGGTGGCGCTCGCAGCGCTGCTTGCCGGCGTTGCCGCCGGGGTCGTTCCGGCGGACGAGGCCTTTGCCGGTTTCGGCCACCCGGCGGTCATCACCGTCGCGGCCGTGCTCATTCTCAGCCGGGCACTGCTCAACACCGGCGCGGTCGATGCGGCCGCCGACCGGTTCATGCCGACGCGGGCGGGCGCGACGGTGACGATCGCCGCCCTTGTCGGCTTCGTCGCGGCGCTTTCAGCCTTCATGAACAATGTCGGGGCATTCGCGCTCGTCATGCCGATTGCGCTGAAGACCGCCTCGCGGCTCGAAATCGCGCCGAGCCGGATGCTGATGCCGATCGCCTTCGGCTCGATCCTTGGCGGCATGACGACGCTCATCGGCACGCCGCCGAACCTCATCGTCTCGGCCTTCCGGGCCAAGGTCGCCGGCGACAGCGGGTTCGCGATGTTCGATTTCACGCCGGTCGGGCTGGCGGTGGCGCTCGCCGGCATCGCCTTCGTGTCGCTCGTCGGCCGGGCGCTGGTGCCGGCGCGACAGGGCGCGGCGACCGGGGATTTCGACATCGGCGCCTATCTCACCGAGGTGCGCGTGCCCGATGATTCGAGGATCGTCGACATGGCGCTCCGGGAAATCGAGGCGGCGCCGGTCGATGCCGATTTCCAGATCGTCGGGCTGGTGCGAAACGGGGTGCGGCTGCGCACGCCGAGCCCGGTCCGGAAGGTCAGGGCGGACGACATCCTCGTCGTCGAAGCGGCGCCGGATTCGCTGACGACGATCCTTTCAACCTTCGGTCTGACGCTCGCCGAAGCCAAGGCGACACCGTCGAAGGCGACGGAGAAGGAGGCGGAGGCCAAAAGGGCTGCGCCGGAGGGGGCGGCGAAGGCGGAGGCAAAGCCCTCGGCGCCGGCGCCCAATCTCGAGCTTGCCGAACTCGTCGTCATTCCGGGCACGGCGCTTTCCGGGCTCTCGGCGACAGACATCAGCCTGCGCCGCCGGTTCGGCATCAACCTTCTCGCGGTCTCGCGCCAGGGCACCCGTTCGCTGTCGCGGCTGCGCAGCATCCGCCTGCAGGATGGCGACGTGCTGCTCGTTCAGGGCGTGGCCGAGGACATTGCCTCGTTCGCCTCGACCTACGGCCTCGTGCCACTGGCGGAGCGGACATTGCGCCTGCCTGATACGCGCAAGATGCTGACGGCCGTCGCCATCATGGTCGCGGCGGTCATTGCCTCGGCGAGCGGGTTCGTGCCGGCGGCGGTTGCCTTTGCCGCCGCCGTTCTCGCGGTCATGGCGACGCAGGTGCTGCCGCTGCGCTCGATCTATACGGCCATCGACTGGCCGGTGATCGTGCTGCTCGGCGCGCTCATTCCGGTTGCCGGGGCGATGGCCACGACCGGGACGGCCGAACTCATCGCCGGCACGCTGCTCGATACGGTCGCCAAGGGACATCCGGTCGTGGCGCTCGCGCTGGTTCTCGTCGTGACGATGACGCTGTCCGACTTCGTCAACAACGCCGCGACGGCCGCCGTAATGTGTCCGATCGCGATCGGCACGGCGAACGGCGTCGGGGCCAGTCCCGATGCCTTCCTGATGGCGGTGGCGATCGGTGCGTCCTGCGCTTTCCTGACGCCCATCGGGCACCAGAACAACACGCTGATCCTCGGACCGGGCGGGCTGAAGTTCGGCGATTACTGGCGGCTCGGCCTGCCGCTCGAGCTCTTGGTCATTGCCGTTTCGGTGCCGCTGCTGCTGGTCGTCTGGCCGCTCTGAGGCCGCGTCAGAGCCACTCGAAATCGTCGCCGCGGACGACGAGGATGCGATCCTGCGGCACGTCGAGGATCGGCACTTCGCGGGTCGGGATGTTGCCGGCAAGCAGGCCGCGCAGGACACGGTTGACGCCGCCATGGGAGACAGCGACCATCGGCCGGTCGACGGTATCGAGCCAGCGGCCGATGCGCTCCGAGAGCATCGAATAGCTCTCGCCACGCGGCGGAACATAGTTCCACTTGTCGGCGGCGCGGGCATCGGCGGCCGCCTTGTCGACGGTGGCGAGTTCCCCGAGCGTCACGCCCTCCCAGTCGCCGAAGGTGATTTCCATCAGCCGGGGATCGAAGCGGAACGCTTCGGGGTCGAGGCCCATTTCGCCGCGGACGATGCGCATGGTCATCGCGGCGCGCGACAAGGGGCTGGCGACGAAATCGAAACCGGCCGGGTCGAGCCCTGCCTCGGCGAAATGGCCGGCAAGGGCGCGGCCGTTGCGGGCGGCCTGCTCGCGGCCATGCGCGTTCAACGGGATGTCGCGCTGGCCCTGCAGACGGCCCTCGGCGTTCCAGTCGGTCTCGCCATGTCGGATGAAATAGAGAAGACGCATCTTTTCCATGCCGACGCTGGCATCGGGACCGAAACGCCCGTGCCGGGTCGGCCCTATTCGGCCAGCTTGGTCATATCCGGAGCATAGGGAGATTTCATGCCGATGACATGATAGCCGGAATCGACATGATGGACCTCGCCGGTGACGGCGCGCGACAGGTCGGAGAGGAGGTAGAGGCCGGCGTCGCCGACTTCCTCGATGGTGACCGTGCGCCGGAGCGGCGAGTTGTACTCGTTCCACTTCAGGATATAGCGGAAATCGCCGATGCCCGAGGCGGCGAGCGTCTTGATCGGGCCGGCGGAAATCGCGTTGACGCGGATGTTGCTCTTGCCAAGGTCCTCGGCGAGGTAGCGCACGCTGGCCTCGAGCGCGGCCTTGGCGACGCCCATGACGTTGTAATGCGGCATGACCTTCTCGGCGCCGTAATAGGACAGCGTCAGGAGCGAGCCGCCGTCGGTCATCAGCTTCTCGGCGCGCTGGGCGACAGCCGTGAAGGAATAGACCGAGACCTGCATGGTCTTGCCGAAATTGTCGGCGGTGGTGTCGACATAGCGGCCGGTGAGCTGGTCCTTGTCGGAGAAGGCGATGGCATGGACGACGAAGTCGAGCTTGCCCCACTGCTTCTCGACCTCGGCGAACACGGCATCGAGGGTCGCCTCGTCGGTGACGTCACAATGACCGGCAACGATCGCGCCGAGTTCGGCGGCGAGCGGCTCGACGCGCTTGCGCAGCGCATCTCCCTGATAGGTGAAGGCGAGTTCGGCGCCCTGCTCGCGCGCCGCCTTGGCGATGCCCCAGGCAATCGAGCGATTGTTCGCAACGCCCATTACGAGCCCGCGCTTGCCCGCCATCAATCCGCACGCTTCGGCCATCGCCAGTCCTCATCTTTCCTCGAAAATCGATGTTTCCTATGGCACACGGGCGCGCGGCCTTCAAGCGCGGGTATCGGCACTTGACGCTGCCGGGCGCTGGCGACACCCTCGGAATCCGGCTGGCGCAAGGCCCGGGCCGGCCCGTCTGCAACCAATGTCGCGAGTCTTTCCCGAAATGACGATGCACCAGAGACCGACCGCCGAGACGCTCGATCGCTTCGCCCGCATCGTCGGGACAACGCACGCCCTCACCGACCCTGCCGACACGGCGCCCTATCTCGTCGAGTGGCGCGACAAGTTCCGTGGCGAGACGCCAATGGTGCTGCGCCCGGGCAATGCCCTCGAGGTCGCGGCCATCCTGAAGCTTGCCAACGAGACCGGCACGGCCATCGTGCCGCAGGGGGGCAATACCGGCCTTGTCGGCGGCCAGGTGCCGACGCCGGCCGGCAACGAGGTCGTCGTCTCGCTCGCCCGGCTCGACAGGATCCGCGATGTCGACGCTTCCGGCTTCACGCTGACGGCGGAAGCGGGCGTCATCCTCGATGCCATCCATCAGGCGGCGGCGGCGGTCGACCGGCTGTTTCCGCTGTCGCTCGGGGCGGAAGGGTCGTGCCGGATCGGCGGCAACATCTCGACCAATGCCGGCGGGGTCGGCGTTCTTGCCTATGGCAATACCCGCGACCTGGTGCTCGGCCTTGAGGTCGTGCTGCCGACCGGCGAGATCTGGGACGGCCTGAAGCGGCTGCGCAAGGACAATACCGGCTATGACCTGAAACACCTGTTCATCGGCGCCGAAGGCACGCTCGGGATCATCACGGCAGCGACGCTGAAGCTCTTTCCGCGACCGAAGGCGATGGAAACAGCGTTTGTCGGTGTCGCAACGCCGGCCGATGCGCTGGCGTTGTTCGAGCGGGCGCGGGCCGCCGCCGGACCGATGCTGACGGCGTTCGAGCTCATTCCGCGGATCGGGCTTGAATTCGTGCTGCGGCATGTGCCCGGCAGCCGCGATCCGCTTGCCGAACCGCACCCCTGGTATGTGCTCGTCGAGCTCTCGTCGGGCGACCCTTCCGGGACGCTGCGCACGATTGCCGAGACGATGCTCGGCGAGGCGCTCGAGGCGGGCATCGCCGAGGACGCGGCACTGGCCGAGACGCTGGAGCAGCAGGCAGCGTTCTGGCGGCTGCGGCATTCGCTGTCCGAGGTGCAAAAGCCTGAGGGCGGCTCGATCAAGCACGACGTCTCGGTGCCGATCGCATCGATCCCGGAATTCCTCGAGGTCGCCTCGGCGGCCGTCGATGCGCGCATTCCCGGTGTGCGGATCGTCGCCTTCGGGCATCTTGGCGATGGCAACATCCATTTCAACATCAGCCAGCCGGTCGGGGCGGACAAGGCGGCGTTCCTCGCCCGCTGGGAAGAGGTCAACGAGATCGTGCACGGCATCGTGGTGCGGATGGAGGGTTCGATTTCGGTGAGCACGGCATCGGCCGGCTGAAGCGCGACCTGATGCCCGGCGTCAAAAGCCCGATCGAGCTCGACCTCATGCGCCGGATCAAGACCGCCTTCGACCCGAACGGCATCCTCAATCCGGGCCGGACGCTGCCGGACGCATAGCGGTTCTTGGCAAACGCCTGCCGTCGAGAGTGCTGCCATCGAGAGCACTTCTGGATATCCGCTTTCGCGGGAATGACGGGGATGGCGTAGAAGACGATAGTCAACCGTTCCCATCAATGGGTCGGCAGCGGAAACAAATCCGCCAACCGATCGAGCTCCGGTCGAGCACCGACGTTGAGCAAAAACAAGACCGCCGGCGCGAGGCCGGCGGTCGAATAGTCTTGCTGCAGCGTCGCGGCTCAGTTGAGCTTCGACTTGACCTCGGCGATGCTCGCCGCGATGAGGCCGTTGGCGACATCACCGCTGACCTTGCCGGTCAGGATCTTTTCCGCCGCTGCCACCGCCACGTCGGCAGCAGCCGCGCGAACATCGGCGATTGCCTGCGCCTCGGCCTGCGCGATCTTGATCTCTGCGGCCCTGGTGCGCCGCTCGATCATTTCCTTCAGCGAGGACGAGGTTTCCTCGGTCAGGCGCTCGGCTTCAGCCTTGGCCTGAGCGACGATGTCGTCGGCCTCACGCTCGGCGTTCTGCCGCTTGCGCTGGTACTCGGCGAGAATGCCCTGAGCCTCGTCGCGCAGGCGACGGGCCTCGTCGAGCTCGGCCTTGATGGCCGCAGCCCGCTTGTCGAGCGCTTCGCCAGCCTTCGAGGGCGCCTTCATGTAGAAGACGATGGCGAAGAAGACGAGGAACGCGGCAAATGCCCAGAATGTAGCGTCCATGTTCCTCTCCTTACTTGCCAAGGCTCTGGTTGACGGCGTCGGTCACCTCGGAAGCGGCAACATCGCCACCGCCGAGAGCCCGAACGATCTCGCCGGTCGCATCGGCAGCGATCTCGCCGACCTGCCCGAGGGCGGTCGCCTTGATCTCGCGGATGCGGGTCTCGGCCTCGGCCAGCTTGCCGGCAAGCTCGGCCTCGACCGCGGTGCGCTTCTCGGCGACCTCGGCAGAGAGCTTGTCGCGGGTCGCCTGGGCGATGCCGTGCGCCTTGGCGCGCGCCTCGGCAAGCGCCTGCTCGTAAGCGGCGATCGCGGCGTCGGTCTCTTCCTTCAGACGCAGGGCTTCCTCGCGGTCACCCTCGATCCGGTCGCGCCGGTCCTCGAGAATGCCGGCGATGCGCGGCAGCGCCACCTTGGCCATCAGGTAGTAGAGAAGGCCGAAGGTAATCGCCAGCCACAGAAGCTGCGAGCCGAACGTCGAGCTGTCGAACGGCGGGAAGCCGCCGCTATGGGCACCTTCGCCGTGCGCAACCTGGGTTTCGGTATGGACTTCTTCGGCCATGTCTATCCCCGCCGGGCCGTGCCCGTCACCGGGCACCGCCAATCACAGGACTTCGTTTCGCTGCTCAGAACACGAAGAGGAGCAGCAGCGCGATCAGCAGCGAGAAGATGCCGAGCGCTTCGGTAAGGGCGAAGCCGAGGAGCAGGTTGGTGAACTGACCCTGGGCGGCCGACGGATTGCGAAGGGCGCCGGAGAGGTAGTTGCCGAACAGGACGCCAAGGCCGATGCCGGCGCCACCCATGCCGGTGCAAGCAAGACCAGCACCGATCAACTTTGCAGCTTCAGTTTCCATGATGTGAACTCCCGTTTCGTGGATTTGGGTGTATTCCGCTCAAAAAGGCTCCGAACGTCCGCCCGGTCAGTGGCCGGGATGCAGGGCGTCGTGGAGATAGATGCAGGTCAGCGTGGCGAACACGTAAGCCTGCAGGAACGCGACCAGGAACTCGAGCGCGGTCAGGGCAACCGTCAGCAGGAAGGGCAGCACGGCGCCGGCCCAGCCGGTGAAGCCGAAAGCGCTCAGCGTGACGACGAAGCCCGCGAAAACCTTCAGGGTGATGTGACCGGCGAGCATGTTGGCGAAAAGACGAATCGAGAGGCTGAGCGGCCGCGCGACGAAGGAGATGATCTCGATCGGAATCAGCAGCGGCAGGAGCCAGGCCGGAACGCTCGGCACGAACAGCTTGAGGAACTTCACGCCGTTCTTCATGAAGCCGTAGATGATGACCACCGAGATGACCAGCATCGAGAGCGCGAAGGTCACGATGATGTGGCTGGTGATCGTGAAGAAGTACGGGAACATGCCGAGCATGTTGCCGACAAGGACGAATGCGAACAGCGAAAACACGAAGGGGAAGAATTTCATCCCTTCGCTTCCGGCGGTATTTCGCAGCGTCTGCGCGATGAATTCGTAGGACATCTCGGCGATCGACTGGACCCGGTTCGGCACCAGGCCGCGCCGGCTCGTCGCCAGGATCAGGAAGCCGGCGACAGTCGCCACCGTGGCCGCCATGAACAGCGAGGAATTGGTGAAGCCGAAATCGACACCACCAAGCTCGAGCGAGAAGAACTTGCTGATCTGAAACTGATGAATCGGATCGTTCGCCACAGCGTCGGCCCTCGTCGCCCTTGTCGCATCGCTCGCGATGCTTAGCCCTCATCCCCGGAGTTCGGCGTCGCCGCACCTCCGCCGGCCTGCCCCGTGGCGCGCAACAGATTGAGCACGCCGGCGGCAAAGCCGAGAAACAGGAAAACGATCATTCCCCATGGCGTGGTGTCGAAGGTCTTGTCGATACCCCAACCCATGCCAAATCCGACCGCGACGCCGGCGACCAGCTCCGACGAAAGCCGGAAGGCCTGTCCGATGGCGGAAGGCTTCGATCGTTCTCCGCTGCCGAGACCATCTCCTGCCCCGTGCCCGCCACTGGCGAGCTTTTCCTCGAGGCGGCGGAACCGCTCGGCAAGCTCGGCTTCGTTGGCGCCTGTGTCGCCCGCAACCCTGCCAGTCTGCTTTTCGTCGTCGCTCATCGCCCCGCAGTCCTCTACCCGAACAATCAGAGCTTGGCGCGCAAAACGCGCAGGCATGGCCGGCCGGTCTGACAGACCCCCCGAAGCCGCGCGCACCATAGTTTGTCAAAAATGGGGTGTCAAGGCGCCGCATGCGTTATTATCACACTGATATATAAGGGAAAAATAAAGTCTGCGACGAACTGCCAGTATGCACCGCAACATCGGGGCTACGGACGATGCCGGTGCGGCCCGATTTCACCGGTTCGGTCATGGCGCAAGCGATGGCCTCAGCCGGCCTCGCGGAAGCGCTCAGCGGTCTCCAGATCGACGGAAACGAGCTGGCTGACGCCGCGTTCGGCCATGGTGACACCGTAGAGCCGATCCATCCGGGCCATGGTGATCGGGTTGTGGGTGATGACCAGAAAGCGGGTGTCGGTGAGGCGCGTCATCTCGTCGACGAGATTGCAGAAGCGCTCGACATTGGCATCGTCGAGCGGCGCGTCGACCTCGTCGAGGACGCAGATCGGCGCCGGATTGGTGAGGAACACCGCGAAGATCAACGACATCGCCGTCAACGCCTGCTCGCCGCCGGAGAGCAGCGTCATGGTCTGCGGCTTCTTGCCGGGCGGGCGGGCGAGAATTTCGAGGCCGGCCTCGAGCGGATCGTCCGATTCGGTCAACATCAGTTCAGCGGTGCCGCCGCCGAAAAGCTTCTGGAAGAGGTCGCGGAAATGACCGTTGACGGCCTCGAATGCCGCCAGCAGGCGCTCGCGGCCCTCGCGGTTGAGGTTGCCGATAGCGAGGCGGAGACGGCGGATCGCCTCGGATGAGGTCATCGCGTCCGGAGATCATGGCGTCGCGACGCTCGGTGAGTTCGCGCACCTCGTCCTCGGCGCGCAGGTTGACGCTGCCGAGGCGGTCGCGCTCCTGCCGCAACCGATCGAGCCGGTCCTCGATCGTGTCGGCCGCCGGCAGCGCGGCGCCGGGGCCGAGACCGGCAAGGGCCGCGACCTCGGCCGGTTCGACCTCGAGCGTCTCGACAATGCGCGCCTCGATCTCGCCGACGCGGTCGAGCGCTGCTTTCAGGCGCTCCTCGGCGCGGGCCTGGCCTTCGCGTGCTTCCGACAGGAAGCAAGGGCGTTGCGCGCGGCGCGGTCGGCTTCGGCAAGGCCCGTCTCGGCGGCCGCCAGCCGGTCGGCAGCATCCTTGCGGGCGGTCTCGGCCTTGGCGATGGCGTCAAGCAGGGCGCGGCGACGCTCCTCGAATCGTCGGGCGCGGCGGCCAGGGCCTCGTGTTCGGCAGCGGCGTCGGCGCGGCGCTCGGCAAGCGTTGCGACATGGCTCTCGGCATTGGCAATGCGCGCCTGCCAGGTCGCCTGCTCGCGGGCGATGGCGGCAAGGCGCTGCTGGCGCAGCGAGGCTTCGCGGGCAAGGCCGTCGGCGGCGGCGCGCGCCTCTGCAAGGGCGGCGCGATCGGCCGCGACCTCGGTCCGCAGCGCGGCAAGGCGCGACTGCAGGGCGGCGGGGTCCTCGGCATCGGCAAGCGCCGCCTCGGCTCTGGCAACCTCGGCGCGGCCCTCGTCCAGCGCCAGCGCCAGCCGGTCGCGATTGGCGTCGAGCGCCGCCTTGCGGGCAAGCGCCTCGCTCTGGCGCCGCTCGGCGCGGGCAAGGGCATCGCGAGCCTCGGACTGTCCGGCGCGGGCAGCGCGCACCGCTTCGCGGCGGGTCTTTTCGTCGGCAACGGCGTCGGCAAGGGCCGTCTGGGCGGCGGCGAGGGCTTCTTTCAGCACCCCGACCGTCGCCCGCGCCATGGCGACCTCGCCGCGCACCGCCTCGAGGCGATTCTTCTGGGCAAGGCGCTCGGTGGCGGCGGTCGGCGCCTCGGCGGTGGCCGTAAAACCATCCCAGCGCCAGAGGTCGCCATCGCGGGAGACGAGGCGCTGTCCCGGAGCCAGCGCGGCTTGCAGGGCGGCGCCGCGGGCGCGATCGACAATGCCGACACGGGCAAGGCGGCGGGCGAGAGCGGCCGGCGCCGCGACGCGGGTCGACAAAGGCTCGGCACCGTCCGGCAGCGGCTGCGGTGCGTCGGTCCCCGGCAATTCGGTCCAGCGGGCGGGCGCGGCGGCATCGAGGCTTGCCTCGAGGTCGTCGCCGAGGGCCGCGCCAAGGGCTGCCTCATAGCCGGGCGCGACCTTGATGCCGTCGACGACCGGGGCGAATTTCCGGTTGCCGCCGCCGGCAAGGATGCGCTCCAGCGTGCGCGCCTCGGCGTCGTGGCGGTTGAGCTCCGCCTCGGCGCCGGCGAGCGGGCCGCGTGCCGCTGATTCGGCGGTGCGGGCGGCCTCGGTCGCGGTCTCGGCGGCAGCGGCCTTCCGTTCGGCGTCGGCAAGCGCCGTCTCCACCGCGGCAAGCCGGTCGCGGTCGGCCTCGATGCTTGACGCGCCCGACAGTGTCGCAGCAAGCGCATCGGCTTCGCGGACGACCTCGGCCGATTCGTGTTCCAGCCGGGCAAGGCGGGCGCCGGCGTCGCGGATGGCGCGGGCGAGCCTGTCGCGGCGTGCCGCCACTTCGGCAGCGCGCGTGGTCGCCTCGGCAAGGGCGGCATCGCTCGTCTGGACGCGGGCCGTCGCGGCTGCGAGGCGCTCGGCCGCCTCGGCTTCGCGGGCGCCGGCAGCGGCGGCATCGGCCTTCAGCGTGTCGGCTTCTTCGGCGAGCGCTTTCAGGAAGCCCTCGTTCTCGCCGGCGAGGCGGCGTTCGCGGGCCATGTCCTCATCAAGCTGGGCCATGCGGCGGGCGAGCTCGGCGAGGCGGGCGCGGGCCCGTTTCTCGTCGGCCTCGAGCTCGCCGCGGGCAAGGACGAGCCGCTGCAGCGCGGCGGCGGCGCTCGCCTCGGCCTCGCGCAGCTCGGGCATGTGCAGCGCCGCCACGGCCTGATCCTTTGCCGCCTCGCCCTGCCGGGTCGCCATATCGGCAACGGCGCGGCGGGCGGCGGCGAGCAGGTCGTCGACCTCGCGGACATGATCGCGCGCCTGCGTCCAGCGCAGGTGAAAGAGGGTCGCCTCGGTGCGGCGGATGTCGGAGGACAGGGACCGGTAGCGGGTCGCCTGCCGGGCCTGACGCTTCAGGTTTTCCAGTTGCTGGTCGATCTCGGTCAGCACGTCCTCGAGGCGGTCGAGGTTCTGCTCGGCGCCCTTCAGGCGCAGCTCGGCCTCGTGGCGGCGGCTGTAGAGGCCGGAAATGCCGGCGGCTTCCTCGAGGATGGCGCGGCGGGCCTGGGGCTTTGCCGCAATCAGCTCGCCGATCTGGCCCTGACGCACCAGCGCCGGCGACCTTGCACCTGTCGAGGCATCGGCAAAGAGAAGCTGGACGTCGCGGGCGCGGACTTCCTTGCCGTTGATGCGGTACAGCGAGCCGGCCTCGCGCTCGATGCGGCGGATGACCTCGATCGAATCGGCGGCATTGAAAGCGGCCGGGGCGGTGCGGTCGGCGTTGTCGAGGGTGAGCGAGACTTCGGCGGTGTTGCGCGACGGCCGGTTGGTCGAGCCGGAGAAGATGACATCGTCCATGCCCGAGGCGCGCATCGCCTTGTAGGAGCTCTCGCCCATGACCCAGCGCAAGGCCTCGACGAGATTGGACTTGCCGCAGCCATTCGGCCCGACGACGCCGGTCAGCCCCGGCTCGATGACGAATTCGGACGGATCGACGAAGGACTTGAAGCCGGCGAGGCGGAGCCTGACGAATTTCATCGGACCGCCTCGCGGCAAAGGCGATCGCAGCCGTCACCCGAACGGGCGGCGGCCGCACGCCCCTCAGAGAAGGGGATCGAGAATCTTCCCGAACTCCTCAACCGACAACGCTCCACGCACCAGAGTGCCGTTGACGAAGAAGCTCGGCGTCGAATGGACGTCGAACTTCTCGGCGGCGGTCTGCTTGACCTTGTTCAGTCGGTCGAGGAGCTCCTGATTCGTCAAGCAGGCGTCGAAAGACTCCTGTGTAAAACCGAGCTGGCGGGACAGGGCGATCAGCGCATCGACCGGTTTGTCGGTGAAGGCCCAGAACTGCTGCTGTTCGAAAAGCGTGCCGAGAACGTCGAAATAGCGGTCGCCCGGGGCGCAATGGGCCAGCATCGAGCCGGCGGTGGCCAGCGGGTCGAGCGGGAAATCGCGGAAGATGAAGCGGACCTTGCCGGTGTCGACGTATTTCTTCTTCAGCTCCGGAAGGGTCTTCTCGTGGAAATGGGCGCAATGGCCGCAGGTCAGCGAGGCATACTCGATCACCGTGACCTTGGCGTCGGGCGAGCCGAGCACCTTGTCATCGCCGGCCCCGGCGGCAAGGACCTCCTCGGCCGGGAAAGACTTCTCGTCCTCGGCGGCGGTCGCGACACCGGCGCCGGCCAGAAGCAGGAACGCGGCCGCAACGGCCGCCTGAATGTTGAAAATGCGCCGGGCGCGGGAAAAGGCGTTCATTCGTTCCTCTCGTTCTTGGCGAACCACCCTCCCCCGAAGGCGGCTGAAATCAGTGACGGACTTATACTGCAAGCCTAGAGACTTGCGAAATATGGCGGCGGTGCGACGCGGTGTTCACGACTTCGCGAGCGGGTGCGGCTGACGGGCCGCCGCCGCGCTCGACATGACGCCGCGGCCGAGGCGGGCGAGGGCCTCGCGCAGGCCCTCGTCGGCGACACCGGCGATGCGGGCGCGCAGCTCCGCCTCGGCAGCGGGGCCAAGGCCTGGCGGCGCCGGCGGGCGGCGATCGCGGGCGGGCACGAGCGGGCGCTGGACGATGCGCAGCTTGCCAATCGCCGGATAGCCGAGAAAGGCGTTCAGCTTTTCAAGCAGCATGGCGGACTGCTGCTGGACGAGAAGGGCATGGGCGCCGGCAACGCGCAGGACGAGGGTCGCCGGCTGGCGGGCGGCATCGGGATCGGCGACGGCGCGCGGCCAGAGAAGGTTTTCCGGCTGGGTGACGCGGGCAAAGGCCGGGCCGACGATATCCGGCCACCAGGTCAGGAGGTCGGCCGTGCCGAAACCGCGCTGGCGGCAGACCGGCACGAGGACGGGCTGGACAAGGTCGGCGAGCGGACGGGCGCCGCGCCGGCGCGCCGGGCTGCCCGGCCGGTCTGGCTTCTTTGGCATCGTCGCCAAGATCGTCGGTCCCTTTTGCGGCTTTTCACTCTTGATCGGACGGCGGGCGGCACGACATCCTGCCGGGCCGGCGCTGGCATGCGACCATAAACGATCGCCGGCGGCGGCGCGAACCCTCTTCGAAAGGCGGGCAGCTTGGGCAAGGCACGAACGACAGGGACGACGCCGGCCGAGATGCTGCTAGCCTGGTACGAACGGCACGGACGGGCGCTGCCCTGGCGGGTCGGGCCGGCCGAGCGGGCGGCCGGGCAGCGGCCTCAGCCCTATCATGTGTGGCTCTCGGAAATCATGCTGCAGCAGACGACGGTCGCCGCCGTCGGCGGCTTTTTCGCCGACTTCCTTGCCCGCTGGCCGCGCCTTGAGGACCTTGCCGCGGCCGACGAGCATGACGTGATGAAGGCCTGGGCCGGGCTTGGCTATTACGCCCGGGCCCGCAATCTCCTGAAATGCGCGCGCACGGTCGCGGCCGAACATGGCGGCCGGTTTCCGGAGAGCGCCGAAGCCCTTGCGAGGCTGCCCGGCATCGGCCCCTACACGTCGGCGGCGATCGCGGCCCTTGCCTTCGACGAGGCGGTCGCGGTCGTCGACGGCAATGTCGAGCGGGTGATGACCCGGCTGTTCTCGATCGAGGCGCCGCTGCCCGGCGCCAAGGCGGAGATCCGCGCCCGCCTTGCAGAGCTGGTGCCAGCGGACCGGCCGGGCGAATTCGCCGAGGCGACGATGGATCTCGGCGCGACGATCTGCACGCCGAAGCGGCCGGCCTGCGCGCTCTGTCCATGGATGGCCGCTTGCAGCGCGCGCGCCGAGGGCGACATGGAGCGCTATCCGGTCAAGGCGGAAAAGACCGCGCGGCCGACGCGGCGGGGCACGGCCTTCGTCGCGGTGCGGGCCGATGGCGCCGTGCTGTTGGCGCGGCGTCCGCCGAGGGGCCTGCTCGGCGGCATGGCGGAGGTGCCCTCGACCGACTGGGCCGAGACGGCGCCGGCGCCCGCCCCGCCGTTTTCCGCCGACTGGCGCAAGGCCGGAGCGGCGGCGCACACCTTCACCCACTTCCATCTCGAGCTCGACGTCTATCGGGCTGATCTGGGGATGAAGACGAGCGCGCCGGAAGCCATGTGGTGGAGCGCACCATCGGCGCTTGCCGGCGAGGCGTTGCCGACCGTCATGAAAAAGGCCATCGCGGCGGCGGCGCCGGATCTCTCGCAAAGCCTGAAGCGGGCGCGGCGCTGACAGGCGCCGCCCCGAGACTGCCTCAGCCGGCAGCGGCCATCTGGCGGCGCACGACCGTGCGGTAGACGTCGATCGGCTCGCGCCTGCCGCCGGTGTCGACGTGCCAGAACGTCCAGCCGTTGCAGGCATCGAGCCCCTGGACGCGGGCGCCCATCTTGTGGATCGAGCCAGCCTCGCGCTCGACGGCCAGCGTGCCATCGGCCCGGACCACGGCGGCGTGGCGGCCCTTGGCATCGGTCAGCACGGTGCCGGCCGGCACGAGCCCTGATTCGACGAGCGAGCCGAAGGCAACGCGCGGCTCGGCCCGCCTCGCGCGGACCGTTTCCAGCGCCTCGGCCGGGGTCGGCTCGACGGCGGCGATGCGCTCGGCGGCGGCGGCGGCATAGGTGCGGTCGCGCTCGACGCCGATGAAATGGCGGCCGAGACGCCGGGCGACGGCGCCGGTCGTGCCGGTGCCGAAGAACGGATCAAGCACCACATCGCCGGGCTTCGTCGAGGACATCAGCACCCGGTGCAGCAGCGCTTCCGGCTTCTGGGTCGGATGGGTCTTGCGGCCGTTGTCGTCCTTCAGGCGCTCCGAGCCGGTGCAGATCGGCAGGAACCAGTCGGACCGCATCTGCACGTCGTCATTGGCGGTCTTCAGGGCCTCGTAATTGAAGGTGTAGCTCTTGGCGTC
>JAWKVW010000019.1:0-72533 GCA_041397845.1 Hyphomicrobiales bacterium | reverse complement strand
GACCTGGGATCAGGAGACCTTGAGGATCGAACGGCCGGCGAAGCGGGCCGCCGAGCCAAGCTCTTCCTCGATGCGGATCAACTGGTTGTACTTGGCGAGCCGGTCCGAACGGGCAAGCGAGCCGGTCTTGATCTGGCCGCAGTTGGTCGCCACCGCGAGGTCGGCGATCGTCGAGTCCTCGGTCTCGCCCGAGCGATGCGACATGACCGCCGTGTAGGCCGCCTTGTGCGCCGTCTCGACCGCCTCGAGCGTCTCGGTCAGCGAGCCGATCTGGTTGACCTTGACGAGGATCGAGTTGGCGACGCCCCGGGCGATGCCCTCGCGCAGCCGCGCCGAGTTGGTAACGAACAGGTCGTCGCCGACGAGCTGGCAGCGGTCGCCGATCATGTCGGTGAGGATCTTCCAGCCGTCCCAGTCGTCCTCGGCCATGCCGTCCTCGATCGAGATGATCGGATAGCGCGCGACGAAGTCGGCAAGGTACTTGGCCATGCCTTCCGAATCGAGCTTGCGGCCCTCGCCGGCAAGGTCATAGCGGCCGTCCTTGAAGAACTCGGTCGAGGCGCAGTCGAGCGCCAGGCAGACGTCGTCGCCCGGCTTGTAGCCGGCCTTCTCGATCGCCTTCATGACGAAGCCGAGCGCGTCGTCGGTCGAGGCAAGGTTCGGCGCAAAGCCGCCCTCGTCGCCGACATTGGTGTTGTGCCCGGCGTCCTTGAGGGCCTTCTTCAGCGTGTGGAACACTTCCGAGCCCATGCGCACGGCATCGGCGATGCTCTCGGCACCGACCGGCATGATCATGAATTCCTGCACGTCGATCGGGTTGTCGGCATGGGCGCCGCCATTGACGATGTTCATCATCGGCACCGGCAGCATGCGGGCGCTCGGGCCGCCGACATAGCGATAGAGCGGCAGGCCCGATGCATCGGCGGCGGCGCGGGCAACCGCCAGCGAAACGCCGAGAATGGCGTTGGCGCCGAGCCGGCTCTTGTTGGCGGTGCCGTCAAGCTGGTTCAGGGCCTCGTCGATGCGGATCTGGTCCTCGGCGTCCATGCCGCCGATGGCGTCGTAGATCTCGCCATTGACGTTGTCGACGGCCTGGGTCACGCCCTTGCCGAGATAGCGGCTGCCGCCGTCGCGCAGCTCGACGGCCTCATGGGCACCGGTCGAGGCGCCCGAGGGCACGGCGGCACGGCCGAACGAGCCGTCTTCCAGAACGACGTCGACCTCGACGGTCGGATTGCCGCGGCTGTCGAAGATCTGACGGCCAATGATGTCAACGATAGCGGTCATGGGGTTTCCCTTCCCTGTCACGATCGGAGCCTGGGAGTATTCGAGGGGCTTCTAGCCGACCGGAAGGACGCTGAAAAGCCCGAAGAAAGGTCAGCTTCATGGGCGCCGGCGCGAAACCGGGCCGTCTGCGCGGCTTTCGCCGACGCGCGATTCATCGTCACGCCAGGAATTGTCGCAGCAACATATGCCTCTTTCTTGACATTCGGCGCGCGATGCGTAGGGTGCCGCCGAAGATTCTGGAATTCATGCCGCAGTGCCTGCCGACCCTGTCGCACGGCGAGCTGGGCGCAGACCGTAAGGAACGATCCCATGGCGAAGGCCACCACCATCAAGATCCGGCTCGTGAGCAGCGCCGACACCGGCTACTTCTACGTTGCCAAGAAGAACACCCGTACCATGACCGAGAAGCTCGTCGTCCGCAAATACGACCCGGTCGTGCGCAAGCATGTCGAGTTCCGCGAGGCCAAGATCAAGTAATCCGGCCTTCCGCGTCGAACTCTCGAAAGCACCGCTCCGGCGGTGCTTTTTTATTGGCCGCAAGCAATTCCCCCACCTGCCCCGCTACTCACTGACCCGCCACTCGCCTGCCCCGCCGCTTGTCTCCCCTGCCCTCGCCCGTCTCGATGCCGCCGGGCTGCCGCACCAGGCGATCCTGACGACCGATGAAGCCGCTCCCGCAATTACGAGGGCAACACAACACCCGCGCGACTGCCGGCACGACCGGTGACGGCGCGACCGGGCATGCCTGAACTGGCGGGGATAACGAAACTGGCGGGGACAACGGAACTGTCGGGATTGAAGAAGAAGGTGGCCGGGTCGGAAGCGCAGGTTACGAGGAGGCCACTCTGTCGCTACCGGCCCGGCCTACCCCACGGACCCAGGAGATGCGGCGGACCTGAGAACACCGTAGGGTTCCGTTCGCAAGTATAAGCCACCATGAATGTGATCTTGCGATACGCTCATTCTGGCGACGGCCTTGCGAAACCAAACTTCTTGTGGCCCTGACCATAAACGCAGCTTCGGCCAATACAAGTTTTTTCTAAATAACATCATTTGAAACAGGGGATTTTAGTAAAACATTAATCCTAATAATTACAACTTTAAACAAATCCGCCATCAAAACGACAAAAAGCCGCCTGACGGACCATCAGGCGGCTCAAATATTTTGTAATCGTTGAATCAGAAATACTGACCAACAGTGCCGGACTGTCCGGAACCGGGCGGCAATCAGGCCGCGTCGGCGACGACCCGGTTGCGGCCTTCGCGCTTGGCCGAGTAGAGCGCCTCGTCGGCCCGCTTCAGCATCGCCGCCGTGGTGTCGTTCGGCCCGACGAGCGAGGAGACGCCGACGCTGATGGTGACGTCGATCGCCTTGCGGCCGCCGTGGATGATGAACGACTCGGCCGCGACCTTCTGGCGGATGCGTTCGGCGATCATGTAGGCGAGCGCCGCATCGGTCTCCGGCATCACGACGACGAACTCCTCGCCGCCATACCGGCAGGCAAGGTCGATACCCCGGATATTGGCCCGGATGCGCCGGGCGAATTCCTTCAGCACGTCGTCGCCGCCGTCATGGCCATAGGTGTCGTTGACCGCCTTGAAGAAGTCGATGTCGACGATCAGCAGCGACAGTGCCTTGCCGCGCGAGGTTGCCTGGTCGAACAGCGCCGCGAGGTGGCTCTCGAGATAGCGCCGGTTGTGCAGGCCCGTCAGCGCGTCGGTGACGGCCATTTCCATCTTCTGCTGGACGTTCTCGCGCAGGAACGCCGTGTAGCGCTTCTTGCGGATCTGCGTCTTGACGCGGGCAACGAGCTCGTTCCGGTCGATCGGCCGCATCAGGTAGTCGTTGACGCCGAGTTCGAGGCCGCGCATCAGCCGGGCGCTCTCCTCCGGCTCGACGAGCACGAGGATTGGCATCAGCCGGGTGCGCTCCAGCGAGCGAAGCTGCGAGCAAAGCCGCAGGGCATCGAAGTCGCGCAGCGCCAGACTGACGATGACGAGGTCGAAATCCCCTTCGGCGGCGCGGAACAGGGCTTCCTGCGGATCGCCCTCGACCGTCACCGTGTGCTTTTCCGACAGCGTCTTGGCGATGCGTTGCCAGGAGCTCTCGCGATCGTCGACGATGAGGATCTTGCCATTGTCCGGGCAGATCGAGGCCGGCTGGATCTCGTTGGCGTCAAAGCCGAAGCCCTGCCCGGTCGAAATCCGCATGCCGAGTTCGTCGGCCAGCATCTTGAGGCGCACGAGACTGCGCACGCGCGTGATCAGGGCGAGGTCGTTGACCGGCTTGGTCAGGAAATCGTCGGCGCCGGCCTCAAGGCCCTGAACGCGATCGGCCGGCTGGTCGAGTGCCGTCACCATGATCACCGGCAGATGCGCCGTGCGCGGATTGGCCTTCAGCCGACGGCAGACCTCGAAACCGTCCATGCCCGGCATCATGACGTCGAGCAGCACGATATCGCACTGCCCGCGCTCGCAGATCGCCAGCGCGTCGGGACCGTTCATCGCGGTCACCACTTCGAAATACTCAGCGGTCAGACGTGTTTCCAGCAGCTTCACGTTCGCCAGAATGTCATCGACCACCAGAATGCGTGCAGTCATTGTCGTCCCCTCGGTCCTGCCGCTTCCAGTCCTCAGCCTTCGCCGAGATAAGTCCGCACCGTCTCGATGAACTTGGCCACCGAGATCGGCTTCGAGATGTAGGCCTCGCAGCCGCCCTGCCGGATCCGCTCCTCGTCACCCTTCATCGCGAAGGCCGTCACCGCGATCACCGGAATGCGACGTAGTTCGTCGTCTTCCTTGATCCACTTGGTGACCTCGAGACCGGAAACCTCGGGCAACTGGATGTCCATCAGGATGAGATCAGGACGATGGGTGCGGGCAAGGTCGAGCGCCTCGAGCCCGTTCCGGGTCTCGATCGTCTCGTAGCCGTGCGCCTCGAGCAGGTCGTGGAAGAGCTTCATGTTGAGCTCGTTGTCTTCCACGATCATGACTGTCTTCGTCATCATTCCATCTCCCCGCTCGCATCAGCCGCTGCCGTTTGCGTTGACGCCCGTAGGCGCCCCGCTATTCTTGACCCCGTCCCCCGGGGGTGTGCCGTCAAAGCGCTGTCCCAAGCGAATCGCGGCGGCATGGCGGATCGGCGTTCTGCGATCGTCCTCATTGCAGGCTGACCCTAACGTAAATTTCTTTCGGAATAACAAACGGAACCCCGAATGCCGCCGAAGCAAGCCGCCATCGACCTGGAATCAGCGGAGGCTGCGGCCATTGCCGCGCTCGCCTTCATCGCGGCCGAACCCGAGCGTCTCGGCCGGTTTCTTTCGCTGACCGGCCTCGGCCCGGAGAACCTGCGCAAGGCCGCCGGCGAGCCCGGCTTTCTCGTCGCCGTCCTCGATCACGTGCTCGCCGACCAGTCCGAGCTCTTCGTCTTCGCCGAGACGGCCGGCCTCTCGCCGGAGGCGATCGAAGCCGCCCGCCATCGCATCGCCGGCACTGGCCCCGCAGGCGGCCTCAACCCGTGACCATCGCACCCCACACCGCCGGGCAGATC
This sequence comes from Hyphomicrobiales bacterium, assembly GCA_041397845.1. Lineage (GTDB taxonomy): Bacteria > Pseudomonadota > Alphaproteobacteria > Rhizobiales > JAKPQE01 > JAKPQE01. The sequence continues at coordinate 67,696 of JAWKVW010000019.1, read as the reverse complement.
GCCGAACTGCGCCTTGCCGGCCGGCCGCTCGTCGTCTGCGACGTCGACGAGGTCGTGATGTCCTTCATCGGTCCGTTCGAGACCTTCCTCATCGATTCGGGCTACCGCCTCGTCGCCCGCAGCTATGGCCTCACCGGCAACATCGAGCGGCTGGACGATGGCACCGCCATCCGCCAGGCCGAGGTCGGCCGTCTGCTCGACACCTTCTTTGCCAGGGAGACGGGCCGCCAGCGACCGGTCGAGGGCGCTATCGAGGCGCTTGCCGCCCTCGATGCCGTCGCCGATATCGTCTTCCTCACCAATCTGCCGGCCGCCTATCGCGACGAGCGCGCCGCCGCTCTCGCCCGTCATGGCGTGCCCTATCCGGTCGTTGCCAATGACGGCCCGAAAGGACCCGCCGTCACGCGTCTCGCCGCCGGCGCCGCCCGTCCGGTGTTCTTCCTCGACGACAGCCCGTCGAACATCATCTCGGTCCGCGACGCCGGCGCGGCGACCCACGTCATCCACTTCGTTGCTGACCGCCGCTTCTTCGACCTCGTCGATCCCATCGACGGAATCGCCTTGAAATCAAACTCTTGGCCCGAGACCGGCCGGTTCATCAGCGATGCGATCGGCGCGTTCGGGACAAAGGAGACCTGACCCCATGGCAGCCAGACCGGACCTGCGCATCGGCATCGACCTTGGCGGTACCAAGATCGCCCTCATTGCCTTCGATCGCGACGAGCGCGTCGTCTTCGAAAAGCGCGTGCCGACCCCGCGCAACGACTATCAGGGCACTGTCGCGGCCATCGCCGGCCTCGTCGCCAAGGCCGAGGCGGATTGCGGCCAGCGCGGCACCGTCGGCATCGGCATGCCCGGCTCGATCTCGCCGGTCGACGGCAAGGTGCAGAACGGCAATTCCACCTGGCTGAACGGCCAGCCCTTCGCCGCCGACCTTGAAGCAGCCCTCGGCCGCGAGGTGCGCCTTGCCAACGACGCCGATTGCCTTGCCCTGTCCGAGAATTACGACGGCGCGGCGGCGGGCGCGGCATCCTCCTTTGCCATCATTCTCGGCACCGGCTGTGGCGCCGGCGTCGTCATCAACGGCCGCCTGCTCGCCGGCCCGAACGCGATTGCCGGCGAATGGGGCCACAATCCGCTGCCCTGGCCAAAGCCCGAGGAACTGCCGGGCGAGAAGTGCTGGTGCGGCAAGCACGGCTGCCTGGAAACCTGGGTTGCCGGCCCGTCCTTTGCCGCCGACCATGCCCGCGTCACCGGCGAGACGCTCACCGCCGCCGAGATCATCGCCCGCGCCCCGGCCGACCCGAAAGCGCAGGCGACCCTCGACCGCCATCTCGACCGCCTCGGCCGTGCCGTCGCCGCGATCGTCAACATCCTCGATCCGCATGTGATCGTGCTGGCCGGCGGCCTGTCCAACATGCCCGGTCTTGACGAGCGCCTGCCCGGCGCCGTGCTGCCCTATGTCTTTGCCCGCCTGCCGCGCGTCACCGTGCGCAAGGCCGTGCATGGCGACGCCAGCGGCGTGCGTGGCGCCGCCCGTCTCTGGAACGACTGATACCGCAACTGGGCCTGGGTGCTTGGGAGAAGTGCCCGTGAGCGACGGCAACACCACAAACGGCAAGGGCATCTGCCGCGATTGCGCGCGCCATGTGAAGGCCGGCGCCCAGCGTTGCCCGGGCTGCGGCAGCCCGCGCCTGCTGTTCCATCCCGAAGCTGTTCACGCTGTCGACCGCCCATGTCGACTGCGACGCCTTATGCCGCCATCGAGAAGCGTGACGATCCAGCGCTCGTCGATCGGCCGGTCATCGGCGGCGGCCGCCGCGGGCGTCGTCGCCACCGCCTGCTATGTCGCCCGCATCAGCGGCGTGCGCTCGGCGATGCCGATGTACAAGGCCCCGGTTTCGCCCCGACGCGGTCGTGATCCGGCCGAACATGGCCAAATACGCCGCCGTCGGCCGCGAGGTGCGCGCCCTGATGCTCTCGCTGACGCCGCTCGTCGAGCCGCTGTCGATTGACGAGGCATTCCTCGACCTTGCCGGCACCGAGAAGATGCACAGGATGCCGCCGGCCGAGACGCTGGTGCGCTTTGCCGCCCGCGTCGAGTGCGACGTCGGGATTTCCGTCTCGGTCGGCCTCGCCGCCAACAAGTTCCTCGCCAAGATCGCCTCGGACCTCGAAAAGCCGCGCGGCTTTTCCGTCATCGGCCAGTCCGAGGCAGCCGCCTTTCTCGCCGAGGCCGGTCGGCTTCATCTGGGGCGTCGGCAAGGCCATGGAGGCCCGCCTCGGCAAGGACGGCATCCGCCGCATCGCCGATCTGCAGCGGATGGACGAGGCGACCCTTCTGAAGCGCTATGGCTCGATGGGCTCGCGCCTTTTCAACCTGTCGCGCGGCATCGACCATCGTTCGGTCGAGCCCGATCGGCCGGCCCATTCGATCAGCGCCGAGACGACCTTCGAGACCGACATTTCCGACTTGCAGGAGCTGCGCCGCATCCTGCGCGCACTTGCTGAAAAGGTCTCGGCGCGGCTGAAGGCCGCCGGCCTTGCCGGCGAGACCGTCGTGCTGAAACTGAAGACCGCCGACTTCCGCCAGCGCACCCGCAACCGCAAGCTCGCCGACCCGACCATGCTCGCCGACCGCATTTTCCGCGTCGGCGACGACCTGCTCGCCCGCGAGATCGACGGCACCGCCTTCCGGCTCATCGGCATTGGCGTTGCCGACCTCGTCGATCCGCGCGACGCCGATCCGATAGACCTCGTTGACGAAGTGCCGGCCGCCGCGCCGCTGTCGAGCGCGCCATGGACAAGGTGCGGCAAAGTTCGGCGACAAGACGCTCGCGCTCGGCCTCACCGCCGATCTCGACGGCAAGACGTCTCGCCAGCCGAAGCCGGCGCAAAAGCCGGACGAGACCACAGGCTGACCTGCCCGCGCGCGGGCGCCCGAACCCGGACTTGATTATCGCTCCTGCAGGGCAAGGCGAATGCCGAGCGCAACGAGCATCGCCCCGAGGCTTCGGTCGAGCCAGAGCGCCAGCCGCCGATTGCTCCGCAATCCCGACGTCAGACGTTCGCCGACAATGACCAGCACCGGCTCCACCAGCGCGGCAACGGCAATGATGAGCGTGCCGTGCAGGAAAAGCTGGGCCCAGACCGGTCCCGCTCCGGCGACGACGAACTGCGGCAGAAACGCCAGAAAGAACACGGCGACCTTGGGATTGAGCACCGCCACCAGCATGCCCTGCCGGAACACCGTCAGGTAACCGGAACCGACGCTCACCCGGTCCTGGACGAACGAGCCGCCGTCAGACCGCAACGCCTGGATGCCAAGCCAGATGAGATAGCCGGCGCCCAGCCATTTGACGACCGAGAAGGCAAGCGCCGACGCCGCCAGAACCGCCGAAAGCCCGCCCGCAGCCATCAGCACATGGCCGAACGCGCCGGTCCACACGCCGAACATCGCGGCAAAACCGGTACGCCGGCCGCCACGAACCGTCTGCCCGAGGATGAAGGCGATATCCGGCCCCGGCGACAGGTTCAAGAGCAGCGCCGCCGAAAGGAAGGTCGTCCAGTGAAGCAGTGAATAGTCGAACATGGCTTGCCCTGACAGCACGGCCGCAGCGGCAGCGCTCTGATTGCCGCTACCCGCCGCGCGACCGTCGCGGTCGCGCCGTCGAGAAGCGCCCGGAGGTTCAGTTTGCCCGGGCGCAGGCCGGCGGATCAAGCAGCGTCAGCTCGACGAGCGTCCCGTCGATGCCGAACTCGCCGTAGTCCATCGCCACATGCCGGCTGATGCCGTTGTCGTAGAGCTGGAAGGTGAGCTTGTAGACCGGCGTCAGCTCGCCGGCGCTCTCCTCGAGATCGAAATAGGTCAGCGTCACCGGCCAGACCGGCAGCGCCTTCATCACATCCGGAACCGCCCCCGTCTCCGGGTCGTCGGCGGCCGGCACGGCCGGCGCGCCGATCACCGACGCCGTGGCGAAGAACTTGGTGCCGTCATCCGACCCGTCGAAGATCGGCGCCTCGAAGAAGGCAACGCCGGCCCGCGCCTTGGCGATCGTTTCGATGAGGTGCTCGGTCGGCAGCAGCGTGCGCACGTCCGACTTCACCTCGGCCTTCGCCGGCTGCAACGTCTTCACGGTGATGGTGCCGTCGGCGCCACGCTCGGCGCTGCCTTTCACTTCATCGGTCAACTTGTTGTCGAGGAAATCCTTCGAGATGAACCGGAAGGAAGTGGCATCGCCGCTCTCGTAGGATGTCGAGCGCAGGTCGCTGATGCGGCGGCCGCCGTCATTGTCGGTCATGTCGGTGACGAACCGGAAATTGACCGAATAGCCCTCGCAGGCCGCCCCGGTGAACTCGAAGACCATCCGCCCGCGAAGACCCGCAACGCCGCCCTCGCCCGCCTCGCTGCCAAGCTTCAGGTCATAGACCGCGCGATGCGGCACTAGCACGATCGGCGCCTCGAGCGGCTTTTCCGCCCCGGCGGAATTGCCCTCGCCCGCCGGCATTCCGGCGCCCTGCGCCAATGCGGTCACGGGCGCGGCAAGGAGCGCCAGCATCAGTGGCAGGGAACGCAGCGCAGGCACAGCGAATTTCAGGACCATGAACAAACTCCCATTCGCGCCCGTCCACAACGTGTGGCCGGTCAACGAAACGCGTCGTCATAGCAGAAAATCGCGGCTGTCGCGCGCTTGCGGTCGGCAAAATGCCGTGAACGGCCACGCGCAAAACGATGGCATCGCGCCGCACCGATCGGATAAGGTCGAGGCAATCGACATTCATCCACCATCATCCATCCGACGACGGAGGCATCATGAGCGGCGCGACCGAAGCCCGGCTGAAAGAACTCGGCATCGAACTCCCGGGCGCGCCCGCGCCGGCAGCCAACTATGTCCCCTTCGTGCAGAGCGGCAATCTGCTCTTCGTCTCCGGCCAGATTCCGGTCGCCCCCGGCGGCGTCGCCCACAAGGGCCGTCTCGGCGAGGACCTCGACGTTGCCGCCGGCAAGGCCGCCGCCCGCCAGTGCGCCATCAACATCCTCGCCCAGTGCAAGGCCGCCCTTGGCGACCTCGACCGCATCGTCCGCATCGTCAAGCTCGGCGGCTTCGTCAGCTCGACCGATGCCTTCACCGACCAGCCGGCGGTCATCAACGGCGCTTCCGACCTCATGGTCGAGGTGCTCGGCGATCGCGGCCGCCACGCCCGCTTCGCCGTCGGCGCGCCGGTGCTGCCGCTCGGCGTCGCCGTCGAGATCGACGCCATCGTCGAGGTCGCCTGAGCCATATGCGCGATCTAGGCTGGCTGACGGCGCGCCCGGTCGCCCATCGCGGGCTGCATGCCGCCGGGCGCGGCATCATCGAGAACACCTCGTCCGCCTTTGCCGGCGCGATCGAGCGCAATTTTGCCATTGAATGCGACGTCCGCCTCACCTCCGACGGCGAGGCTGTCGTCTTTCACGACGGCACGCTGGAGCGCCTCACCCTCGGCACCGGCCATGTCGGCGAATTCCCGGCCCGCGAACTGCAGCAGGTCGCCTTTCGCGATACCGCCGACCGCATCCAGACGCTCGGCGAACTGCTCGATCAGGTTGGCGGCCGGGTGCCGCTCATCATCGAGCTGAAGAGCAGTTGGGACCGCGCCCCCGGCCTTGCCCGCCGCGTCGCCGAACTCTGCCTGGAATATCGTGGCCCGGTCGCGACGATGTCGTTCGATCCCCGCCCCGTCGCCGCCCTCGCCCACCTGGCGCCCGGCCTTGCCCGCGGCATCGTCGGCGAGAACTACCGCGACCTTGGCTACTGGAACCGCTACGGCCTCACCGCCTGGCAACGCTTCCAGCTCCGCCACCTGCTGCACGCCCACCGCTCGCAGCCGCATTTCATCGCTTACGACATCGACGGCCTGCCGGCGGCGGCCCCGCTCCTCATGAAGGCGCTCGGCCGGCCATTGCTGACCTGGACCGTGCGCACCGCCGAGCAGCGCGCCCGCGCCGCCCGCTATGCCGACCAGATCATATTCGAGGGCTTCCTGCCTGAATGAGGCCGCCGGCCGCATGCCAAGCGCGGCAAATGCCGGCGAGCGCCTTGAGATGACGCGCGGGTCCCTTACCTCTTCGCGGAGACGGAGTTTTCAGCGGGCAGCCACATGACGGAACGGGCAGTGACGGTCCTTGCCAGCCTTGGCGAGATCGCAAGGGAGGATTGGGACGCCTGCGCCAACCCTCATGCGGCCTCGGGCGGCGCTTTCGACCCGTTCGTATCCTACGATTTTCTCTCCGCCCTCGAGGATGCCGGCTGCGTCGGCGCGGCGGAAGGCTGGATGACCCAGCACCTCGTTCTTGACGGCGACGACGGCCGCCCGTCCGCCGTCGTGCCCTGCTACGCCAAGAACCACTCCCTCGGCGAATACGTCTTCGACCACGGCTGGGCCGATGCCTGGCGCCGCGCCGGCGGCCGTTACTATCCCAAGCTCCAGGTCTCCGTGCCGTTCACCCCGGCGACCGGCCGCCGCCTGCTCACCCGGCCGGGCAGCGGCGAGGCCTCCGACCGGGCGCTGCTCGCCTCGGCGATTGTCGAGCTCTGCCGGCGCGTTGGCGCATCCTCCGCCCACGCGACATTCCTGACGCTGCAAGACGCCGGCACCTTCGAGGCGGCCGGCTATCTCGCCCGCCGCGATCGCCAGTTCCATTTCGAAAACGCCGGCTACGCGAGCTATGACGATTTCCTCGCAACCCTCGCCTCGCGCAAGCGCAAGGCCCTGAAACGCGAGCGGCGCGAGGCGCTTGCCAACGGCATCGCCATCGAATGGGTGACCGGCCGCGACATCACCGAGGCCCATCTCGACGACTTCTTCGAGTTCTATCTCGATACCAGCGGCCGCAAATGGGGCCGGCCCTACCTCAATCGCCGCTTCTTCTCGCTGATCGCCGGGCGCATGGCCGAGCGGATGCTGTTCGTCTTTGCCGTCCGGGCCGGCCGCCGCATCGCCGGCGCGCTCAATTTCATCGGCTCGGATGCGCTCTATGGCCGCTACTGGGGCGCCCTCGAGGACCAGCCCTTCCTGCATTTCGAGGTCTGCTACCATCAGGCGATCGACTTCGCCATCGCGCAGCGCCTGCCCCGTGTCGAGGCCGGCGCCCAGGGCACCCACAAGCTGGCGCGCGGCTATATGCCCGTCGAGACGCGCTCGGCCCACTACATCGCCGATCCGTCCTTCCGCCGTGCCGTCGCCGATTACCTCGACGAGGAGCGCCGCCATGTCGCCCTCGAGGCCGATGCCCTGGCCGACGCCGGGCCTTATCGGCGCGGCGACACCGCCGCCTCTTGACCCCTGCCCCTGCCCCTGAAACAAACGGGAAGAACAGATTCCGAGGGCTCGACATGGTTGCCGCCTACGACAACGACAACATCTTCGCCAAGATCCTTCGCGGCGAGATTCCGTCCCACAAGGTCTATGAGGACGAGCACAGCTACGCCTTCATGGACATCATGCCGCGCTGCGACGGCCACACGCTGATCATTCCGAAGAAGCCGGCGCGCAACCTGCTCGACATCGAGCACGCATCCCTCGCCAGCACCATGGTGACGGTGCAGAAGATCGCCCGCGCGGTGAAGAAGGCCTTCGCCGCCGACGGCATCTCGCTCCTGCAGTACAACGAGCCGGCCGGCGGTCAGGTGGTGTTCCACCTGCATTTCCACATCGTGCCGCGCTTCGAGGGCGTCGCCATGCCGCCCTATACCGGCGCCATGGCCGACCACGCGGTCCTCGCCGCCAACGCCGGGAAGATCCGCGCCGCGATCGAAGGCTGATTGGCCTGATTGGCTATTCCGCCGGCACCGGCGCCGCCCCGGCGCCGGACATCGTCGCTTCGCCATCCCGCCGGGCAAACACCGCCCGCAGGGCCAGCGACAGACGGAAGACAACGAGCCCGAGGGCAAACCGGCAATACCGTCGACCATGTGATGGCCGCCGTCGATCGGCGTCGTCAGGATCATCGTGCCGTTGATCAGCATGACCGGCACGAGGAAGCGCGGCATGTCGCGCAGCGTCAGCATCAGGATCGCGCCGAGCGCCACGTGATAGGACGGGAACGCGATGAGGCCCTTCGGCTCGGCCAGCGAGAAGAGCACCGGCGCACCGGACCGCAGGTCGAAGAAGGTCTGCTTGTAGTCGAGATCGACGAGCGGACCGTTCTGCAGATAGAAGTCCGGCGACGGCTGGTAGTAGGCCAGCGCCCGGACGCCGGCAGGATGCCGGAAATCGCGATCGCGATGAGCGCGCCGACCATCACCGTCGTCAAAAGCTCGGCCGCCCGGTCCGCCTTGCCGATCAGCGGCAGCACCGCGATCGCAAGCGCAATGAGCGGCAGCGAGCTGAGATAGAAGCCGGTCGACAGGTCGCCGAGCAGCGGATGAGCGTTGATGAAGGCGATGTAGGCCATCCAGTCGAAGCCGATCGCCGCATCGACCGCGACCAGCGTCTCGTCGATGAGCGGCCGGTTCAGCGTCGTCACCAGATAGGACAGAAGCGCCGTCGCACCCGAGAAGCTGAGCAGGAACAGCGTCTCCCGCGCCATCGTCGCCAGCCCCGCCTCGCCGCGCTTCAGCGCATAATAGGCCCAGACGAGCGCCAGCACCGGGCAGGCGACGAGAAGCTGCAGCGCTCCCGGCCAGTCGAAACGAATGCCCGCCACCGACGCCCAGACGGCATCAATGGCGGCGATCGCCACGATCACCGCGATTTTCAGACGCGCTTCGATTGTCATCGGAGGCCGCTTTCTCCAACGCCCTTCGGAAGGCCGGCAGAGTAAAACGCATCGCTTTATTTTTGGTGTAAAGAATATATCAGGTTGGAAACAACCACCCCGCCAAACACAACCGGCACACCTAATAGTTTGGCGACTTATATTGCAAAACACCAGAAAAACGGCCGCAAGGCCCGCCAGCATCCACAACTCTGAATAGCGGCGCGCTAGAGAGTGGCGCCACCAAAAAAGAAACCGGCACAGCCGCTGCCATGCCGGTTCCGGGTCATCGGGGTGAGCCGGTTCGCCCGGGACTGTCAGGGCCGCACCTTGCCCGCCGTCCGGCGCGCCCGCTCGGCGCGCGCCTCGGCGCGATGTGGCCGCTCCTTCATCCCGCCGCTGCGCCCCTGCCGGTTCCGGTTGCCGAACGCGGCCCGCAGGAGTGACCCGTCGACTTGCCCGGACCGCTGACACGGGAAGAGCAACCGCTGGTCATTTGCGACAGCGATTTCACCGGCCGCCGGCCGACCGCCTGCTCATGGCGCGCAATCGCCGCCCGGATGGCCGCCGCGGCCCGGACTGCGGCGACACCGAGCACGGCACCGGCGATTCCGTCGACCATGTGATGGCCGCCATCGATCGGCGTCGTCAGGATCATCGCACCGTTGACCAGCGCCACCGGCACGAGAAGCCTCGGCATGTCGCGAAACGCCAGCGTGACGATCACCCCGAGCGCCACGTGATAGGACGGAAACGCGATGAGGCCTTTCGGCTGCGACAGTGCAAAGAGCACCGGATTGCCATCCCGCAGGTCGAAGAACGGCTGCATGTATTTGAGGTCGACCAGCGGCCGGTTTTCCATCGAAAAGCCGGGCGCATCGCGAAAATGGGCAAGCGCCCCGCTCGCCGGCAACACACCGGAGACCGCGATCGCCGCGAGCGCCCCGATCATCACCGCCAGAAGCAGTTCTTCCGCCCGGTCGGTCTTGCCGGCAAGCGGCAGCACCGCGATCGCCAGCGCCACCGACGGCAGCGCCGCGATATAGAACAACGACGAGAGGTCGCCGATGAGCGCGCTGTCATTGGCGACACCCACATAGGTGAGCCAGTCGAAGCCGAGCGCCCGGTCGATAGCGACAAGCTCATCGTCGACAAGCGGCAGGTTCAGCGTGATGACGTGATAGGAGAGCAGTGCCGACGCCCCGGAGAAGAGGAGGAGGAACAAGGTCTCCCGCGCCATCGCAGCCAGCCCCGCCTCGCCGCGAACAATCGCATAATACGCCCAGATGACCAAGAGAACCGGACTGGAGAACATGAGAACAATTGCCTTGTTCCAAGCAAATTGAATATTGTCGAAAGCAAACCAGATAGCATCAAGAAAAACGATAAATAGAATTATCGCGATTTTTAATCGCGTCTCGATTTTCACTATTCCACCTCCCTCGACCTTAACCCAAACAAAAGTCTAGCAGGAGGGGGTTTCGATAGGGTTTCCGGTAACTCTTTTCTAAATGAATAGCCAGCCGCCGATGAGAACAACCTCGGCAACGAGAATGCCGAGGAAGAGATTGCGGCGCACGCCCCAGAAGAAGCCCATGCCCGCCGCGACGGCGGCAAGGCGCAGCGCCAGCGGCGCCCCGACGAGCGCGCCACCGGGAAAGATGACGAGCTTGGAGATGACGCCGGCAACCAGCGCGGTCGCGATCGAGCGCACCAGGATCAGCGCCTCGCTGTCTTCCGTCAGGCGGTCGGACAGCATCACGCCGACGAACCGCCAGACGTCGGTCGCCGCCCATCCGGCGATGAGGATGAAGAGATAGGGCCACCACGGCGTGGCGATCGACCAGAAGCTCTCGTTCACCGGCCGCGCCTCCAGCGATGGACGAGATAGGCCGCAAGCCCGGCGACAAGCCCGGTCCACATCAGGTCGAACTCGGGCTCGACGAGGTGGAACACCGGGCCGAGCACGAGCCCGAAGACGAGCGCCGCCCGGTCCGCCGTCAGTTGCGCCGCAGCCGACAGCGAGATGAGGAAATAGACCGGCGTCAGGAAGGCGAGCCCGGCGGCGATATGCGGCGGCACTGCTGCCGCCATCAGGTAGCCCGCCGAGACCGCGCCGAGATTGAGCAGGACGAGCGTCGTCCCGAACCCGGCGAAATACGGCACCCGCGCTGCCCGCGGCATGTGCGGCAGCTTGCGCATCGCCTCGACCCAGGCGGTCACGGCGATGTAGTGCGACAGCACCATCAGCAGCGCCCGCGACGTCTTCTCGCCGCGCATCAAGGGCAGGATTGACATCGTCATCGGCAAAAGGCGGACGGCCGAGAGCGCCACGGCCGCCATCGTCGCGGCGATGCCCGTGCCGGCCGCGACCGCGCCGATGAGCACGATCTGGCTCGGCAGCGCCCAGACCATGCCGGTCATGAACACCGTGTGGCCGAGCCCGAGCCCGGTGTCGCGGGCCAGCGCCCCGAAGCCGATGAAGGCGGAAACGAGCACGAACGGCGGCACGGAAATGATACCGGCAATGCCCCGAAGGACCCAGCGAAACGCCGGGACCTCGGCCGCGTCCTCGTCATGTCCGGAGCTCGCCTGCCCGGCCATTTCCTGCCCCGCATCCGCGATTGCCGATAAGGAAACGGACCCGCGACGGGTCCGTTTCGCCTGCTGCACTGCAATAGCGCACCCTGTGCGGCAGCGCTACTTTTTCGGTCGCGGCAGCTTCGGCACCGGGCTCTTGCCGCGCACCGGCTCGGCCGTCGGCTCCGGCTCCTTCGGCGGCGGCGTGGCCTTCTTCCGGGCAGCCGCCGGAGCGGCCTTGCGGCGCGGCTTGGCCTTGGCCTTCGGCTCCTTGGCAACGTCCGGATCGGGCCTCGGCTTCACCGGCCCGTCCTCGATCGCCGCCAGCTTCAGGCCGCGCGTGCCGTCCGCCCGTTCCTCGACGTCGACACGCACCGTGCCGCCCTTGACCAGCCGCCCGAACAGCACCTCGTCGGCCAGCGGTTTCTTGATGTGCTCCTGGATGACCCGGCCAAGCGGCCGCGCACCCATGCGCTCGTCATAGCCTTCCCGGGCAAGCCACGTCGTCGCCTCGTCCGAGAGCTCGAAGGTCACGCCGCGATCGGCTAGCTGCGCCTCGAGCTGCATGACGAACTTCTCGACCACCCGGCGCACCACTTCGGCCGGCAGGCTGTCGAAAGCGATGATCGCGTCGAGGCGATTGCGGAATTCCGGCGTGAACAGCCGGTTGATCGCCTCGGTGTCGTCGCCCTCGCGCTTCTTCTGGTTGAAGCCCATCGGCGCACGAGCCATGTCGGAAGCGCCCGCATTCGTCGTCATGATGATGATGACATTGCGGAAATCGACCTGCTTGCCGTTGTGGTCGGTCAGCTTGCCGTGATCCATGACCTGCAACAGGATGTTGAAGAGGTCCGGATGCGCCTTCTCGATCTCGTCGAGGAGAAGCACGCAATAGGGATGCTGGTCGACGCCGTCGGTCAGAAGACCGCCCTGGTCGAAGCCGACATATCCCGGAGGCGCGCCGATCAGCCGCGAAATCGTGTGCCGCTCCATATACTCCGACATGTCGAAGCGCAGGAGCTCGACGCCAAGGCTCTCGGCGAGCTGACGCGCGACCTCGGTCTTGCCGACGCCCGTCGGGCCCGAGAAGAGATAGCTGCCGATCGGCTTTTCCGGTTCGCGCAGGCCCGCGCGGGCAAGCTTGATCGCCGCCGACAGCGCCTCGATCGCCTTGTCCTGGCCGTACACCACCCGCTTCAGGTTCGCCTCGAGACTCCGCAGCATCTCGGCATCGTCCTTCGACACCGTCTTCGGCGGAATCCGCGCCATCGTGGCGATCGTCGCCTCGATCTCCTTCAGCCCGATCGTCTTCTTGCGCTTCGATTCGGGCAGCAGCTTCTGCGAGGCGCCGGTCTCGTCGATGACGTCGATCGCCTTGTCGGGCAGCTTGCGGTCGTGGATGTAGCGCGCCGCCAACTCGACCGCGCCCTTGATCGCGTCGCCGGTGTAGCGGACGTTGTGATATTCCTCGTAATAGGGCTTGAGGCCCTTGAGGATCTCGATCGCGTCATCCACCGACGGCTCGTTCACGTCGATCTTCTGGAACCGCCGCAGCAGCGCCCGGTCCTTTTCGAAGAACTGGCGGAACTCCTTGTAGGTGGTCGAGCCGACGCAGCGGATCGTGCCGCTCTGCAGCGCCGGCTTCAGCAGGTTCGAGGCATCCATCGCCCCGCCCGAGGTCGCGCCGGCGCCGATCACCGTGTGGATCTCGTCGATGAACATGATCGCGCCGGGATAGTCCTCGATCTCCTTGACGACCTGCTTCAGCCGCTCCTCGAAGTCGCCGCGATAGCGCGTGCCGGCCAGCAGCGAGCCCATGTCGAGCGCGAAGATCGTCGACGACATGAGAACGTCCGGCACTTCGCCGAGCACGATGCGCCGGGCAAGGCCCTCGGCGATCGCCGTCTTGCCGACGCCCGGATCGCCGACGAGCAGCGGATTGTTCTTCTGCCGCCGGCAGAGCACCTGGATCGTCCGGCTGATCTCGCTGTCGCGGCCGATCAGCGGATCGATCCGGCCGTCGCGTGCCTTGTCATTGAGATTGACGCAATAAGCGTCGAGCGCGTCCGACTTCTTCGACGGCGCCTCGCTCTCGTCCGTCGCCGCCGCCTCGTCATCGACGCCGCGCACCGGCTTTGCCTCGGACATGCCCGGCCGCTTGGCGATGCCGTGGCTGATGTAGTTGACCGCATCGTAGCGGGTCATGTCCTGCTCCTGCAGGAAATAGGCGGCATGGCTCTCGCGCTCGGCGAAGATCGCCACGAGCACGTTCGCCCCGGTCACTTCCTCGCGGCCGGACGACTGCACATGGATGACCGCGCGCTGGATAACGCGCTGGAAGCCGGCCGTCGGCTTGGCCTCCTCGCCGGCATTGGCGACCATCGAGTCGAGCTCGTTGTCGACATAGTCGGTGAGATTACGCCGCAAGAGGTCGAGGTCGACATTGCAGGCACGCATCACCGCCGCCGCGTCCTGATCGTCGATCAGCGCCAGCAGCAGATGCTCGAGCGTCGCGAATTCGTGCGCCCGCGCGGTCGCGAATGCGAGCGCCTGATGGACGGTCTTCTCAAGGCTGCGGGAAAAAGACGGCACGGGTCGACCTCACTTTTTTTCCATGACGCATTGAAGCGGATGCTGATGTCTGCGGGCGAAATCCATGACCTGCGTGACCTTTGTCTCGGCGATCTCGTAGGTGTAGATCCCGCACTCCCCCACCCCGTTGTGATGGACGTGCAGCATGATCTCGGTCGCCTCCTCCCGATTCTTCAGGAAGAAGCGTTCGAGCACATGGATGACGAACTCCATCGGCGTGTAGTCGTCGTTGAGCAGCAGCACCCGGTACATGGACGGACGCTTGGTCTTCGGCCGGATCTTGGTCACGATTTCCGTGCCGCGACCGCCCTCGCCATCGCCCCCGCCGACGCCGTTCCCCCTGCTCATGAATGTTTCGTTTCGCATCTATTGCCAGCTTGCCACACTTTGACGACCCGCACCGCCCCTTGTCCGACCGGCCGGTTGGCCGCTCCCTCCGGACAGGGAATCCAGTGACGGATCGCCCATACGTAATCTAGGTCCATCTTCGCGAATTGTAAGGCCAACAATTGCCGGCGCAATCGCTTCGCCGGCCAAAGGCGCGTGCCTGCCCTGCCGCGGGGCCGGGAAATGCGCCGCCGCCGCATTGGCTGAAACGCAAAAAGCCCGGCCGTGGGGCCGGGCTTCAGGCGGCGCGCGCCAAAGAAAGGGTGCGCCAGAGATCTGTCCGGGCCCGCCGCGAGGGCGGCTCCGGACCGTCTCGATTACTTGCCGTTCTTGGTCAGCAGGTTCTCGAAGGGCTTGTAGGCCTCCTTCGCGAGGTCGGCATACATCTCGCCAAGCTTGGTCATCTCGGCGACATAACCCTCATAGGCGCTCTTGGCATAAGAGGTCTGGATTTCCATGGCCTTCTCGACCGACTTGGCGCCGACGAGCTTCTCGAACACCGCAGAGCCTTCCTCGAAGGACTTCTTGGAGTAGTCGGCAGCCTCGGTCGCGATCGCCTGCAGGCCCTTGGTCATCGAGCCGAAAGCCTTCATCGCCAGCTCGGCATTCTCGCCACCGATCTTCTGGAAGTCCTGGATCTTGTCCATCATCTCGAAATTCCTCCGCGTCTTCGCCGTCCATCCCGGTGGCCGGCGATCCATGTTGCACTGCGATATACATATATGCACCGCACAAATCCGTCAAGAATTTTTTGCACTGCAACATGACGCCGATTTGGGCATCCGGTTTTACGGAATGGTAACCGCGTTGCCGATAGCGTGACCCCATCGACGGACGGAATCCGGGAGGCGGTGCGGCGCGACGCTACTGACTGAACGACCGGTCGGAACGCCCAGGAACGGGCGGAAAGCGGAACGGCGCCGTCGAATTCGTTCGCGATCAGAGTTCTTGAGTTCCGGCTGGTTCGGTGCCCCTTTGCCGTGCCGCCAGACAGATGGATGGTTCAGTCGTGGTGTACATGAGTATGGCGCGTCTGGCGCGCTTCGTTGGACAGAAAGTCCTTGGCGTCGCCGTCGCGGTTGTTGTGGCCGGAGCCCTTGCTGCCGGCGGCGTTGCGCCGGCCAAGGCTGATGCGCGTTATTCCTCTATCGTTATCGACACCAAGACCGGCAAGGTGCTGCAGTCGACCGATCCCGACGGCCTGCGCTATCCCGCCTCGCTGACCAAGATCATGACCCTCTATGTGCTGTTCGAGCAGATGGAGGCCGGCAAGGTCAATCTCGACACCCGCATGAGCGTGTCCAAGCACGCCTCCCTGCAGGCGCCGTCGAAGCTGGGCCTGAAACCCGGCCAGACGATCAGCGCCCGCGACGCCATCCGCGCCCTCGTCACCAAGTCGGCCAACGACGTCGCCGTTGTCGTCGCCGAGCACATTGGCGGCACCGAGTCGAATTTCGCCGCCATCATGACCCGCAAGGCCCGCGCCCTCGGCATGAGCCGCACCACCTATCGCAACGCCTCGGGCCTGCCCAATCCGGAACAGCGCACGACGGCCCGCGACCAGGCCCTGCTCGGCCGCGCCATCCAGGATCATTTCCCCAAGCATTACAAGTTTTTCGCCACGCGCAGCTTTGCCTACAAGGGCCGCACCTATGGCAATCACAACCGGCTGCTGGGCCGGGTGCGCGGCGTCGACGGCATCAAGACCGGCTACACCCGGGCCTCTGGCTTCAATCTGGTCAGCTCGGTGAAGCGCGGCCCGCGCCACATCGTTGCCGTCGTCATGGGCGGCAAGACCGGCCGCAGCCGCGACGCCCAGATGGCGTCGCTCATCAAGACCCATATCAACCGCGCGACGTCCGGCAAGCGCACCGCGCCGCTGATCGCCCGCGCCGGCAAGGTGCCGGTGCCGACCCCGGCGCCCGAGCCGCAGCAGGTCGCGGTCGTGCCGACCCCGGCGCCGGTTCTGGCCGCCGCGGCTCCCATGCCCCCGGCCCGCCCGACCATCGAGAGCAAGATCGCCGAGGCCGAGACCCTGCCCGTTCCGCAGGCAAAGCCGGACGACATCACCGGCAGCATCGGCGGTGGCGCCGCCGAAACCGCGATCGAGACCGCCGCCGGCGCGCCGTCGGGCAGCGGCAAGGCGGCCCACATGGCGGCTTATGCCCCGGCGCCGCGCTCGCCCTGGGTCATCCAGATCGCCGCCGTGCCGGATGAGCGCGATGCCATGCAGCTTCTCGAGGAAGCCCGCGACGCCGCCCGCCGGCACCTCGCCAAGGCCTCGCCCTATACCGAGAAGGTCTCCAAGGGCGACACCACTCTCTATCGGGCGCGCTTTGCCGGCTTCGACAACAAGGCCAAGGCCTGGGCTGCCTGCAAGGATCTCAAGCGTCGGGAAATTTCGTGTCTGGCCCTGCCCCAGTAGGGAACGGGTTGCGTCTGTAGCTGTTGCGTTGCGTCAGAGGGCAAGTAGCCGTGTCCATGGAAAACCAGTCGACCAGCATCCTCGATTTTGGCCGCAAGTTCGGTGGCTTTGTCGGGGTGGGAGCGCGCTCGAACCGGCAGGAAGCCGTCCGTCTCCCGGAATTTCGCCGCCCCGGCACCGGCCGCCGCCCGCAGGACGTCGTCGGCCTGTTGCTGACCCATCAGGCCCGCACCCGCCGCTCCATGCGGCCGGTCTGCGAGATCAAGCTGCGTGTACTGAACCCCGAGGGTCGTCCGGCCGTCGAATTCGGCTTCTGAGACAGCCCGTCGGGCATGGCGGCACGCCAGTCTGTCAGCGGCCGGATGCCTTGGCATCGCCGGCCGCCGTTCTCAATTGACGAAGATATCCTGATGCTCGAGCGGCTCTGTCCGGCTGCGCGCCCAGGCTTCGCGGGCCTCGGCCCGGCGCCGGCCTTTCTCGTCGATCGGCAGGCGCAGATCGGCAAGCAGCGAGCGGATCTCCTGCCGCGCGGCAAGATGGGAAAAGCTCGGCTCGCGCCCGAGCGTCGCCGCATCGAGCGGATCGAGCGCCGTCAGCCCGAGCGGAAACAGTTCACGGAACACGACGCGCTCCGACAATCCCTCGTGCAGGCGGAAGCCGAGCTGCATGGTCAGCGCTTTCAGGCTGGCATGTACCCGGCGCTTGTTGTGTGAATCGAACTGGGTCAGGCGATTGCGCAACACCACCCAGTCGGTCAGCCGGCCATCGATCAGCCGCCGCTTGCGCGCCGCTTCCCGCACCAGCTTGCCATACTGGCCGATCTCGACCGTCTCGCCGGTCACCGGGTCGACCCGGCCGAGCACGTCGAAGTCGACATAGCTGTCGTTCATCGGCGAGATCAGCGTATCGGCCATCGAGTGGGCAAGCTGCATCAGATAGCTGTCGGTGGCCGGCGTATCGATGACGAGGAAGTCGACGCGGCGCTGCACCTTCTCCAGCACATCGGCAAAGAAACCGAACTCCGCCGCCTCGCGCTCTGCAACGCGCTGGCCTTCGCCGCGGCCGATGGCGAAATGCTCCGGCAGGCCGAGCGTGCCGCCGGCAAGCTTCAGCGACGTTCGCCGGCGGTTCTCGACATAGCGGCTGAGCGAGCCCTGGCGCGCATCGAGGTCGATCGAGGCGACCGACTGCCCGGCGTTCAGAAGCGCGACAATGAGGTGCATCGAGATGGTCGACTTGCCCGAGCCGCCCTTCTCGTTCGCCACCACCACGACATGAGCCGATTTCGGCTCCTCGTAGATCCCATGCATGGGAAATGCCCGCCCTTCCCTTGTGTCTGCGTCAATTCTGCTGACTTGACCGTCTTTTCGCAATATCGACGTGGACCCGAACTCCCGACGTGGTAAACCCGGGGCCGCGAAACCGTGTTTCGACAAGATCTTGCGGGGGATCAGAAGATGACCAGAGCCGTTCACGACCTTGACGACTTGCGCGAGACCGTCGCCGCCTGGCGCGCCGCCGGCGAGACCATCGCCGTCGTGCCGACCATGGGCGCCCTTCATGACGGCCATATCAACCTGGTGGAAAATGCCCGCCGGCGCGCGAACCGCGTCGTCGTCACGATCTTCGTCAATCCGGCCCAGTTCGCCCCGCACGAGGATTTCGACCGCTATCCGCGCACCCTCGAGGCCGACCTCGAAAAGCTGGCCGCCGCCGGCGCCGACCTTGCCTATGCTCCGGCCGCCAGCGACATGTACCGGCCCGGCTTTGCCACCCGCCTTGCCATGTCCGGCCCGGCCGAGGGGCTGGAAACCGACTTCCGGCCGCATTTCTTCGGCGGCGTCGCCACCGTCGTCTCCAAGCTGTTCCTGCGCGTCCTGCCGGACTTCGCCTTCTTCGGCGAGAAGGACTACCAGCAGCTTCTCGTCGTCCGGCGCATGGTCGCCGATCTCGACATGCCGATGGAGGTCGTCGGCGTACCGACGGTGCGCGAGGAGGACGGCCTCGCCCTGTCGTCGCGCAACGCCTACCTCTCCGATGACGATCGCGCCCTCGCCCCGCTGATCCACAGCGAGCTGCTGGCTGCCGCGGAGCGCATCCGTGCCGGCGACAATGCCGACGAGGCCGCTGCCGCATCTGCCGCCGCCCTCGCCCGCGCCGGCTTCGAGGTCGACTACGTCGCCGCCCGCAATGCCGGGACGCTGGCGCCGATTTCTCATTCGGCCGAGCCGGTGCGCCTGCTCGCCGCCGCCCGCATCGGCGCGACCCGTCTCATCGACAATATCGGCGTCTGAACTGGATCATTTCCGGGAAAAGCGGAAGAATTCTAGAGCAGCCCGAGCTCCGACAGCGCCCGCGCCATCTCCGGGTCGAGCCCCTCGGCCTCGCCGCCCTTCGGCAGGTCTTTCGGCGCGTCCTTGGCCGCAAGGTAGCGCCAGCCCTGGAACGGCCGGCGCGGCTGCATCTCGGTCGCGTGCAGCACCGGCTCCATGACGATCCGGCAGCGCGGAATGCCCGCCTCGTCGGTGTGTTCGCGCAGGTCGACAAGCCGCTGGCGAACCTGCACGAAGCCCTTGATCACCCAGTAGAGCGACCCGCCGTCGAGCAGCTCGTCCCGCCGCTTCGGAAACATCCGCGTCGTGTGGATCTGCTCGGCCGGCTCGCCCCGCGCCCGCCGTTCGGCCTGCTTCAGCGCGATCCAGTCGGCAAGTTCCTCGACGGTTTCGACGCCGACGCAAAGCTTGATGAGATTGAGCGCCATCGCTCCCTTGCCTGTCCCCGGCGCGGCGCGCGGCCTCAGTCTTCCGGAACGAGCTTGTCGCCGTCGACGAAGCCGACCTTGCCGTCAAAGGAGATCTCGCAGGCCTTGTCCTTGAGCTGGCCCTTGCGCCCCTCGCGACTGCCATAGGCCCAGTTCCGGAAATTGAACTCCGGCCGGCACCAGCGCAGGATGATGCCCTTGGCATCCTTCGGCAGCGTGCCGATGACCTTCGAGCCCGCCTCCGGCTCGGCCCGCATCTCTATGTCCTTGCCGCCCCAGCCGCTGTCGACCGCAAAGGTCGTGTCATACGGGCTCTGGCCGGCCGCTGCCGGCAGCGCAATGAACGAAAGGGCGAGAACGCCCGCGAAAAGCCGCATCTCGGTATCTCCATCGCGCGCCGCAGGCGCGCCATCGCGTCAGGCCGACTTGTTGAACAGCTCGCGGCCGACCAGCATCCGCCGGATCTCGCTCGTGCCGGCGCCGATCTCGTAGAGCTTGGCGTCGCGCAGGAGGCGGCCCGTCGGATAGTCGTTGATGTAGCCATTGCCGCCGAGGCACTGGATGGCGTCGAGCGCCACCTGCGTTGCCCGCTCGGCGGCAAAGAGGATCGCGCCGGCGGCATCCTCGCGCGTCGTCCGTCCGGCGTCGCACGCCCGCGCCACCGCGTACACATACGCCCGGCTGGCGTTCATCGCCACGTACATGTCGGCGAGCTTGGCCTGCATGAGCTGGAAATTGCCGATCGGCTGGCCGAACTGCTGGCGCTCGTGCAGATACGGCATGACGATGTCGACCGCCGCCTGCATGATGCCGACCGGCCCGGCGGCAAGCACCGCGCGCTCGTAGTCGAGACCGGACATCAGCACGTTGACGCCCTTGCCGACGACGCCGAGGACGTTCTCCTCAGGCACCTCGCAATCCTCGAAGACGAGTTCGCCCGTGTCCGACCCGCGCATGCCGAGCTTGTCGAGCTTCTGTGCCGTCGAGAACCCCTTGAAGCCCTTCTCGACGAGGAAGGTCGTGATGCCGCGCGGCCCGGCCGCCGGATCGGTCTTGGCATAAACGACCAGCGTATCGGCGATCGGACCATTGGTGATCCACATCTTCGAGCCGTTGAGAATGTAGCGGTCGCCCTTCTTCTCGGCCCGGGTGCGCATCGAAACGACGTCAGAGCCGGCGCCCGGTTCCGACATCGCCAGCGCGCCGACATGCTCGCCGGTCATCAGCTTGGGCAGATAGCGCCGCTTCTGCTCCTCGCTGCCGTTGCGGCGGATCTGGTTGATGCAGAGATTCGAGTGCGCGCCGTAGGAAAGGCCAACCGAGGCCGAGGCCCGCGAGACTTCCTCGACGGCGATGCAATGCTCCAGATAGCCGAGCCCGGTGCCGCCATACTCCTCCTCGACCGTGATGCCGTGCAGCCCGAGGGCGCCCATTTCCGGCCAGAGATCGCGCGGGAAGGTGTTGGTCCGGTCGATCTCGTCGGCGCGCGGCGCAATCCGGTCATTGGCGAAGGCCCGCACGGTGTCGCGCAGCATGTCGGCAGTTTCGCCGAGGCCGAAATCGAAGGTCGGCAGATCGTTCCGGAGCATCGTTCTTCCTTTTTGTCGCTACAGGACGGGACGAACGATAATTGCCGCTCCGGGCACGGTGTCAATGGGAGAAGCAGGGGGAAAGGCGCCGCGTCAGGCGCATTTCTGGCAGGTGGCCTCGGCCAGATAGATCGCCTTGCGGTAGGGATTGGCGTATTTTTCAGCTTCCAGCCGGCGCACGAAATCGCGGGTCTGAACGTTGTTGACAAGCAGCGTCGAGGCGCCGACGAGCTTCAGGTCGGCCCGGAGCTGGTCGTTGATCGCGGTGCTCATCTTTTCCGTGTCGGCGCCGTCATTGGTGGCGCCGCGAAGCTGCACGATGAACTTGCCGATGATTTCAGCCACTTCCGCAGCCTTGACGACATCGTCGATGGTCATCGCCTGGCCGCGCTCCACCGACATGCGGTCATAGGCGGCATTCACCGTCGCCGGAATGTCGATATCGAGGCGATCCTTGGCATAGACGATGAGTGCGTCGGCAAGATGGGTATACCAGCCCTTGCCGCTGCGCGCGCCCTGCGAGGGAAAAGCACCCTTCATCACGTCGACGGTGTAGGCAAAGACCACGAAACCCGGCAGGGTCTTGCGGTTGAACATCCGCGACGCACTGCCCTGATGGGTCGAGACGCATTCGTTGTAGACGCGCTCGAAGACCTGGGTGTTGCCGGCGATCTTGTCGTTGAACGACTCGGACAGCTTCTCGATGTCGGAAAGCGTCAGCGTGCCGCCGGAGAGCTGCGCCTTGCGCGTCAGCTCCCTGAAGATCTTGTCCGCGATGTTGCGCGCCGTTCCCATACAGAAATGCGGCCCGCTCATCTTGTTCGGCATGCACCCACTCCCCGACGCCATCCGCCCGCGTCGACCGGCCCACCCGGTGTTGATCGAACACAAGAATGGCCCCACGGCTCAATCTTTCGATCCCCCGAGGGTAAAGTACACGGTAATCGTGAATACAAGGTTTCACGGCTACATAATATCGCCTGTCAAAACTACTGATATGGCAGTCTATACAGGGACTTCTCCGGTGCCTGGAACGACTCTACTCCGGTTAATGCCCTCCGCCACGCCGCGCGACGACCGCGAACACGGGGTCGGAATGGGCCTCGCTGGCCGCATAGGGGTCGTCCGCCGGCCGCGGCAGCCCTTCGATCGACAGCGTCCGCACCTCCTCGAATAGACCGGTCCGCAGAACGTATTCGGCAACAAGTCCGATCCGTTCGAACGGATGTACTTCGCGCCAGACGGCGATAACCTTCGGCGGAAACCAGCGATGCGAGAATGTCAGCGCCAGCGTCCCGCCCGGCTTCAGCACGCGCCCGGCATCGCCGATAACCGCAATCGGATCAGTCAGGTATTCGACCGACACCGTCGAGACCACAGCGTCGAACTCGCCATCGTCATAGGGCAATGCCGGCCGGGCGTTGAGGTCGTGAACGACGTAATCCGTGAGTCGCCCGTTTGCCGCGAGTTCCGCCTCGTTGAGGCCGAGCCCGGCGACCCGCCGCAGCGCCCGTTCCTCCGGCAGATGCGAATGCAGGCTCGCCATCAGGTCGAGCACCGCCATGCCATCGCCGAGCTGCTGCCGGTAGAGGTCGGTGACGAGGCCGAGCGCCGCGCTGTCGAGGTGCACGGTCATCCGCGGCTTTGCATAGAACACCGCATCATCGTCCTCGGCGACCCGCTCGAACGCGCCGTCGTAGAAGAAATCCGTCGGCAGCCCGTTCGCCCGCGCCTCGATACCCGGTCCGTCGGTCACTTCCCGGGCCCAGTCGGTCGAGCGGCCGCCAACATCGTCGGCCTGCTCGGCAACGCCGAGGACATGGACGCTGAGCCGGGCGGCAATGCCCGCGAAGGAATGGTTGAAATCGACCGTCAGTCGACCCTCGGCAAGGTCGAGACATCGAAACGGCCGCCGGTCCTGCCGGAATGTGCCGCGCACCCCCTCCAGCACCCCGCGCGGGAAGAACCGGCCGAAATCCGGCGCCACCCGCGTCCCCGGCAAAAGCTCGGCGCGGAACGCCGAGAGCGGTATTTCGAAGACATCCGAGGCGACATGGTCCGGCACCAGCGATCCCGGCGGGCAGTCGATCGTCACGATATCGCCGGCGCGGGCGCCAGACAGCGCCTCGTCGAGCCCGGCCGGAAAGAAATCGCGCCAGAGGTTGATCCGCCGGTGCCGCTTCTCGGTGCGATGGGCAACGCCACCCCGCTCCCACTCAAGGATGAAATCGACAAGCGCGAGGGAATTCGGGCCGATCGCGACATGCGCCCCGGCAGTGTTCGATCCGGTTTCCGCCATCCTGTCCTATGCCTCCCTGTTCATTTCTGTGCATACCCGCCCGGCCACCGAATTTGCCGTGGGTCGAAGCGGGAATCGCCCTATAAGCGGTGTCATGAAGGCATATCTGGATCTCGTTCGCCGCATTCTCCAGGAGGGGGTGCGCAAGGAAGACCGCACCGGCACGGGCACGCTGTCGGTGTTCGGTCATCAGATGCGCTTTGACCTTGCCGAGGGCTTCCCGGTCGTCACCACCAAGAAGCTGCATCTGAAGTCGATCATCCACGAGCTGCTGTGGTTCCTCTCCGGCGATACCAACATCGCCTACCTGAAGGAAAACGGCGTTTCGATCTGGAACGAGTGGGCCGACGAGAATGGCGATCTCGGGCCGGTCTACGGCCACCAGTGGCGCTCCTGGCCGGCCCGCGACGGCGGCACCATCGACCAGATCACCAGTCTCGTCGACCAGATCCGCCGCAATCCCGATTCCCGCCGCCTGATGGTCACCGCCTGGAACCCGGCCGACGTCGATCGCATGGCCCTGCCGCCCTGCCATTGCCTGTTCCAGTTCTACGTCGCCGAGGGCCGCCTCTCCTGCCAGCTCTACCAGCGCTCGGCCGACGTCTTCCTCGGCGTGCCGTTCAACATCGCCTCCTATGCGCTGCTGACGATGATGGTGGCAGAGGTCACCGGCCTGAAGCCCGGCGATTTCGTCCATACCTTCGGCGACGCGCACCTCTATACGAACCATCTCGATCAGGCCCGTCTGCAGCTCTCTCGCGAGCCGCGCGCCCTGCCGGTGATGCGCATCGCGCCGGGCATCGCCTCGCTCTTCGATTATCGCTTCGAGCATTTCACGCTCGAGGGCTATGACCCGCATCCGCACATCAAGGCCGAGGTCTCGGTATGACCGTTACGATCCGCCCCGCCCGCCCCGGCGACGAGGCAACGATCCTCGGCTTCATCCGGGACCTTGCCGAATACGAAAAGCTCTCGCACATGGTCGAGGCGACCGCCGGGGGCCTTGCCGCCGCGCTGTTTGCGGCCGCGCCCCGCGTCTTTTGCGACATCGCCGAACTCGACGGCGCGCCGGCCGGCTTTGCCCTCTGGTTCTACAATTTCTCCACCTTCCTCGGCCGCAACGGCCTCTATCTCGAGGATCTCTACGTGCGGCCCGAGGCGCGCCGGCGCGGCGTTGGCGAGGCGCTGCTCTCCGGCCTCGCCGCCCGCTGCAAGGCCGAAAATCTCGGTCGCCTCGAATGGTCGGTGCTCGACTGGAACACCCCGGCCATCGATTTCTACAAGTCGATCGGCGCCGTCGCGATGGACGAGTGGACCGTGTTCCGCGTCACCGGTGACGCCCTCGACCGGCTGGCGGAGCGCCGGTAATGGCCGCGCCGCGCATCGTTCATGTCGTCGCCGTTGCCGAGAACGGCGTCATCGGCGCCGACGGCGGCATGCCCTGGCGCCTGTCGTCCGACCTGAAGGAATTCCGCCGCCTGACCATGGGCAAGCCGATCATCATGGGCCGCAAGACTTTCGCGGCGATCGGCCGGCCGCTCGATGGGCGCGACAACATCGTCATCACCCGCGACCCGGACTTTGCCGCCGATGGCGTCACCGTTGCCGGCAGCATCGAGGCGGCGCTCGCCGAGGCGCGCCGTCTCGCCGAGGCCCGTGGCGTCGACGAGATCGCCGTCATCGGCGGCGGCGAGATCTACGCGGCAACGCTTGCCGGCGCCGACACGCTTTACGTCACGAAGGTTCACGCGGCACCGGACGGCGACACCCGGTTTCCGGCAATAGATCCGGCCGTCTGGCGCGAGGAAAGCCGCGTCAAAGGCACGCGCGGGCCGCGTGATAACGCGGAATTCAGTTTCATCGTCTATCAGCGCCGCGACGGGAAAAACACCGACGGCATTTGACTTTGCCGGTCATCGTTCCCACCTGTCCCTTGACGCGGCGGCGGGCGGCCTCCGGCGGGCCCTTTCGTTGAAAGGTGCAAGCGGTTCGCCTATAACCCGACGCGACCCGTGTGTCCGTCTGGAAAGGCGGGCAAAATCGTTTCTTCGAGGTCCGGCCCTCCCGCGCCGGGCGATCCCGATACAAGGACCATTTCATGCCTTGGAGCAATCAGAGCGGCGGCGGCGGTTGGAAGGGCGGCGGCGGCGGCCCGTGGGGCGGCGGCGGCGGCAATGGCGGCGGCCCGTGGGGCAGCGGCCCGCAGGGCGGCGGCAACAACGGTGGCGGCAGCCAGCCGCCGGATCTTGAGGATCTTCTGCGCCGCAGCCAGGACCGGCTGAAGACAATGCTGCCCGGCGGCAGCTCGCTCGGCGCCAAGGGCATCGCCCTTGCGGTCGCCGCGGTCGCCGTGGTCTGGCTCGCCAGCGGATTCTACCGCGTCCAGCCCGACGAGCTCGGCGTCGAGCTCGTGTTCGGCAAGCTCTACGACAAGACCCAGCCGGGCCTGAACTACAACCTGCCCTACCCGATCGGTGCGGTCTTTACCCCGAAGGTCCTGACCATCCGCGAAATGACCATCGGTCTTCGCGATGCCGACGGCCGCGGCGGCATCCGCGACGTGCCCGAGGAGAGCCTGATGCTGACCGGCGACGAGAACATCGTCGACGTCGACTTCAAGGTTCAGTGGCGCATCAAGGACGCGGTCCGTTACCTCTTCAACATCCAGAACCCGGAAGGCACGGTGAAGGCGGTCGCCGAGAGCGCCATGCGCGAGACCATCGGCCGCTACAACATCCAGCCGATCATCACCGAGGCCCGCCAGAAGATCGAGACCTCGGTTCAGGAATTGATGCAGACGGCGCTCAATTCCTATGAAGCCGGCATCGAGATCACCCAGGTCCAGATGCAGAAGGTCGATCCGCCGCTGCAGGTCATCGACGCGTTCCGTGACGTCCAGGCGGCCCGCGCCGACCAGGAGCGCGCCCAGAACGAAGCCCAGGCCTTCTCCAACAAGATCATCCCGGAAGCGCGCGGTGAAGCCGCCCGCATCGTCGAGGACGCCAACGCCTATCGCGACAAGAACATCGCCGAGGCGCGCGGTCAGGCAGACCGCTTCCTGAAGATCTACGGCGAATACAGGAAGGCGCCGGAAGTCACCCGCCAGCGCATGTTCCTCGAGACGATGGAACGCGTGTTCAGCGGCACCGACAAGATCATTCTCGACGACAACGCCGGCGGCGTCGTGCCCTACCTGCCGCTCGACCAGCTCAACAAGGCCGGCGGCCAGAACAGCGCGGGGACCAAGTAATGAAGACAGGCATCATCAGCGCGGTTCTGATCCTGCTGGCGGCTGCGGTCGTCGGTCTGTTTTCCTCCGCGTTCATCGTCTATCCGACCCAGCAGGCGCTCGTCCTGCAGTTCGGTGAAGTGCGCCGCCCGATCACCGAGCCCGGCCTCTATTTCAAGATCCCGTTCGTCCAGAACGTCATCCTGATCGACCGGCGCATCCTTGACCTCGACATGCCGGCTCAGGAAGTCATCGCTTCCGACCAGAAGCGTCTGGTCGTCGACGCCTTCGCCCGCTACCGCATCGTCGATCCGGTCCGCTTCTACCAGACGGTGGAACGCGGCTCGATCGCCGAGGCCAACAACCGTCTGGCGACTTTCATGCAGTCGTCGCTCCGCGCCGTCCTTGCCGACGCGAGCTTTGCCGCCGTCGTGCGCGACCAGCGCACCCAGCTCATGGAATCGATCCGCGACCGCGCCGACGCCCGGGCGAGCGACATCGGCATCAAGATGATCGACGTGAAGATCCGTCGCGCCGATCTGCCGGAGGCGAACAGCCAGGCGATCTACCGCCGGATGGAGACCGAGCGTCAGCGCGAGGCGACCGAGATCCGCGCCCAGGGTGAGGAAGCGGCCCGCCGCATCCGCGCCCAGGCGAACCGCGAGGCGACCGTCATCAAGGCCGAGGCTGATCGCGAGAGCGAGCAGATCCGCGGCGACGGCGACGCCGAGCGCAACCGGATCTTCGCCGAGGCCTTCGGTTCCGATCCCGACTTCTTTGCCTTCTATCGCTCGATGCTGGCTTACGAGCAGGGGCTTTCGTCCGGTGACACCCGTCTGGTGCTGTCGCCGAACTCGAGCTTCTTCAAGTACTTCGGCAATCCTGACGGGACCGCGCCGGCGCCGGCCGCCCCGCAAGTCGCCCCGAGCGGCGGGCAATGACCGACTTCATCGCGGCGGTCGGCCTCGTCTTTGTGATCGAGGGGCTGCTCTACGCGGTCATGCCCGGGCGTCTGAAGCGCATGATCGCGGCGATGCTCGACACGCCGGACAATACCCTGCGCTATGCCGGACTGATGGCTGCCGCCCTTGGCGTCGTCATCGTCTGGCTGGTCAGGGGCTGAAATGCGCGGCCGGCCCCTCGGGACCGGCCGCAAATCTGTCAAATTGCCGGCGAGCCAAAAAAACGCTCGATTTTTCTTTTTCAGCTAGTGCCCGACAAGGCACACTCCCCGGCTCGGGGACCTTCAGCATCACATCTGAGGAGACGGGATGATGGCACTCAAGGAACGTTCGTGGCTGGCAGTCCTGCCGAAGCGCGCCGCTGCCGTCGCGGCCGCCGCGATGATCGGCTGGACCGCGCTCTCCGGCACCGCTGCAAGGGCGCAGGGCCCCGCTTCGGTCGCCGACATCGCCGAGAAGCTTGTTGACGCCGTCGTCAACATCTCGACCAGCCAGACCGTCAAGGGGCCGCAGGGCATCCCCCTGCCCGACCTGCCGGAGGGCTCGCCCTTCCGCGACTTCTTCGAGGATTTCTTCGATCGCCAGCAGAAGGACGACAACAAGCCGCGCCGCGTCCAGTCGCTCGGCTCCGGCTTCGTCATCGATCCATCCGGCATCGTCGTGACCAACAATCACGTCATTCAGGACGCCGACGAGGTCACCGTCAATTTCAACGACGGCACCAAGCTCGTCGCCGAGATCATCGGCCGCGACACCAAGACCGATATCGCCATCCTGCGCGTCAAGCCGGAGAAGCCGCTGCACGCGGTCGGCTTCGGCTCGTCCGAGAAGCTGCGCGTCGGCGACTGGGTGATGGCCATCGGCAACCCGTTCGGCCTTGGCGGCACCACGACGCTCGGCATCGTCTCGGCCCGCAACCGCGACATCAATTCCGGCCCCTATGACGACTTCATCCAGACCGACGCGGCGATCAATCGCGGCAATTCCGGCGGTCCGCTGTTCAACATGGATGGCGAGGTCGTCGGCATCAACACCGCGATCATCTCGCCCTCCGGCGGCTCGATCGGCATCGGCTTTGCCATTCCCTCGGCAATCGCCGTCAAGGTCATCGAGCAGCTCCAGTCGTTCGGCGAGACCCGTCGCGGCTGGCTCGGCGTCCGCATCCAGGAAGTCACCGACGAAATTGCCGAGAGCCTCGGCATGGACAAGGCGCGCGGTGCCCTCGTTGCCGGCGTCACGGAAACCGGCCCGGCCGACAAGGCCGGCATCCAGCCGGGCGACGTGATCGTCAGCTTCGACGACAAGCCCGTGCCCTCGATGCGCGACCTGCCGCGCATGGTCGCCGACACCGCGATCGGCAAGGAAGTGACCGTCAAGGTGCTGCGCAAGGGCGAGGAAGTGCAGATCAAGGTCGCGCTCGGCCGCCTCGAGGAAGGCGAGAAGCTCGATCCGAGCGAGGAAACCGACACCGCGCCGGTTGAGACGCCGAAGACGACCGAGATGCTCGGCATGACGCTGGCGCCCGCCAGCGGCGAGTTCCGCAGCCGCTTCAAGCTGGCCGAGGGTGTCGAGGGCGTTGTCGTCGTCGAGGTCGCACCGGGCAGCGCCGCTGCCGAGAAGCGCATCCAGCCCGGCGACGTCATCGTCGAGGTCGCCCAGGAAGCGGTGACGACGCCGGCCGAGGTCGCCGCCCGCATCGCCGCGCTGAAGGACAAGGGCCGCAAGTCGGCGCTGCTCCTTCTGTCCAGCAAGAACGAGGAACTGCGCTTCGTCGCCGTTCCGATCGAGGACTGATCCATAGCGAACCGGCCGTCCCGGCCCGTCCGGGGCGGCCGTTTCACCCGCAAGGCAGGTGCGCCCGATGACCGGCGACGTCGTCAACCTGAGGCAGTTCCGCAAGCAGAAGGCCCGCGCCGACAAGGCGACGACCGCTGCCGGCAACCGTGCCCGCCACGGCCGCACCAAGGCCGAGAAGTCGCTCGAGAGTGCCCGCGACGAACTCGCCGGCCGCCGCCTCGAAGGGCACCGGCTCGACCGTCCGGACAAGGACGACGACGGCAGCAAGGGCTAGGCGCGCCGCCATGACGATGCGCAAGCGATCGATCGCCATTCGCGGCCACCGCACCAGCATTTCGCTGGAAACGCCATTCTGGGAAGCATTGGCCGAAATAGCCGCGGAAGGCGGATTGAGCATTCCGGCACTCGTTGCCGGCATCGACGAGGCCCGTGGCCCGCTCAACCTCTCATCGGCCCTGCGCCTTCACATCCTCGCCCACTACCGCGCCCGCGCCGCAACGCCCCACCGGGACGCCTGACACGTCCTGCCCGACGCTGGCAGGGGCCTTCAGCGAAGCGGCGAGAGCTGCAGCGGCGCGCCGGACGCCGGCGGCATTTCGCCGGACATGCCCGGCTTCGGCCCGATTTCGGGCACGAGAATCAGCGGCCCCGGCAGTGCCGGACGGCTTGGCTCGTCCGCCGCCCGCCGCCGCTCGGCCTCTTCGGCGGCCTTGCGCGCCGCTTCCTCTTCCGCCCGCCGCCGGGCCTCCTCGGCCTTGCGCCGTGCCGCTGCCTCGGCTGCCGCCTTTGCCTCGCGCTCCCGCCGGGCGTCAAGCTCGCGCAGCCGCCGCGCCTCGCGGGCAAACCGCTCCTTCTCGAGGATGTCGGCCTGCATCTCCTCGATCCGCCGCACTTCCCGCTCGAATGCCCGCACCGTCAGATAGCCCGTGAACGCCGTCGCATCGATTTGCCGCGCCGGCGCATCGATCGGTCCGGAAAAGGCGATGCCGACCTGCGGGTCCGCCCCGGCGACGCGCTCGCCGTCGCCCGGATCGACCGCCAGCGTCCAGGCGCTGTCGATGGTCATCGTGTTGAGGTCGACCGCGACGCCGCCGAGCGTTGTCGCACTCGGCGCCGACACCGAGACATTGCGCGCCCGGATGACGCCGCCGGTGATCGCGAAGGCGCCGCTTGCTTCGGCAACGTCGAGGCTGCCGGCATCGAGATGCCCGGCAAACACCGTCCGCACTTTCTCGGCCGTCAGCTCGAGACCCGCGTCGGCGGCCCGGATGACCGAGGAAAACGCCACCGGATTGACGCCGCGCAGCGTCGCCTCGCGCACCGTGAAACTGCCGCCGCCGCCGAGCGAGGCAACGACGCCGGAAAACGACCGGCCGGTGCCCTCGAACTCGGCCGAGAAATCGAGAAGCCCGCTCGCCACCGGACTGCCGTCGCGGCGCCAGACGAACTCCTCGAGCGCGCCGCCGGCAAGCCGCGCCGTGCCGGAAAGCGTCGCTCCGTCATTGCCGCGCCGCAGCGCCAGCCGTCCGTCGAACCGGCCGCCGCCGAGCGCCCCGGAAAAACCGTCGATGGCGCTCTCTGTCGCCCGCGTCCGCAGCGAGAACGCCGCGTCGGCGACCGTCAGCCCGAGCGGCAGGAAGGCCCGCTTCGCCCGCACCGCCAGCGTGATATCGGTATCGCCGATCGGATGGTCGGCAAAGGCCGCCTCGGGCCAGGCATCGCCAAGTCCGGTATCGAGCACCGCCGCGCCGCCGACTTCAAGGCCGACGAGCCAGGCAAGGTCGACCTCGTCGACCGCGAGTTCGCCGGAAACGGCAAGCGGTCCGCGCGACCGGTCAAGCGTCGCCGCACCGGAAAAGCCGCGCCCGCCAAGCGCACCGGAAATGTCGGCAAGCTTTGCCTTCGCCCCCTCGCCATCGACCGCGAACGCCACCGAGGCAGGCGTCTTCTCGCCGAGTCCGGGCAGCGCAAGCCCGGCCGCAAGCGCCAGCGGCACCACGTCCGCTGCCTTGCCGGATACCGTCGCCGTGTAACGCGGCAGGGCGCCCGCCGCGAGCACCACCTTGCCGTCGATGCCGAGGCTGGCGCCGCCAAGCTCGAGATTTGCCTTGCCGGCAAGGCCGCTGGCCGGAACGCCGCTTGCCGTGACGCGCAGCGACCCGGCGCCAAGCTCGACCGGCAGGCCGGGCGCGCCGATCTGCGCCATCAGCACCCGCGCATCGGGGTTGTCGAGGGAAAGGTCGAGGCCGGTCTCGGCTTCATCGGGGCTGTCGACCCGGCCATCGAAACGCCCCTCGAGCGAAAGCGCCGAACCGCCGACACTGCCGCCGAGCCGGGCCGCGATGCGCGACCCCTCGGCATTGCGGGCCGCCTCGATGCTGCCTTCGAGCCTGGCCGGCGACAGCGACCGGGCGCGGCTGCCAAGCGCATCGGCAAGCGGATTGCCCGGCACGACATCGGCGACGACCCGCGCCAGACCGGCAAGGTCGCGGGCGTCGATCGCCAGCGTGATGCCGCCATCCGGCGCCGTCGACAAACCGTCGATGCGTCCCTTGGCCGAGACGCGCGCGCCGGCGGCATCGCCGATCTCGAGGCGCTCGATCTTCAGCCGGTCGGCATCATAGGCAAGTGCCGTCGACACATCCTTCATCTCGACGCCCTCGACGATGACGGCATCGGCGGCGAGCGTTACGGTGATGCTGTCGGCGACCTTGTCGCCGCCGCCGCCCTCGGGCGCCATCAGCGCGACGAGCGCCCGCATCTGGTCGAGATCGAGCCGGTCGGCTTCGAGATCGGCTGTGAAGGCGCGCTTGCCGGCGTTCGCCTCGGTCCAGCCGAGAAAGCCGCTGAGCGCTGCCTTTTCGATCGAGCCGGTCATCTCGGCAAGGATGACCGTGTGCGGCCGGAGCGCGATGTTGCTGGCAAGGGTGATCGGTCCGAGCGGCACCTGCCGTCCCGCCGGCGCCTCGTCGCCGCCGCGCCACCAGGCCGCGAACGCCGCCGGCTGCGGCGCGTCGAGCGTCACCCGGCCGTCGAAGGCGGGCGTTGGCTGAACGGCGAGCTTGCCGTTCGCCGTCAGCCGCGTCTGGCCGGGAAACTGTGCCTCCAGCGTCTCGATATGCCAGCCGCCGCGCGGCTCCGTCGCCGCGTCGAAGCGCACATCCTGGACGATGCCGCCACCGACGACGATTGCCGGCACGTCGAACCCGACCCGCCCCGGCAGGTCGACCTGCGGCAGCTCGGTGAGGAACGAGGCAAGCGCCGCCATGGCCGCCGGAATGTCCGTCGGCGCCTCAGGACCAGCCCCGAGACTGCGGTCGAGGTCGATCTGGCGCGACGACAGCACCGCGTCGAATCGGGGCGCGGCGCCGAACGCGATCTGTGCCGTGCCGGTGATGCCGAACGACTGGCCGGCGCCGCCGCGCCGCACCTCGAGCGCACTGAACAGCAGCCGCTCCGGATCGAGATCGAACTGCGCCTCGAGCCGCCAGGGATCGCGCGGCCCTTCCCGGTCGCCCTTGCGCCCGACGGTCTCGCCATCCTCGCCGACTACCTCGGCGATCTCGACCTTGCCGGCATAGGTCGGCAGGGCCCCGGCCCGGCTGAGAACGCCGTCCGCCGTCAGCGACACCGGCCGCCGCGACGGCGTCACCGCCAGCTTGAGCCGCAGGGTGCCGTCGTCCTCGGCCTTGCCGGTCGCCGCCCGCAGCGTGTAGAGCTCGCCGCCCTGCCGGAAGCCGGCCTCGATGCGGAACGGCCCGACGAGTGCCCGCGCCTCGAGCAGCATCGAGACGTCGGCAGCGGTCCACTCCCGGCCGAGGCGCTTGTCCTCGATGGTCACCGTGCCGCCGTGCATTTCGACATGCTCGAGAATGACCGGACTCGGGATTGACCGGCCCGGCGCCGGCGCGCGGATGCAGCCAGTCGAGCCGCCCGTCCTCGTCGATGATCGCCCGGAGCGCCGGCTTTTCCAGCGCCATTTCCTGGACCCGGACCTCACCCTTCAGCAGCGGCGTCAGGGCGATGTCGATGTCGAACCGCCCGACCGTCATTTTCGGCGCCGCCTCCGGGCCGACGACGACGTCGGTGAAGGTCAGCGACGGGCTTGGCAGGAGCGTCGCCTCGGCCTTGCCGCGCACCCGCACCTCCTCGCCGAGCACGCGCGCCGCCTCGGTTTCGAAGACCGCCCGGTAGGCCGACCAGTCGACGAAATAAGGCCCGATCAGCGCCGCAATGAGGGCGATGACGATGGCGCCGCCAATGCCGAGATAGAGCTGGTTCAGGATACCCTCCCTGCGGCCCGCGCCGGGACCGGCGCGAGCCCGACGCACCGCCTCAGGCGGCCAGAACCTTGCCCGGGTTCATGATGTTGTCCGGGTCGAGCGCCTGCTTGATGGCGCGCATGACGCCGACGCCCGGCCCGTGCTCCCGCTCCAGGTATTTCATCTTGCCCTGGCCGATGCCGTGCTCGCCGGTGCAGGTTCCCTCCATGGCGATCGCCCGTATGTTGAGCCGGCTGACGAAGGCCTCCGCCTCGGCCTTGTCGGTCTCGCTGTCCATGTCGACGAGAACGAGGACATGGAAATTGCCGTCGCCGACATGGCCGACCATCGGCGCGACGAGACCGTGCTCCTCGATGTCCCGCCGCGTCTCGGCAACGCATTCGGCAAGCCGCGAGATCGGCACGCAGACATCCGTCGACAGCGCCTTCTTGCCCGGCGCGAGCGCGCAGGCCGCCCAGTAGGCATCGTGCCGCGCCTTCCACAGCCGCGTCCGCTCCTCGGCCTTCGTCGCCCAGACGAAATTGCCGCCGCCGCAATCCGCCGCGATCTCGCCGAACCGCTCCGACTGTTCCGCCACCCCGGCCTCGGTGCCGTGGAATTCGAGGAACAGCGTCGGCGCTTCGGCAAGCTCGAGCTTCGAATAGGCGTTGACGGCCTTCACCTGCAGCGCGTCGAGCAGCTCGATGCGCGCCACCGGAATGCCCGACTGGATGGTCAGGATCACCGCCTCGCAGGCCGCCTCGACGCTCGGGAAGGTGCAAACGCCGCCGGCGATCGCCTCGGGAATGCCGGCAAGCTTCAGCGTCACTTCCGTGATGATGCCGAGCGTGCCCTCGGCCCCGACGAGGAGCCGCGTCAGGTCATAGCCGGCCGAGCTCTTGCGCGCCCGCCCGCCGGTCCGCACGACCGAGCCGTCCGGCATCACCGCCGTCAGGGCAAGGACGTTCTCCTTCATCGTGCCGTAGCGCACCGCATTGGTGCCCGAGGCCCGCGTCGAGGCCATGCCGCCAAGGCTGGCGTCCGCCCCCGGATCGATCGGGAAGAACAGGCCGGTGTCGCGGATGTAGTCGTTGAGCCGGGTGCGCGTCACGCCCGCTTCGACCGTGCAGTCGAGATCCTCGGCATGCACGGCAACGACATTGTTCATGTTCGAAAGGTCGATGCAGATGCCGCCATAGGGCGCGTTCACATGCCCCTCGAGCGAGGTTCCCGTGCCGAACGCAATGACCGGCACCTTGTGCTCGGCGCACAGGCCGACCGCCTCGGCGACCTCGTCGGTATTGTTGGCGAAGAACACGGCGTCCGGCGCCTGCGTTGCCAGCCAGGTCGTCGTGTGGCCGTGCTGGTGGCGCACCGCCTCCGAGGTCGACAGGCGCTCGCCGAAACGCTGGCGCAGGATATCGGCGACCATCGCCGCCGCCGCCCGCCGGCGATCGCCGTCGATCGTCTGGGTTCCATATGCAAAGGTCATTTGCCGCTCCCGGACTTGTCGCCCTTGTCGGGCATGGTGAGCGGGCCGCCGGCCCGCGCCGCCAGCCCCAAGACACTGGACGCAACCTAACAAATTTCGCATGAAGGATTAAAGGCTTCTGGAGCAGAGCCGGCAGCGGCGGCACAACGCCGCGCGCAAGCGATGGAGGAAGACGATGACCACCGCGGAAAGCGCCGGATTCGCGGCCCCTTTCAGAACCGGGCCGATGGCCATCGAGCCCGCCTGGATCGACTATAACGGGCACCTCAATTTCGCCTACTACCTCGTCCTCTTCGATCGCACCATCGATGCGGGCCTCATCGGCGTCGGCCTCGGCCCGGACTACGTCAGGGAGCGCAACGCCTCCTATTTCACCGTCGAGCTCCACACCCACTATCTGCGCGAGCTCGCCCCCGACCATCCCGTCACCGGCACGCTGCAGCTTCTCGACTATGACGCCCGCCGCATCCACGTCTATCTGGAGCTGCGCCACGCCGGCGAGGGCTGGGTGGCGGCCGCCTGCGAGCAGCTCTTCCTGCATGTTGACATGGAAAAGAAGCGGGCAAGCGCCTTTCCGGATGACGTCATGGCGCGGCTCGAGGCGATGATGGCGGCCCACCGCGCCCTGCCGGTCGACCCAAAGGTCGGCCACGTCATCGGCATTCCGAAAAAGCCGCGGCCGACCGGCTGATCGAGAGAGAACGACTGACCATGCGCGCCTTCCTTGCCCGCCAGATCGATCTCGTGCGCAACTGGGTCGCTCCGAATCTGTCGGCCTTCCTCGCCGGGCGCCAGCCGCTCGTCTGGCTGCTGGCCATCGTCATCGGCCTTGGCACCTCCGCCTTCGCCATCCTCTTCCGCGTCGCGATCGGCGTCTTCCAGATCCCCTGGCTCGGCACGATGTCGGAGAACGTCTGGACGATGGCGCTGGCGACGCCCTGGTGGGTCATCCTCGCCGCCCCGACCGTCGGCGGTCTTGCCGTCGGCCTTTTCCTGCAGTTCGTTCAGCCCGGCAAGCGGCCGAGCGGCGTTGCCGACGTCATCGAGGCGCGCATGCAGGGCGGCCGCGACCTCGGCTTCTGGCCGGGCCTCGGCTCGGCCTTCCTTGCCGCCCTGTCGCTCGGCTCGGGCGCCAGCGCCGGCCGCGAGGGCCCCGTCGTCCACCTCGGCGCAACGGTCGCGGCAACCCTTTGCAGTGCCTTTCACCTGCCGGCCGCCACCCGGCGCACCCTGCTTGCCTGCGGCGTTGCCGGCGCCGTCTCCGCCTCCTTCAACACGCCGATTGCCGGCGTGCTCTTTGCCCATGAGGTGATCCTCGGCCACTACGCCATGCGCGCCTTCGTGCCGATCGTGCTCGCCTCGGTGACCGGCACCGTGCTGTCGCGCTTCTGGTTCGGCGACATTGCCGCTTTCGCCGTGCCGCCATACCAGATCACGTCCTATCTGGAGGTGCCGGCCTTCGCCCTGCTCGGCCTCGTCGCCGCGCTCGTCGCCGTGCTCTTCCAGTTCGCCCTCATCGGCACCGACTGGGTCGCGCGCCATGTCGACGTACCGCTCTGGCAGCGGCCCGTCGTCGGCGGCCTGATGGTCGGAACGATCGGCATTTTCGCGCCGCAGATCCTCGGCGTCGGCTATCAGGCAACCAACGCCGCTCTCTACAACTGGCTGTCGCTGTCGACGATGCTGATGCTGATCGTGCTGAAGACGGCCGCGACCGCAATAACGCTCGCCTCGCGCTTCGGCGGCGGCATCGTCGCCCCCTCGCTCTATCTCGGCGCCATGACCGGCGGCGCCTTCGGCGTCATCGCCGCCGCCGCCTTTCCCGACATGGCATCGAGCCAGGGGCTATACGCCATCCTTGGCATGGGCGCCGTCGCCGCCGCGGTTCTCGGCGCGCCGATCTCGACAGCCGTCATGGTGTTCGAGCTGACCGGCGGCTACGCCCTGACGCTCGCCCTGCTCCTTGCCATCTCGATCTCCACCGGCCTGACGCTGGCCATTCACGGCCGCTCCTATTTCCACTGGCAGCTCGAGATGCGCGGCCTCATCCTCCAGGAGGGTCCGCACCGCCAGCTTGTCCGCACGGTTCGCGTTGCCGCCTTCATGAGCCCGCTCGGGCCGGACGGCGGCCCGATGCCGGACCTTGCCGAGGGCGTTCGTCTCAAGTCCGACGACACCCTGGAGAAAGCGCTCCGCACCTTCGACGAGACCGGCGGCGCCGCCATCGCCGTTGCTGCCCCGGACGCGCCGGATCGCCTCGTCGGCTATGTCGAGCACGTCAAGGCACTGGCCTATTTCAACTCGACGCTCATCGAGACGAGCCTCGAGGAACACTGATTTTCAGACAGAAAGCGTACCCTTCAGGAAGTCGAGCGTGCGCTCCCACGCAAGCTTTGCGTCCTCGGCGTCGTAGCGCGCTCCGGTCGGGTTGGCGAAGGCGTGGTCGGCCTCGTACCAGTTGACCGTCAGCCTGTCCGCCTTGCCGGCCTTGGCCATCTCCGCCTCGAAGCCGGATACCATTTCCTTGTTGATGCGCTTGTCGAGCGTGCCGAAATGCCCGAGCACCGGGCCGTTCAGACGGGCAAGCTCGTCCGCCTTGCGCGTCACGGCGCCATAGTAGATGACCGTCGCATCGACCGGCGCCGCGATCGAGGCATTGAGCGACCAGCCGCCGCCGAAGCACCAGCCGACCGTGCCGACCTTGCCATTGCCCTTTTCGTGGCCGCGCAGCCACTCGATCGCCCCGGCGAGCGTTGCCGTCGCCGCCGCCGGATCGAGCCCCTGCACGAGCGCCGTCGCCTCGTCGGCCGTTCCCGCGACCTTGCCGCCATAAAGATCGACCGCGAGGGCGAGATAGCCGGCATCGGCAAAGGCCTGCGCCACGGCCTTGATCTGGTCGTTGAGGCCCCACCATTCGTGGATGAGAACGAGCGCTCCGGCCGGCGTCGTCTCCGGCACGGCAAGGAACCCGCCCGCCTCGGCCGCCCCGCCCGCCGCCGGGAAGCGCACGGCCTCGGTCCGCGCCGCGCTCGCCGCCGCCAGTTCCGGATCGAAGAGAATGGCCGCGAGCGGCAGGCTGGCGGCGCCGATGAGGAAGGCCCGCCGGTCGGTTTCCCGGATGACGATCGGCGGCAGGTCGTTGTGCGCGCCGCATCCGTCAAGATCGCACATGGTTGTTCCTCCCCTTGAAGCAAATCCTCACCGTCGATGTAGGGCGCCATTCTCCCGCGTCACGGCGGGAGCGGCCCGCGCCGAGCTTTTCTCGTCCGGGACCTACGGTTTGTGCTTGCGGTTGCTATATTGTTCCCTCGTTCGAGAGATTCGCCGCCGAGGTTCCAAAGGTTCCATGTCAGATTTTGCCCCGTCACCCCATCCCCGCCCCGGCGGCATCGCCGCGCGGGCGCTCGGCGGCGGCGGCGCGCCCTATCTCTCCGGCCTCAACGGCGAGCAGCGCCGCGCCGTCGAGACCATCGACGGCCCTGTTCTCGTGCTCGCCGGCGCCGGCACCGGCAAGACCCGCGTGCTGACCACCCGCATCGCCCACATCCTTGCCACCCGCTCGGCCCGTGCCCAGGAAATTCTCGCCGTCACCTTCACCAACAAGGCGGCCCGCGAGATGCGCGAGCGCATCGGCCAGCTCGTCGGCGATGCCGTCGAGGGCATGCAGTGGCTCGGCACCTTCCATTCGATCGGCGTCAAGATCCTGCGCCGCCATGCCGAGCTCGTCGGTCTCAAGCCGAATTTCACCATCCTCGATACCGACGACCAGATCCGCCTGCTGAAGCAGCTCATCCAGGCCGAGAACATCGACGAGAAGCGCTGGCCGGCCCGCCAGCTCGCCGGCATGATCGACGGCTGGAAGAACCGCGGCCTTGGCCCGGACGATCTGCGCAATGCCGACGACTACGCCTATGCCAACGGCCGCGGCGGCGAACTCTACAAGGCCTATCAGGCTCGCCTGAAGGTCCTCAACGCCGTCGACTTCGGCGATCTTCTCGTCGAGATGATCCGCCTGTTCCGCCAGCATCCCGACGTACTCGCCGCCTGGCAGCACCGCTTCCGCTACATGCTCGTCGACGAGTATCAGGACACCAACGTCGCCCAGTATCTCTGGCTCCGTCTCCTGTCGCAGAACAATCGCAACCTGTGCTGCGTCGGCGACGACGACCAGTCGATCTACGGCTGGCGCGGCGCCGAGGTCGACAACATCCTGCGTTTCGAGCGCGACTTCCCCGGCGCCGCCGTGATCCGCCTCGAGAACAACTACCGCTCCACCGGCCACATCCTCGGCGCCGCCTCCCATCTCATCGCCCACAACGAGGGCCGCCTCGGCAAGACGCTGTTCACCGAGGGCGCCATGGGTGACAAGGTCGAGGTCGCCTCGTCCTGGGATTCCGAAGAGGAGGCCCGCGCCATCGGCGCCGAGATCGAGGACCTGCAGCGCGACGGCCACGCCCTCAACGAGATGGCGATCCTCGTGCGCGCCTCCTTCCAGATGCGCGAGTTCGAAGACCGTTTCGTCACCCTCGGCCTCAATTATCGCGTCATCGGCGGCCCGCGCTTCTACGAGCGCGCCGAGATCCGCGACGCCCTCGCCTATTTCCGCGTCACCTCGCAACCCGCCGACGACCTCGCCTTCGAGCGCATCATCAACACGCCGCGCCGTGGCCTTGGCGAGGCGACGCTGTCGCTCATCCATCGCTATGCCCGGGCCGAGAACATCCCGCTCCTGCAGGCTGCCGCCGATCTCATTGAGACCGAGGAGATGAAGCCGCGCGCCCGCAGCGCCCTTGCCGGCCTCGTGCGCATGTTCCAGCGCTGGCGCGAGCAGCTCGATCACCTGCCGCACACCGAGCTGGCCGAAATAATCCTCGAGGAATCCGGCTACACCGACATGTGGCAGAAGGATCGCTCGCCCGACGCGCCCGGCCGGCTGGAGAACCTGAAGGAACTCATCCGCTCGATGGAGGACTACGAGTCCCTGCCCGGCTTCCTCGAGCATATCGCCCTCGTCATGGACACGACCGAGGAAGCCGCCATCGACGCCGTCAACCTGATGACGCTGCATTCGGCCAAGGGCCTCGAATTCGACACCGTCTTCCTGCCCGGCTGGGAAGAGGGCCTGTTTCCGCACCAGCGCGCCCTCGACGAGGGCGGCCGCTCCGGCCTCGAGGAAGAGCGGCGCCTTGCCTATGTCGGCATCACCCGGGCAAAACGCCGGGCAAAGATCCGCTTTGCCTCGAACCGCCGCATCCACGGCCTCTGGCAGACGACCCTGCCCTCGCGCTTCCTCGACGAGCTTCCCGAGGCCCATGTCGAGGTGATCGAGAGCGGCTCGAGCTATGGCGGCTATGGCGGCGGCAGCCGCTTCGGTGGCCCCTACCAGAACGCCGATCCGTTCTCCTCGAGCTATTCAACTCCCGGCTGGCAGCGCGCCAAGGCAAATGCCGGGCGCACGGCAACCGCCCGGCCTGGCGCCGGCCGCACGACGCCGCGCCTCATCGACGGCGAACTCGTTGCAAAGAGCGTCGTCGAGACCGCGTCGGCCTTTGCCGTCGGCGAGCGCGTCTTTCACCAGAAATTCGGCTATGGCCGCATCACCCGCATCGAGGGCAACAAGCTCTCCATCGACTTCGAGAAGACCGGCGCCAAGAAGGTGCTCGACAGCTTCGTCGAGCGGCACTGAACCCGCGGGTCAGATATCTGCGTCGCCCGGAATTTGCGCCGGCGGCGCGAACGCCTGCAGCACCGTCTCGACATGCCGGGCGAGGTAGGTCGCCTCGAACGGCACCTGCAGCACCAGCGCCCGCAGATAGATCGGCGCGATCGCGAACTGCAGGGCGAAATCGGCGTCCGTCGTGCGGGCAATCTCGCCGCGCGCCGCCGCCCGCGTGAACATCAGCCGGGCAAGGCCGAACCGCTCCCGCCAGAACGCCGCCCGCGCCTCGGCCGTCGCCACATCGGCAAGCTCCGAGAGCACCAGCAGCGACCGGCCGAGCGGCGTGCGCACATGCAGATCGAGCGCCCCGAGAAACAGCATCAGATCGCCGCGCAGCGCCCCCGTGTCGGGCACCGGCAGCCGCTCCTCGGCCGCCGCCAGCGCCGCCTCCAGCCCCAGCCGCGCCGCATTGCCCCAGCGCCGGTAGATCGACGTCGCATGCACACCCGAGCGCGCCGCGACCGCCGCGACGGACAGTCCGCCGGCGCCGTTCTCGGCCAATTCCGCCATCGCCGCCGCAAGGACAGCCTTCGTCACGCGCGCGCTCCGCCCGCCGGGCCGCCGCGCCACTCCCGTCTTTTCGGTCATCATGCCGCCGAACCTAATGCATCGTTTGTGGCTTTACCAGAATATCTAAATGCAATAATAATTGCTTTAAGAAACCTCGTTTCGTGAGAGCCACACCCATGAAAATCCTCGTCATCGGCGCCGGCATCATCGGCACGCTCTACGGCGCCCGCCTTTCCATGCGCGGCCACGACGTTGAAATTCTCGCCCGCGGCCGGCGCCTCGGCGAGCTCTCCGAGCATGGCGTCATCATCGAGGATATCGTCTCCGGAGCGCGCGACCTCGCCCCTGCCCGAGCCGTCGCCGCGCCCTCGGCCGAGGCATATGACCTTGTCGCCATCGCCGTCCGCGATCGCCAGATCGACAGTGTCCTGCCCGTTGTCGAAGCCCTCGCCGGCCGGCCGGACATCCTCTTTCTCGTCAATTGCCCGCTGCGTGTCGGCGACCTCGTTGATCGGCTCGGCGGCGAGCGAACCTTCTTCGGCTTCTCCGGCGCCGGCGGCGTCCACGACGGCGCCACCGTGCGCTATGCCGCCGTCTCCGACCAGCCGACGAGCTTCGGCCCGGTGCGCGGTGCCGATCCGGCCCGGCCGGCGGTGCTCGCGGGAATATTTGCCGACGCCGGATTTGCGACGGCGATTGTCGCCGACATGGAAGCCTGGCTGATGTGCCATGCAGCCTTCATTGTCGCGCTCTGCGGCGCGCTCTACCGGTCTGGCGGTCGCTCGGCCGCCCTTGCCGCAAGCCCGGGGAACCTCAGCGCCCTCGCCCGCGGCACAAGGGAGGGGTTCGCCGCCGTTGCCGCGCTGGGTTTCACGCCGTCGCCGCCGAAACTGCGCCTTGCAGTGCGTTTCCTGCCCGACGGCATCATCGCTGCCATCCTTCGCCGGTTCTTTGCGTCGGAGCTCGCCGAATTCGCCGTCGACGGCCACGCCAACGCGGCACCCGACGACATGGCCGATCTCGCCGCCGACTGCCGCATCATTCTCGACCGGGCCGGAGCGCCCGCCCCGGTCCTTCGATCGCTGTGCGATGAGGTTGAACGCTTCGCCGCTCAGGCGGCAAGCAGCGCTGCCTTGTCCTCGGCCGAGACGAGCCCGGCCGGATAAAGCGCCAGCCGTGTGATGAACCGCTGGCCGCTGCGTGGCGTGACCGTGTAGCTGCCGCCGGAGACGGCGACACCGTTCCGCCATTCGCCGCCGGCCCCGTCCCGAACGAGCACGTCGTAGCTGCCGGAGGTGACCGCGGCCGTGACGACATCGGCCGCCCGCGTCGCCGGATCGGCAAGCGTCGGAATCGGCGAGGTCGCGCCGGCCGCCGCCTCGAGCTGCGCCTGCCAGACCGGCATCGTCGCGGCAATCGTGTCATAGGCCGGATAGAGCCGCACGGTCAGCGACCCCGCCGTGACCGGATAGGTCCGCGTCACCGTCAGCCGCCACCAGTTGCCGACCGCCTCGACCGCAATGGCGTCCGGCAGCGCGACGGAGAGAACGCTCGCCGCGCCGCTGACCGGATCGAGCGACAGTGCCAGATAGACGACTTCGGCGGCCCCGGAATAGCGCAGCGTGATCCGGTGCGTATAGCCCGGCGTGCCGGTCTTGCGGCCGACATACATCGAATAGGTGAAAGCCGTGCCGGCAAGATCGGAAAACTGCCGGCCGAGATTGTTGTCGGCGCTCGCCCCGTTGCTGGAAATCGTGTCGCCGCCGGTCGTGCCGTCGGGCGAAGCGATGTTGTCGAGCGCGATCGTCGCCCCGGCCGGCGTCCAGGCGGCAAGGTCGGACGACCGCGAGACAAGGTTGGTGCGCGCACCCTCGACAAGGAGGCCACGATCG
This sequence comes from Hyphomicrobiales bacterium, assembly GCA_041397845.1. Taxonomy (GTDB): domain Bacteria; phylum Pseudomonadota; class Alphaproteobacteria; order Rhizobiales; family JAKPQE01; genus JAKPQE01. The sequence goes on along the minus strand of JAWKVW010000019.1, from coordinate 24,460 downwards.
CCCCGACGCAGGAGATTTGCAGCGACGGTCGAAACGACGCCGGCAAGGCTCGTATAGCAACCGGTCGAGGCGCGCTGGCAGGCGACTGCGCTTGCGAGCGCCACCGGCACGCCGCTCCGGCTCGCCGTACCGGCAATGAAATCCGCCGAGAGCGTCGCCAGCGGCAGATGCCCCGGCGGAAACGGCGTCGGCATTCGCAGGCCGAGCATCAGTCCGGTCATCATGCCAGCCCCACGATGCCCGTCGCCGTCGTGCCGGTCGCCTGCACGCGCCGCGCCCGGATGGTGTACTGCACGCCCGGCTGAAGTGCCGGCAGCACGCCGGTGTCTCCGGAAGTCGTCACCACCGACACATTGCCGGCCGTCGTCACCATCAGCGCCCGCGTCGACACCGCAAGGTCGGCGCCGTCATTCGGGGTGATCGCGAAAAGACGGTCCGGCGGGCTCGTCAGGCTGCGGTTGCGGTGGGAATAGCTGTCCATGGCTCGGGTCTCCGCTGGCTCGTGGTCGATTACGAGCCCGCAGTCTACGAGCGCTGGCAAGGGCGGGGCACAAGCGGGATAACCCGGCCCGCCATCACCTCAGGCGTGGCCAAAAACCCGGCGCTGGCGGACCGCCACGGACTTCGGCTCCCCGGCCGCAACGGCCGGCCGCTCCATCAGTAGGAGCAGCATGATGATCAGCAGCGACAGGAGACCGGATTTCGCCGACAGGCTGACCGACGTGCTGGCGACGATGAAGAAGAACGTCATCGGCACGATCGCCCCGGCCTTCGTGCGCCGCAGCACCTCGACGAGGAAGATCGCCAGCGTCGCGAAGAACAGCAGCGACGGCACCAGCCCGTAGGTGATGACGAACGCCACCTCGAAGCTCTCGATACCGTACTGCAGACCCTCGGTATAAAGCCGCGTCGCCACCAGTTCCTGGTCCGGGCCAAACAGGATTTCCTGCAGCGGCAGCACCTTGAACACCTCGAACATGGCAAGGCGGGTCGTCGCGCTGCCGTTGTCGTCGACGAAGCGCGACGCGAGCTTGTCGAAGAAGCCGGCCTCGTAGGCCGTCATGCCGATCATCACCACGACCGGTATCGCCAGCGCGAACAGCACCGCATTTCGCAGGTCGAAGCGCTGCCCGGCCGCGACCCCGAGATAGGTGAAGGCGCCGCGCACCGACATCACCATGATCAGCATGACCAGCGCCGCGCGGCCGCCGAAGGCGACCATCGCCCCGAAATTGATGGCACAGAGCAGCGCTGCCGTCGTCGGCTTCAGGCCGCGCGAGCCGCCGAGCACCAGCATCAGCAGATAGGCGCCGGTCATGTTCGCATTGGTCAGCGGATGCCCGAGCAGCGAGGCCGAGCGCCAGTCCTCGGTCAGTTCTTCCAGCGCGCCGCCGATCGGCGGAAAGAGGATGTGACCGGTGAGGAACTCATAGTAGCCGATAAGCGCGTTGAGGAGGAAAAGCCCGTGAATGAACAGGGCCAGCCGCTCGCGCACCCGCATCTCGACCGCCTCGAGCATCAGCAGGAACAGCGCCGGCGGCAGGAAGGTATCGACCACCGGCGAGAACGGCGCGCGCTGCACAATGACGACCTGGACGAGCAGGATGCCGAGGCCGATGAGATAGATGAGCAACAGCCGGTGGGTCGCCGCCACCCGGTCGAAATAGCTCACCGGATTGCCGTACTGGATGGCATAGAGGCCAAGCGCCCCGAACACCAGGAAGGTCGACGGGTGGAACTTTTCCAGCGGATTGCCGCCCTCGCTGCCGAAGTTGAAACCCATGTGCAGCAGCAGCGTCGGCGACATCGCGAAGATGATGATGATCGACAGTGCGACGAGCCAGGTCACGGTCCGCGAGGCGGCCGGCATATGCCAGACAGGACGCGGCGCCGGCGCCGGCCGTGCACCCGGTGCGAACACCGGCGCGCGCATGCCGTACCCTGCCGCCGACCGTCCCGTTCCTGCCGTAAACGCCATGCCTGAAATCCCGATTGCGGACGGCCGATCCGTCCTGCCGGGTCAAATGCAAGGCGCGTGCAACGGGACCCGTCACCTCGAGACGCAGATAATCAATTGATTCAAATATATTTTTCTCCCCACAACATATCTGCCGAATATCCGCATCGGAGAACAGCATCCACCCCGTCCCGGATCGGCACAGCGGCGCCCCTTCCCAGCCCGCCGACCGGATGGGTGAAAACGACAATATCCACAAGCACGGATTGGTGATCGGTCGCAGCCTGCGCTAGGCTTCCCGGCAACAAGCCAACCCAGGGTGCGAGGGAGGGAATTCGTCATGCCCGTCGCGATTGCGATCCCGGAAAGCCGTATTCGTGAAGCGGCCGGCTACTGGCCCGGCAAGACCATCGCCGACTATCTCGACAGGGCAATTGCCGCCGCCCCGGACAAGGCCGCGATCGTCGACCGCAACGCCATGACCGGCCGTTCGACCACCCTCACCTATCGCCAGCTCGGCCGCCTCGTCGACCGGATCGCCATGTCCCTCGTCGACATGGGGATTGCGCCCGGCGACGTCGTCTCCTGCCAGTTGCCGAACTGGTGGGAATTCACCGCGCTGCATCTGGCCTGCGTGCGCATCGGTGCCGTGACCAATCCGATCATGCCGATCTTCCGCGACCGCGAGGTCGGCTACATGCTCGGCCATGCCGAGAGCCGCATCGTCGTCGTGCCGCGCCTGTTCCGCGGCTTCGATTACCCGGAGATGATCGCCCGCCTGCGCGAACGCCTGCCCCGCCTCGAGCGGGTCATCGTCGTCGGTGGCGACGGCCCGGACGCGTTCGAGACCGCCTTCCTCGGCACGCGCCGCGAGCGCGACCCGGCCCGAAACCGGGTTTTCGCCGAGCGCCGCATGGGTCCCGACGACGTCATGCAGGTGCTTTACACCTCCGGCACCACCGGCGAGCCGAAAGGCGTCATGCACACCGCGAACACGCTCTTTTCGAACATCGTCGTCTATGCCGGGCGCCTCGCCCTCAGCTCGGACGACATCGTCCTCATGGCCTCGCCGATGGCCCACCAGACCGGCTTCATGTACGGCCTGATGATGCCCGTCTATCTCGGCTGCAAGGCGGTTCTGCAGGATGTCTGGGACCCGGCCGTCGCGGCGGCGCGGATCGAGGATGAGGCCGTCACCTTCACCATGGCCTCGACCCCGTTCCTTGCCGACCTCACCGACACGCCGGCGCTCGCCGCGACGGACATCTCGAGCCTTGGCATCTTCCTCGCCGCCGGCGCGCCGATCCCGAGCGTCCTTGCCGAGCGCGCCGCCGCCCGGCTCGGCGTCGAGATCGTCTCGGCCTGGGGCATGACGGAAAACGGCGCGGTGACGACGACAAAGCTCGGCGACCCGCCGGCCAAGGCCTTCGGCAGCGACGGCACCGCCGTGCCCGGCATGGAAGTCCGCGTCAGGACCAGCGATGGCGACCTCGCCCCGGCCGGTGTCGAAGGCCGGCTCGAAGCGCGCGGCGCCGGAAATTTCGTCGGCTATCTGAAGCGTCCGGAACTCGGCGGCCCGGACGAGGACGGCTGGTTCGATACCGGCGACCTCGCCCGCATGGACGATGATGGCTACATCCGCATCACCGGCCGCTCCAAGGACATCATCAGTCGCGGCGGCGAGAACGTGCCGGTCGTCGAGGTCGAGGAAATCCTTTATCGCCACCCCGCCGTCCAGGCCGCTGCCGTCGTTGCCATGCCGGATGACCGCCTCGGCGAGCGCGGCTGCGCCTTCGTCAGCCTTCGGCCGGAAACGAGCCTTGATCTCGAGGCGATGCGGCGCTTTCTCGCCGATGCCGGCATGGCCAAGCAGTACTGGCCGGAACGGCTGGAGATCACCGCCGAGATGCCGCGCACCGCGTCCGGCAAGATCCAGAAATTCCGCCTGCGGGAAATCGCCGCCGATTTCCGCCTCGAGTAGTCGGGCCTACCCCTCGACGGCGTCGAGAACCGGCTCGGCCGCCTCGACGCTGCCTGCCGCCGCGTCCGCCTCGAGGAGCTTTTGCACCTCGATCCGGCACGAGCCGCAATTCGTGCCGGCCCCGGTTGCCTCGCCGACCGCGTCGACGGTCTTTGCCCCGGCCTTGATCGCGGCGCGAATGCGGTTGATGCCGACCGAGAGGCACGAGCAGACGATCGCGCCCTCGTCGGCGCCGTCGCGCCCGCCACGTCCGGCGAGGACCCGCAGCCGATCGGCACCGGAGATCGGCTTGCCGAGCAACCCCGCAGCATACGACCGCGACACCGCCACCGGCTCGGCCGAAACGAACATCGCCGCAACGAGCCGCCCGTCACGGAACCTGGCGATCCGCCACGCGCCTTGCGTCCGGTCGAAATAGGAGAGCGCCTCGCAATCCGGCCCCGCCGCGCCGAGAACCTCCGTCGCGAAGGCCTCCGCGTCCGCGATGTCGGCAAGGCCGGCGATTTCGGCCCGCAAACCGGCATTGGCCGGCGCGACCGCGAAGTAGTCGCAGCCGTCAAGGCCGAGGCCGTCGGTCGAAACGACGAACCCGTGCCAGCGCGCCTTGAACGGGCGGACCGACACCGCCGAGAACTTCGATTCCGGCTGGCCGGAGACCGGATCGGTCGCCGCCCGGACGACCGCATCGACCCGCCCGGCGGACGCGTTCTGGTCCGTCCAGTGCATCGGCACGAACACCGAGCCCTGGCGCTGTGCGTCGGTGACGAGCGCCCGCACCACGACCCGGCCGAAGTCGCTCTCGACCTCGACGAGCCCGGCTGGCGAAATGCCGTATGTTGCCGCATCGTCCGGATGGATCTCGACGAACGGCTCGGCATAATGCGCCGAAAGCCGGGCCGAGGCGCCCGTCCGCGTCATCGTGTGCCACTGGTCGCGGATCCGCCCGGTGTTGAGCGCCAGCGGCCGGTGCTCCGAGACCGTGCTCTGCGGCGCGCGAACCGGCGTCGGCACGAACCGGCCCTTGCGGTCCGGCGTAAAGAACCCGCCCGCAGCGAAAAACCGCTTGTCGCCGTCGACGCCCTCGCCGCTCGCCGGCAAGGGCCACTGGAACGGCGCGAGGTCGTCATAATCATCGTCCGCGAGCCCGGCATGGGCGCCGAGATCGAGGTCGCGGGTGCCGGCGTTGCGGTGCGCGGAGAGCGCCGCATATTCCCGGTAGACGGCGGCAACGCCATCGAATTCAAAGCCGGCAAAACCCATCCGCCGGCCAACGTCGGCGATGATGTCCCAGTCGGCCCGCGCCTCGCCGGGAGCAATGCGGAAGCCTTTCTGGCGGGAGATGAACCGCTCGGAATTGGTGACCGTGCCGTCCTTCTCGCTCCAGGCTGCCGCCGGCAGCACGACATCGGCATAGGCGAGCGTGTCGGTGCCGGTCACGACCTCGGAGACGACGACGAACGGGCAGACCTCGAGTGCGGCGCGCACCGTGTCGGCCTCCGGCAGGCTGTCGACCGGGTTGGTCGCCATGATCCAGAGCGCCTTGATGCGTCCCTCGCCAACAGCCCGGAACAGGTCGACCGCCTTGAGGCCGGGCCTTTCGGCCATCGCCGGACTTGCCCAGAATTCCTGCACGATCTCCCGATGCGTCGGGTTCTCGATGTCCATGTGGGCGGCGAGCATGTTGGCAAGTCCGCCGACCTCGCGGCCGCCCATGGCATTCGGCTGACCCGTCACCGAGAACGGCCCCATGCCCGGCCGGCCGATGCGCCCGGTCAGGAAATGGCAGTTGAGAATGGCGTTGACCTTGTCGGTGCCGAAGCTCGACTGGTTGACGCCCTGCGAATAGACCGTGACGACATTCTCGGTCGTGGCAAAGAGCTCGAAAAACTCGGCAAGCGCCACCTGCGGCAGGCCGGTCGCATCGGCGACCGCATCGATCGTCCACGGCTCGGCAACCGCCAGGGCCGCCTCCATGCCGGTGGTGAAGCTCTCGACATAATGCCGGTCGACCCGGCCGTTCCGCATCAGATGGCCGAGCAGCCCGAGATAGAGCGCCACGTCCGAACCCGGCTTCAGCGGCAGGTGAATGTCGGCAGCGTCCGCCGTCTTGGTCCGCCGGGGATCGATGACGACGATTTTCGTCCCGTGCGCCTTGCGCGCCGCCAGCAGCCGCTGGAACAGCACCGGATGGCACCAGGCAAGGTTCGATCCGGTCAGGACCACGACATCGGCGGTCTCTATGTCCCTGTAGGTGCCGGGGACGGTGTCCGTTCCGAAGGCCCGGCGATGCCCGGCGACCGAAGACGCCATGCACAGCCGCGAATTCGTGTCGATATTCGCCGAGCCGATGTAGCCCTTCATCAGCTTGTTGGCGACATAGTAGTCCTCGGTGAGGATCTGGCCGGAAACATAGAACGCGACCGAATCCGACCCGTGCTCGGCAACAGCCTCGGAGAACTTCGCGGCGACGAGATCGAGCGCCTCGTCCCAGCCGGCGCGCGCCCCGCCGATCGAGGGGTGCATCAGACGGTCGTCGAGCGCCAGCGTCTCGGCCAGCGCCGACCCCTTCGAGCACAGCCGGCCGTAATTGGCCGGATGCGCCGGATCGCCGGTGATGGCGACAGTGCCGTCCGGCCGTCGCGTCGCAAGGACGCCGCAGCCGACCCCGCAATAGGGACAGGTCGTGCGAACCGGTTTCGGCGCTGTCGCGTCCATGTCGTCCTCCCTCAGGCAGCAGCGCCCGTCAGTGCCGCACCATCGAGGAGGACGCGACCGCCCTCCACCTTCACCGCGATGCGGCGGGCGCAGCCCTCGTCGGCGCCCTGCGCCTCGCCATCCTCAAGGTTGATCACCCAGTTGTGCAGCGGACAGGTCACCGAATGACCGTGCACGATGCCCTGCGAGAGCGGCCCGCCCTTGTGCGGACACTTGTCCCAGAGCGCGAACACCTCGTCATCGTCGGTGCGGAACACCGCAAGGTCACCCTGCGCCGTGCGCACGACGCGCGAGCCCTGCTTCGGGATGTCGACGACGGCACCGATGTCGACGAAGGATTGGGCGTGCGTGTTCATTCTGCGGCCTCCTGACGGGTGAAATCGAAAAGCGGCGCGAATTCATGGGCATCGGTGCCGTTCGCACGCGCCGCCCAGGGGTCTTCCTGCGCCTTCTTCTGGGAGAGGATGAAGCGGTCGAGCAGCGCCTTGCGCTTCTCCTTGTCGTCCACCACGGCTTCCTTGATGGCATCGTGGCCGACGCGCTTTGCCCACTTGTAGATGCGCTCGAGATAGCGGCCCTGCTCGCGATACATCTGGATGACGGCACCGATGATCTCGATCGTCTCTTCCTCGGTCGCCGCGTGGCAGAGCACCTCGGTCCCCTTGATGTCGAGACCGGCCGCACCGGCATAGTGGATCTCGTAGCCGGAATCGACGCAGATGATGCCGACGTCCTTGCAGGTCGCCTCCGAGCAGTTGCGCGGGCAGCCCGACACGGCGAGCTTCACCTTGGCCGGCGTCCACGAGCCCCAGAGGAACTTCTCGAGCTTGATGCCGAGCCCGGTCGAATCCTGCGTGCCGAAGCGGCACCAGGTCGAGCCGACGCAGGTCTTCACCGTGCGCAGCGCCTTGCCGTAGGCATGGCCCGAGACGAGCCCCGCCCTGGAAAGGTCGGCCCAGATCGCCGGCAGGTCTTCCTTCTTGACGCCGAGCAGGTCGACGCGCTGGCCGCCGGTCATCTTGACCGTCGGGATCGCGAACTTGTCGGCAACGTCGGCGATCGCCCGCAGCTCGTTCGGCGTCGTGATGCCGCCCCACATCCGCGGCACCACGGAATAGGTGCCGTTCTTCTGGATGTTGGCGTGGACGCGCTCGTTGATGAAGCGCGACTGGTTGTCGTCGTGATAGTCGAGCGGCCAGGTCGACAGCAGGTAGTAGTTGAGCGCCGGCCGGCACTTGGCGCAACCGCCCGACGAGCGCCACTCGAGCTCCTGCATCACCGCCGGAATCGACTTCAGCTCCTTCGTCACGATCAGCCGGCGCACATCGTCATGGCCGAGATCGGTGCAGCCGCAGACCGGCGTCACCGCCGACGGATTGTAGGCATCGCCGAGGGTCAGCTTCATCACCTTCTCGACGAGCCCGGTGCAGGTGCCGCACGAGGCCGAAGCCTTGGTGTGCGCCCGCACCTGGTCGAGAGTGGTCAGGCCCTGCGTCCGGATGGCATTGACGATGGTGCCCTTCGAAATGCCGTTGCACCCGCAGATCTCTGCCTCATCCGGCAAGGCTGCAACGGCCGCCATAGGGTCCAGCGCGGACCCTCCGGCAAAGGACTGGCCGAAGATGAGCGTCTCGCGCATCTCGGCAATGTCGGTGCCCTTCTTCATCAGGTCGAAGAACCAGGCGCCGTCGGCCGTCTCGCCATAGAGCACAACGCCGATGATCTTGTTGTCCTTGAGAACGAGGCGCTTGTAGATGCCGGCGGCGGCATCGCGCAGCACGATCTCCTCGCGGTCCTCCGCATCGGCGAAATCGCCGGCCGAGAACAGGTCGATGCCCGTGACCTTCAGCTTCGTCGAGGTCACCGAGCCGCCATAGGACGCGGATGCATCGCCCGAGAGCTGCGCCGCCGCGGTCTTCGCCATCTCGTAGAGCGGCGCGACGAGGCCGTAGCAGATGCCGCGATGCTCGACGCACTCGCCGAGCGCGTAGATGTCCGCGTCCGAGGTGCGCATCTGGTCATCGACGAGAATGCCGCGATTGACCTCGAGCCCGGCTTCCTTGGCAAGCTGCGCGCTCGGCTTGATGCCGACCGCCATTACGACGATGTCGGCCGCGATCTCGGTGCCGTCGTCGAGCCGGACGCCCTCGACCTTGTCCTCGCCGACGATCGCATGGGTGTTGGCGCGGGTGATGACCTTGATGCCGCGCGCCTCGATCGCCCGCTCCAGCAGGTAGCCGGCGGCCGGATCGAGCTGGCGCTCCATCAGCGTCGGCATCAGATGCAGCACGGTGACGTCCATGCCGCGCATCTTCAGGCCGGCCGCCGCCTCGAGGCCGAGGAGACCGCCGCCGATGACGACCGCCTTGCCGCCGCCCGCCGCCGCGCCGAGCATCGCCTCGACATCGTCGAGATCGCGATAGGCGAGCACGCCCGGCAGCTTGTGGCCCGGCACCGGAATGATGATCGGCGCCGAACCGGTCGCGACGATCAGCTTGTCGTAGCCGGCCGTCGTGCCGTCCTCGCCGGTGACGACCTTGGCGGTCCGGTCGATGGACGTCACCTTGCAGCCCTTGTGCAGGGTGATGCCGCGCGCCGCGTACCAGTCATCGCCGTGAATGATGATGTCTTCGTAGGCCTTTTCGCCCGAAAGCACCGGCGACAGCATGATGCGGTCGTAGTTGACGCGCGGCTCGGCGTTGAAAATGGTCACCTCGAAGGCGTCGGGCGCCAGGTCGAACAGACGCTCGAGCGCCCGTCCCGGTGCCATGCCGTTGCCAATGACGACAAGTCGTTCAGCCATGGTCGTTCACTCCGTAGTTTCAGATCGCCGCGCCGGGAGCGGCGTTGGTCGTGACGTTTGATGGAAGGTCGCGGGCCGCGAGCCGTGCGAAAGACATCGGGTGCCCCCTACTCGGCTGCGACAGACCGGCCGATGCGGGCTGCCCGCTTGGCCTTGATCTGCTCGAGCATTTCAGGATCCGGATTGGCGCCGCCCTCATAGGCCTCGAGGAAGTCGAGAAGCTCCTCGCGATAGGCGTAGTAGTCGGGATGGGCGAGCAGCGCCTTGCGCGACCGCGGCCGCGGCAGGTCGACATCCATGATGTTGCCGATCCGGGCGTTCGGGCCGTTCGACATCATGACGACGCGGTCGGCGAGCAGGATCGCCTCGTCGACGTCGTGGGTGACGCAGATCGCCGTCACCTGGGTGCGCTTCCAGACGTCCATCAGGACGTCCTGCAGCTCCCAGCGCGTCAGGCTGTCGAGCATGCCGAACGGCTCGTCGAGCAGCAGCAGCTTCGGCGACAGGGCAAACGCCCGGGCAATGCCGACGCGCTGCTTCATGCCGTTCGAAAGCTCGACCGCCAGCTTGTCCATGCTGCTGCCGAGGCCGACGCGCGACAGGTAGTATTCGACGATGTCCTTGCGCTCAGACGCCTTGGCGTTCGGATAGACCTTGTCGACACCGAGGGCGACATTCTGCCGGGCCGTCAGCCACGGCATCAGCGACGGCGCCTGGAACACCACCGCCCGGTCCGGACCGGCGGTGTGCACTTCGCGGCCGTCGAGCACGATGCCGCCGCCGCTGATCGAATTGAGACCGGCGACCATCGACAGCACCGTCGACTTGCCGCAGCCCGAATGGCCGATGAGCGTGATGAACTCGCCCTTCTTCAGCTTCATGTCGAAGCCGTCGACGACGGTCAGCGGCCCCTTCGGGGTCGGATAGATCTTCTTGACGTCGTAGAACTCGACATAGCCTTCCTCGATGGCCGAGCGCGCCGCCGTGACATAGGCTTCGGGAAGGTCTCCGGTCTTGTCCGCCTTCTGCGCCGGCGCCGTCTGGGTGATTGGCACGACGTTCGGCAGCTTGATGTCCTTCTCGAGGTCGGCGCCGCGCGCCATGCCGACTTCCATCAGGTATTCGGTGATCGCCATGCGCAGGCGGATGAACTCCTCGTCGTGGTTCATCTCGCCGCGATCGCGCGGCCGCGGGATGTCGACCTTGAACGAGGGGCCGAGCGTCGCCTTCGGTCCCGGCGTCAGCGGAATGATGCGATCGGCAAGAAGAATGGCCTCGTCCACATCGTTGGTGATGAGGATGATGGTCTTCTTTTCCTTCTGCGAGATCTCGGCGAACTCGTCCTGCAGCTTGGCGCGCGTCAACGCATCGAGCGCCGACAGCGGCTCGTCGAGCAGCAGGATCTCCGGCCGCATCGCCAGCGCCCGGGCCACCGACACGCGCTGGCGCATGCCGCCGGAAAGCTCCGCCGGCTTGCGGTCCGTGGCGTGCGACAGCCCGACCATGTCGATGTAGCGCCGGGTGATTTCCTCGCGCTCGGCCTTCGGCTTGCCCTTGAAGACCGCATCGACGGCCAGCGAGACGTTGCCGTGCACCGAAAGCCAGGGCATCAGCGAGTACGACTGGAACACGAGGCCCCGGTCGGTGCCCGGCCCGTCGATCTGCTTGCCCTTGACGATGACGCCGCCTTCGTCCGCCTCGATGAGACCGGCAATGAGCGAAATCAGCGTCGTCTTGCCCGAGCCGGAGAAGCCGACGATCGCGATGAACTCGCCTTCCTCGACGCGCATGTTGACGTTGCTGAGGACCTCGGTCCGCTTCGCACCTTCGCCATAACCCTTGGAAAGGCCACTGATTTCGAGAAATGCCATCGCCCGTCCCTCCTTATCGGTTCGCCGAGAAGGTGAACGCGGACTGCAGCGCGTACATCACCCGGTCGAGCAGGAAGCCGATGAGACCGATGGTCAGCACCGCGACGATGATGCGGGCGAGCGAGGACGACGAGCCGTTCTGGAACTCGTCCCAGACGAACTTTCCAAGGCCCGGATTCTGCGCCAGCATCCCGGCCGCGATCAGCACCATCCAGCCGACGCCGAGCGACAGCCGCATGCCGGTGAAGATCAGCGGCAGCGCCGACGGCAGCACCAGCTTGCGGATCGTCGTGAAGGTCGGCAGTTGCAGGACCTTGCCGACATTGACGAGGTCCTTGTCGATCGAGGACACGCCGACGCCGGTGTTGATGAGCGTCGGCCACAGCGAGCAGAGCGTCACCGTCACGGCCGAGATCAGCAGCGACTTCGGCATCCACTCCCACGGATCGACATAGAGCGCCGAGACGACCATCGTCACGATCGGCAGCCAGGCCAGCGGCGACACCGGCTTGAAGATCTGGATCAGCGGATTGATCGCGCCGTTGACCGTCCGCGACAGGCCAGACGCAATGCCCAGCGGCACGGCGATCGCCGATCCGATGAAGAAGCCGAGACCGACGGTCAGCAGCGACGTCAGGATCTGGTCGAAATAGGTCGGCTTGCCGGTATAGGCGCGGATCTTGACCTGATCGGCGTGCCCTTCCTCGGCGAGCTTGGCGTTGCGCGCGTCCTGGCGCTCATAGAACGCCACTTCTTTTTCGCGCTCGGCCCGGTGATCGTCATAGAGATTGATCGCCTGCTCCCACACGGCGATCGGGCCCGGAATGGCGCCGAGCGAAGTCTGCACCTTCGGCGCCAGCGCCGCCCAGGCGCCAAGGAACACCGCGATGCCGACCAGCGGAATGATGAGGCCGCGCCAGAGCTCGCGGAATTGCTCGGCGGGGCTGTCGCCGGCCGCCATTTTCAGCAGCGGCACCAGCCAGCCCAGGCCGAAAATGCTGAGCGGCTTTTCCGCCTGGTTGAGACGCAGGAAAAAGGTCTCGCGCCAGGGAGCCTTTGCCTCGCCGTCGATGAAGTCGTTGGCCGTCGTCATCGTTCAAAAGCCTTCCGGTTCAATTTTTGGGAGGGGCGCGCGGAGGGACGGGAGCTCTCCCCCCGCGCTGTACCGACTGCTTAGCCGCCGACCTTCTCGTCGCCCTTCAGGCCGATCGTGAAGGAGTTGAGATAGTCGTTGGGCTTGCGGCCGTCGTAGGTGACGCCGTCGATGAAATCGGACACCGGCGCCCGGTAGCCATCGCTGCCGAACGGGAAGTCCTCGGCCTTCGCCTTGCCGTCGTCGACAAGCGCCTGCGCCGCCTTCAGGTAGAGGTCAGGCAGGTAGACCTTGGCCGCCACCTCGGCGTACCAGCCATCGTCCTTGGCCTCCGCGATCTGGCCCCAGCGGCGCATCTGGGTCAGGTACCAGACGGCGTCCGAGTAGTACGGATAGGTCGCGAAGTAGCGGAAGAAGACGTTGAAGTCCGGAACCTCGCGCTTGTCGCCCTTCTCGTATTCGAAGGTGCCGGTCATCGAGTTGGCGATGACTTCCTTGTCGGCGCCGACATATTCGGACTTCGACAGGATCTCGACGGCTTCCATGCGGTTGGCGTTGTCGTTCTCGTCAAGCCACATCGCCGCGCGGATCAGCGCCTTGGTGACCGCGAGCGCGGTGTTCGGATTCTCCTCGACGAACTGCGCCGTCATGCCGAACACCTTCTCCGGATTGTTCTTCCAGATCTCGTAGTCGGTGATGACCGGCACGCCGATGCCCTTGAACACGGCTGCCTGGTTCCACGGCTCGCCGACGCAGTAGCCGTAGATGGTGCCCGCCTCGAGGGTCGCCGGCATCTGCGGCGGCGGCGTCACGGAGAGCAGCGCATCGGCCTTGATCTGGCCGGAGACGTCGCTCGGCGAATAGAAGCCCGGATGAATGCCGCCGGCCGCCAGCCAGTAGCGCAGCTCGTAATTGTGGGTCGAGACCGGGAACACCATGCCCATGTTGAAGGGCTTGCCCTCGGCCTTGTACTTGGCGACCACCGGCTTCAGCGCTTCGGCGCTGATCGGGTGGACCGGCTTGCCGTCGGCGCCCATCGGCACGTTCGGCTTCATCTCTTCCCAGACCGCGTTCGAGACGGTGATGGCGTTGCCGTTGAGGTCCATCGAGAACGGCGTCACGATGTGGGCCTCGGTGCCGAAACCGATGGTCGAGGCGAGCGGCTGGCCGGCCAGCATGTGGGCGCCGTCGAGCTCGCCGGTGATCACCCGGTCGAGCAGCACCTTCCAGTTCGCCTGCGGCTCGAGCGTGACGAACAGGCCCTCGTCCTCGAAGAAGCCCTTCTCCTTGGCCACCGCCAGCGGCGCCATGTCGGTGAGCTTGATGAAGCCGAACTTCAGCTCGTCCTTCTCCGGGATGAGCATTTCCGCCTTCGCCGGGCGCGGCAGGCCGGCAATCACCAGCATCGTCAAGGCCGTGCCGCCGAGCAGTGCCTGGCGCCGGCTGATGGCGAACTTGCCGCCCTCGACGTTCTTCACTTCGTCCGTCATCCCTGTCTCCTGACCGTTTACCCGCCGCTCCCCTCGCGGACCTGGCGGGCGCCATAAAAAAAACGCTGCGCGACAGTCCTCCGCCCCTCGCATCAAGAGCGGACCCTGCCGGCAGCGTTGCCGAACGACCCCCCATCGGGTCTCAATTCCGGTGCGACCTCCCTTGGTCGCTGCAAAAGCCGTTGCACGCCGCGTGCCAACTGCCCGCGCCGCCAAAAAGGATTGAGATTTCAATAACAGGATGGGATTAGAGAGCGCCCCGAATACATTCCGGACCACTCACGTTGCACAGCACAAAAGCGGCCTATGCCATTTTTTTAGGCTGAGGTTATTCGCTGCGCAATTTTGAGGCAGGCACGATGCCGCCGAACGGCAAGACGGCAAGATAGTCCCCGATCGCGGCACCATCGAAGGCGACGCCGTCAAAGAGCTGCACGGCCCCGGTGGATTGATCAACGCCTGGTCCAAGCGCGGCACGGCGAACGTCCGCCCGCATCGTCCGGCGCACCGCCTCGATGGCCTCGGCGCCGAGTTCGGCCTGCCCCCAGCGCACCATCTGCGAATAGAGCCAGAGCCCGTGCTCGACCTGCGGCTCGGTGGCCGCACCGGCAAGGCTGAGGAAATCCGGCACCCTGGCGGGCGCGCCGGAACCGAGCGAGATTCGGCCGGAAAGCCCGGCGAGAATGCGGTCTGCGCCGACGCCGAGGAATTCCGGCGCCGCGAGAATTGCCGCAAGCTCCTCGTGATTGGCGGGCGCGCCGCACCATTCCGCCGCCGCCTGCAGCGCAACGATCAAACGCCGCACGACGTCGGCATGGGCATCGGCCCAGTCGGCCCGCATGCCGAGCACCTTGTCGATGCTGTCCGGCCAGATCGCCGCCTTGGTCGTGACGATGCGCCCGACATCGGCCATGACGGCGGCCGTATTCCAAGGCTCGCCGACGCAATAGGCATCGATCCGCCCGGCCGACAGCGCATCCGCCATGAACGGCGGCGGCACGACCGCGAACTGCACGTCCCGCCACGGGTCGATCCCCGCTGCCGCGAGCCAGTAGCGAAGCTCGTAATTGTGCCCGGAAAACGAATTGACGACGGCGAACGTCAACGGCGCCTCGCCCGCCACCGCCCGCGCCGCGATGACCGCCTTCAGCGCCCTGCCGGTCGCCACCGGATCGCCGTCCGACGGCGCACCCGCCGCCTCGAGCAGCGCCCAGAGCGCCGTTGACACCGTCACCGCATTGCCGCCGCGCCCGAGCGCGAATGGCGCGACCATCGGCACCGCCAGCGGCACCAGCCCGAGCGAGGCCGCGATCGGCAGTGGCGCCAGCATGTGCGCGACATCGAAATGCCCGATCGCGATCCGGTCTCGGATGTTCGCCCAGGACGTCTCGCGCTGCAGCGCGAGCTCCAGCCCCTCGCCCGCTGCAAAGCCCTTCTCGGCCGCCGCGATCAGCAGCGCCGCGTCGAGCAGCGGGATGAAGCCGGCACGGACGGACACGGAACCGCTCATCGATCCTCTCCGGAAAACAGCGACGCGGCGATGACGACGCTTTCGGCGACCTCGGCGATCCGCCGGTTCTCGTTCATGGCGCTGCGCCGCAGAAGCGCGTAGGCCTCCTCCTCAGAGAGCTTGCGCCGCTTCATCAGGATACCCTTGGCCCGGTCGATGACCTTGCGCTCCTCGAGCGCCTGCCGGGTCTTGTCGAGTTCGTCGCGCAGCCGCGAAAACGCGTTGAACCGGCTGATCGCCATGTCGAGGATCGGCTTGACCCGCTCCTTGCGCAGCCCGTCGACGACATAGGCCGAAACGCCGGCATCGACTGCCGCCTCGATCATTGCGGAATCCGAGCGATCGACGAACATCGCCACCGGCCGCGCCGCTGCCCGCGACACATGGAAAAGGCTTTCCAGCGCATCGCGATCCGGATTGCCGAGGTCGATGACGATGACGTCCGGATCGATCTCCACCACCCGCTTCATCAGCCCGCCAAGCTCGCTGACGATGGTCACGCGCACGCCGCCGGCCTCGCGCAGCCCCTCTTCGATGATCGAGGCGCGCAACCGGTTTTCGTCGACGACCAGAACTTTGAGCGGAGTATCGGCCATGCCTTCATGTTGCGCACACGGCGCCATCGCGCAACGCCATATCTTGTGCAATTTTCGTGGCTTGACAGGCCTCGGTCAGCCGAGCGGCTTGACGTCGACCGACTGCTTGCTTTTCTGCGGGCCGGCGGTGCGCATGACGCCCTTGACCGGCGCGACGTCGAAATAGTCCCGGCCGCGCGCGATGACAACATGGTCCGTGCCGACCCACATCGCGTTCGTCGGGTCGTATTCCAGCCAGCCGGCCTCGAAGCCGCACCAGGCCCGCACCCAGGCATGCATCGCATCCGCTCCCTCGAGCCGCGGCTTGCCCTTCGGCGGGATGGTGCGCAGGAAGCCGCTGACATAGCCGGCCGGAACGCCGAGCGACCGCAACCCCGAGATCATCACATGGGTGAAGTCCTGACAGACGCCATGGCGATTGGCGAAGGCCTCCGCCGTCGGCGTGTCGACCGTCGTCGCCTTCGGGTCGAACTTCATGTCGCGATGCAGCGCCAGCCCGAGCGCTTGCACCGCCTCGCGCACCGTGCCGGCGTTGGCGACGGCACGGCCGGCATAGGCGGCGATATCGGTATTTTCCGGCACCCGCGACGACGGCCCGACGAAATGGTGCGGCGCCATCGCGTCGACGCCGAGATAGCCGGCAACGTCCCGGCCGAGGTCGGCAAGCCTCGGCGACATGTCGAGCCCCTGCGCCACGGCCATGCGATCGACCCGCGCCACCACCTTGAAGGTCATGTCGCCATGCGGCGCGTCGAACGCCACCTCGACCACCGGATTGCCGAAGAAATCGACCCGGTTGATCCACTCATGCGGCTTTGGAACGACATCGAGATTGCTCGCGATCACCCGTTGCTCGCCCGGAATGTCCATCGGCGCGAGCCGCAGCACATGCCGGCCCGCATCCGCCAGCGCCGCATACTCGTAGGAGATCTTCAGGGTGATGTCGTAGAGCATCAAGGAGCGCCTAGCGCAGATAGGTCGCGGACAGCAGGACGGAGATGTCCGAGATTTCGGCACCGATCGCCCGCAGCGCCCCGGTATCGAGCGAATCCGGCGTGTGCACCGCAAGATCGGTGTGTGCCTTCATCATCACCCGCCGGAGGTCGGACATCGCCTCATGCGGCTCGTTGCCCGGCAGATAGCCGATATGCTCGCTCATCTCTGTCATCTGGTAGAGGATAGAGCGCGGATTGAGCGGATCGAGCGCCAGAAGGTCGATGACCGTCGCCCGATGCGTCGCCACCGGATAGCGCCGGCGGTGCGTCATCACGCTGTCGCCCGCCTCGACGGCAAGGTCGAACGCCCCTTCCGGCGCCTCGTCGTCAGCGAATGTCGCAAGAATCGAGGCCATCGCCGTCGCCCGCTCCAGCGACCGGCCGATGCTGAGGAACCGCCACCCGGTGAACCGGTACATGTTCTCGTGCACGAGACCGGAGAAGCCGGCCATCTTGCGCAGGATGACGTTCATCGCCCGGGCCGCGTCATCACCGGGAACGACCTTTTCCGAAAGCCGGCGCAGCGTCTTTGCCAGATCGGAAAGCGCCATCCAGCCGTCGATGGAGAGCCGGTCGCGCACCCGCCCGGCGCTGCCGACCGCCGAATTCAGCGCCTCGCAGACTGATTTCGGTATGCCCTGCAGGGGGTCGATGCCGAACGCCTCCATATGCTCTTCAAGCAGCGCAATGAGCGGCGAGTCGGTCAGATACGCCTCGGCGAGGCGGACATTGTAGGCGCGCAGCAGCCGCACCATGTTTTCCGTCCGCTCGACATAGCGGCCGAGCCAGAAGAGATTGTCCGCCGCCCGGCTCGGCAGCACATTGTGCTCGCTGCGCACGAAAGCCGGGCGCGGGTGCAGCATCGTCTCGGCCTGCACCGGCCGCTCGCTGACCACCCAGACGTCGGCGACGAAACCGCCGCGCTGCATCGACAGCATCGCCGAATCGCTCGATCCGCCGACCCGGGCAAAGCCGCCCGGCATTGCCTGCCAGCCGTTCTGCGTGCGCGCCAGGAACACCCGAAGACTCATCGGCCGCGGCTCGAGCACGCCATTGGCAAACGCCGGCGAGGTCGAGCAGGTCATCGTTTCCTGGGCAACGAGATGCGAGCCCTCGGCCTCCAGCCAGGCCTCGATCGGCCCTCGGTCGCGACCGCGATAGACGCCGCCGACGGCATGAATGTCATCATCCTCGAACGGCATGCGCGTCGACAGCGCCTCGCCGATCGTCATCCGCCCGACATTCGCCTTGACGTAGTCGCGCTCCGCCGGCTGGCCGCACCACCACGTCGCAATGTTCGGCATGCGCAGCGGCCTGCCGGTCAGCACCTCGGCAAGGCGCGGCATGAAGGCGAGCAGCGCCCGCGTCTCGAGAATGCCCGAGCCGAGCGCGTTGACCATCGTGACGCCGCCGGCCCGCACCGCGCCAACGAGACCGGCCGTGCCGATCCGCGAGGTTTCGGCAAGCTCCAGCGGGTCGGCCCAGTTGGCATCGAGCCGCCGCCACAGCACGCTGACCGGCTTGAGCCCGGCCACCGTGCGCACCATCAACTGGCCGTCGCGCACGACGAGGTCTTCGCCCTCGAGCAGCGTGAAGCCGAGATAGCGCGCGATGAAGGCGTGCTCAAAATAGGTATCGTTCAGCGGTCCCGGCGTCAGGATGCCGACCCGGCCGCGCTCGCTGTCCCGGAGGCCCTGCAAGGCATCGCGGAAATTGCGGAAGAAACCGGCGAGCCGATGGACGTTCGAGCGCGCATAGATGTCGGAATAGACCCGCGACGTCGCAATCCGGTTTTCAAGGGCAAAGCCCGCGCCGGACGGCGCCTGCGTCCGGTCGCCGAGCACCCACCACTGCCCCTGCGGGCCGCGACCGATGTCGAAGGCGACGAAATGCAGGAAATGCCCCGAGCGCGGCTCGACGCCGACGAGCGGCCGCAGCCACTCGGGATTGGCGGCAACAAGGCTCGCCGGCAGATGGCCGCCGGAGACCAGCCGGTTGCCGCCATAGAGATCGGCAATGACGGCTTCGAGGAGCTCGGCCCGCTCGACGAGCCCGGCCTCGATCTCCTGCCATTCCGATTCGGAGATGAGCACCGGCATGGCGCTGAGCGGCCAGTCGCGCTCGGCCGTGTCCTGCGCCCCGTACTGGCGATAGAACACGCCGGCGTCGCGCAGGTACTGGTCGCCGCGGGCAATCCGCTGCGCCACCTCGTCCGGCGACATCGCCGAGAGCTGCTTCACGAAGTCTTTCCAGACCGGCCGAATCGCGCCGTCGGCGCCGATCAACTCGTCCGGCGTCCCTGCTGCCGGCCGGTAGGCCGAGAGGATCTTCGGTGACGGCACTTGCGGCGCAGCGCCCTCTTGCGACATCGATCAGATACCCGGGGACCGCCGGAGGTCTAGAGTCAGCGGAAATTCCCGGTGCGGCAATTCCGGCTGCGGCACGTAGAGGCCCGGAGTATGGCCGCGCGGCTCGAAACGGGCAAGGCGTCGCGCCTCCGCTTCATAGCCATTCACCGGAAATGTCTCGTAATTTCGTCCTCCGGGGTGTGCGACGTGATAGACGCACCCGCCGATCGCCCGGCCGGTCCAGCTATCGAACACATCGAAGGTCAGCGGCGCATCGACCGGCAGCACCGGATGCAGCGCCATCGCCGGCTGCCAGGCCTTGTAGCGCACCGCCCCGACCGAGACACCGCCCGTGCCGGTGTGCTGCAGCGGCACCCGCCGCCGGTTGCACGAAACGATGTAGCGGTCCGGATCGGTCGTCGTCATCTTGACCTGCAGCCGCTCGACCGAACTGTCGGTGTAGCGCACCGTGCCGCCGATCGCGCCGGTCTCGCCAAGCACGTGCCAGGGCTCCAGCGCCTGCCGGATTTCAAGGTGCACGCCCTCGTATTCCACCTCGCCGCAGAACGGGAAGCGGAACTCGGCCTGTGCCTCGTACCACTCCGGCCGAAGGTCGAAGCCGTGCTCGCCGAGATCGCGCAGGATGTCGAGGAAATCCTCCCAGACGAAATGCGGCAGCATGAACCGGTCCTGCAGCACCGTGCCCCAGCGGATGAAATTGCCGCCGGCCGGGCTGTGCCAGAACCGCGCGATCAGCGCCCGGATCAGCACCTGCTGGGCAAGGCTCATGCGCGCATGCGGCGGCATTTCGAAGCCGCGGAATTCGACGAGCCCGAGCCGGCCGGTCGGCCCGTCCGGCGAGTAGAGCTTGTCGATGCAGATTTCCGAACGATGCGTGTTGCCCGTGACGTCGACGAGCAGATTGCGCAGCAGCCGGTCGACGAGCCAGGGCAGCGGCGCCTCGCCCTGCCCTGGTCGCGGCACTTGCGCCAGCGCCATCTCGAGCTCGTAGAGGCTGTCGTGCCGGGCTTCATCGATACGCGGCGCCTGACTGGTCGGGCCGATGAACAGGCCGGAGAAGAGGTAGGAAAGGCTCGGATGCCGCTGCCAATGCAGGATGATCGACTTCAGAAGATCGGGCCGTCGCAGGAACGGACTGTCCATCGGCGTCGCGCCGCCGACGACGACGTGATTGCCGCCGCCCGTGCCGGTGTGCCGGCCATCGATCATGAACTTGTCGGCGCCGAGCCGGGAGAGCCGCGCCTCCTCGTAGATCGCCTCGGTCGTTGCCACGCACTCCGCCCAGTTCGAGGCCGGATGGATGTTGACCTCGATGACGCCGGGGTCCGGCGCGACGCGGATGACGTTCATGCGCGGATCGACCGGCGGCGCATAGCCCTCGATGTGCACCGGCAGGCCGCAGGCTTTCGCCGCCCGCTCCGCCGCCGCGATGAGTTCCAGATAGTCCTCGATCCGCTCGACCGGCGGCATGAACACGCAAAGCCGCCCGTCCCGCGGCTCGACCGACATCGCCGTGCGCACCGCTCCGCCGAAATCGCCCGTCTCCTGCTCGACCCGCGCCTGACCCTCGCTTGCCGGGCTGAAATGCGCCATCGGCTGCGCCCGCCGCGCCCCGTCGCCGAGATCGAAGTCGGGCAGCGGCCCGCGTTCCTCGGTCGGATCGGCGACATTCACATAAGGATAGCTTGCCGCCGGAATGTGCGGCAGCGAGCCGAGCGGCAGGCGGAACCCGACCGGTCTGTCGCCGGGAATGAGGTAGAGATTGCCGCGCCGCAGCTTCCATTTCTCCGACCGCCAGCGCTGCCCAGAGGCTTGCCCCCGCCAGCGCTGGATCGGCAGCACGAAGCCGGCCGGCTCGGTCAGTCCCCGGCCGAACACCCGCGCGATGCGGTTGCGCTCCTCCGGATCCTCGAGCTTGGAATTGGCCGGCGTCACGTTTTCCGGCAGGCTGCCTTCCTTGATGATCCACTCGGCCGGGTCCTCATAGGCCGGCGCCACATGGTCCGGCGCAACGCCGAGCTCCGACGCGATGGCGCGCAGCAGCATATCGGCGTCCCGCGCCCCTGCCCCGGTCTGCGCCCCCTCTTCGGCAATGAAGGCCGCATCCGACCAGATCGGCTTGCCGTCGCGCCGCCAGTACAGCGAGAACGTCCAGCGCGGCAGCGATTCCCCCGGATACCACTTGCCCTGCCCGTAATGCAGGAAGCCGCCCGGCGCGAAGCGATCGCGCAGCCGCCGGATCAGCCGGTCGGCAAGCTCCCGCTTCGTCGGCCCGACCGCCGCCGTGTTCCACTCGGCCGACTCGAAATCGTCGATCGAAACGAAGGTCGGCTCGCCGCCCATCGTCAGGCGCACGTCTCCCGCCGCCAGGGAATCGTCGACCTTGCGCCCGAGCTCGTCGAGCGCCGCCCAGGCCTCGTCCGAAAACGGCTTGGTGATGCGCGGATGCTCGGCGACCCGCTTCACCGACATGTCGAACGAGAAGTCGACATTGGCAAAGCTCGCCATGCCCGAAATCGGCGCCGCGTTCCGGTAGTGCGGCGTTGCCGCCAGCGGAATGTGGCTTTCGCCCGTCAGAAGGCCGGACGTCGGATCAAGGCCGATCCACCCCGCGCCCGGAATGAACACCTCCGTCCAGGCGTGCAGGTCGGTGAAATCATGGTCCGTGCCCGGCGGGCCGTCGAGCGAGACAAGGTCCGGCTTCAACTGGATGAGGTAGCCGGAGACGAACCGCGCCGCAAAGCCGAGATGGCGCAGCGCCTGCACGAGCAGCCACGACGAATCCCGGCATGAGCCGGTGCATTTCGTGAACGTCTCCTCCGGCGTCTGCACGCCGGGCTCCATGCGGATGACGTAGCCGACCTCCCGCGCCACCCGGGCATTGAGGCCGACGATGAAGTCGACCGTGCGCTGCTCCGACCGGTCGACGCTGTCGAGGAACGCCTGAAGCTGCGGCCCGGCCGGCTCCGGCTGCCGGTAAATCGAAAGGTCGACCTCCAGCTCCTCCGGATAGGCGAACGGCCAGTGCTCGGCCGTATCCTCGACGAAGAAGTCGAACGGATTGTAGACGGTCATGTCGGCGACGAGATCGACTTCGATCCGGAATTCCGTCACCGGCTCGGGAAAGACGAAGCGCGCCAGCCAGTTGCCATAAGGGTCCTGCTGGTGGTTCACGAAATGGCCGCCGGGCGAGATCTTCAGCGAATGCGAGATGACCCGCGTCCGGCTGTGCGGCGCCGGCCTCAGCCGGATGACCTGCGGACCGAGCGTGACGGGTCGATCGTATTTGTAGTGGGTGAGATGGTGGATGGCGGCCTTGATCGACATTGAGCACCCGGAATTTGCACGCAAGGACAGGTGGCGCCCCCCGGCAAAAGGGCGATGCCAGCCTCAGGAAAGGCCGGGCACGCGACCGGATGGCACCCGTTTGACCGAGCGTTTCACATTTCGCGGCAACGCACTATGGGATTTTCAGGGCATTCGGTGATCGAATTGAAGGCAATCGCGCACTGGCAGCGACACCGGAAATGCGGCCCCTGAAACGAAATCGGCGACCCGAAGGTCGCCGTTTTCAACCCGGACTGAAACCGGGAATGGTGCGGTCGAGAAGACTCGAACTTCCACGGGATCTCTCCCACAGCGACCTCAACGCTGCGCGTCTACCAATTCCGCCACGACCGCGAAGGTATTCCGGCGCGAGCCAAACGGCTTGCGGGGCACCATGTAACAAATCGATGTCCGGGCGACAAGGGGTGACATCGCTGTTCGGCGATTTTCTTCGCACCGCTGAAACCGCCCGGCCTAAGCCGCTTTCCCGCCAGCAAAAACAGGGTTTCCCCGGGCGGCGCGACGTCGCCCCGTCCGGCCTCTCGCGGTCAGCGCTTGGTGCGATCGCGCAGCATCATTTCGGTGATTTCGACACCGATCTTTTCGCCCTGGACAGTCACCTGCCCGCGCGCCACCGGCGTATTGTTGGCAAGGATCTGGACATCGTCGTCCTCGTGTGTTTCGAGTTCGATGACCGCGCCGCGTCCCATGCGGAGCAACTGGTGGATCGGCATGGTCGCCGTGCCAAGCACCACGGCGATTTCCACCGGGATCCGGTCAATGGTCTTCATCGGCGCCTCGCTTCAGGGAACTGCCGGCTCCTGCCGGCGAATCTCGAGCCACAGCGTCGCTCGCGGCTGGTTTACGAATGCTTAACGATGCTTAACGATCGCTCACCGGAAACCCTGTCGCCATTGCCGCCGCTCGATGGCCCGCCGGTCGAATGGCGCGTTTCCGACGAACCCGTCGCCTATCCCGACGCCCTCGCCTTCATGGAGGCCCGCGTCGCCGATATCCGCGCCGGCAATGCCGCCGAATGCGTCTGGCTGCTCGAGCATCCTCCGCTCTACACCGCCGGCACCAGCGCCGACCGCAACGAGCTTGTCGAGCCGGATCGCTTCCCCGTGTTCGAGGCCGGTCGTGGCGGCCGCTACACCTATCATGGCCCGGGCCAGCGCATCGCCTATGTGATGCTGGACCTGCGCCGTCGCGGCGGCGACGTGCGCCGCTTCGTTTTCACTCTCGAGGAATGGCTGATCGCGACGCTCTGGCGTTTCCATGTCCGCGGCGAGCGCCGTGGTGACCGCGTCGGCGTCTGGGTACGCCGGCCGGAGCGTGGCGAGGGCACCGAGGACAAGATCGCCGCCCTCGGCATTCGCGTCCGCGGCGGCATCACCTTTCACGGCGTCTCGCTCAACGTCGATCCCGACCTGACCCATTTTGCCGGCATCATTCCCTGCGGCATCGCCGAGCATGGCGTGACGAGCCTTGAGGATCTTGGCCAGATCACCGCGACGGCCGAGGTCGACACGGCCCTGCGCGCCGAGTTCGAGCGCCTCTTCGGCCCGACAGTCGGCACCTGACCTTCAGGCCGTCTCGGCAATGGCAAAGCCGGAATAGTCGCCCTCGTGCGCCGTGACGCGAACGTCGACGACCCGCGCCGGACCCGGCCCCTCGCGGCAGGCCGCGATCATCGCCGCGACCGCTTCCGGCGCCCCCTGAAAGACCGCCTCGACCGACCCGTCCCGGCGGT
>JAWKVW010000018.1:0-72996 GCA_041397845.1 Hyphomicrobiales bacterium | reverse complement strand
TTCGCTGTCGAGCAGCGCGTGCACCACGATGGTGGTGTCGGAGGGCTGCGGGCGCTCGATCCAGAATTCGCGGAAGATCGGGAATTCCTCGCCGTCCATGTCGGCGGTCTTCAGGGCAAGGCCGCGGGCCGACAGGCCGTAGTGCAGGTTCTTGCCGACGGCGCGGAAATAGGATGCGCCCTGGAAGACGATCGCCTCGTCCATCACGTCCGGCGTGTTGATCGGCGTGCGAATGCGGAAGCCGGAAAACGGCAGCGCGATACCCTCGGGCACGGTGATGTTCGGGCCGAAGGTGAAGCGGTCAAGGGTCGGCACGATCTCGCTCGCCTTGCCGTCCTCGACGAGATTGACGCGCACGCCCTCCTTGAACAGGAAGCCGGCCGGCAGCAGGTCGACCTGAAACGGCATGCCGGGGCCGCCCCAGATGCGCGCGGTCTCGGGAACCCGGATGTCGCGATACTGGTCGTAGGTAATCCCCGCCCAATGCTCGTCGATCGGGGCGACAGACGCCTTGAACGGCTTGGTGGCAAGGGCTGCGGCCTGTTTCTGCACCAGTTCGTGGCTGAAGCCTTCATCGGACTCGGCCGCGCTTGCCGGGCCGGCGAAGAAGGAGCCGAAAGCACTGGAAAGAAAAGCGGCTGAAACCGCGCTCGTTCCCGTCAGAAGGAACTCGCGGCGTTTCATATGGAGATCGATCGGTCGCATGTCTGCATGAACTCGGGCGCTTGGGGAGCAACGAGCCGACAGCATAACGATTGGCGATTGGCCAAAATGTGGCACTGCACAAAAGACGTCTGTCCGGCGGTAAAATCCATTGCACCCAATTGAGCCGGACGTAAAGCGGTGATTTTTAGCAGTTTTCGCAGATGCGGGCGGGGCCGGCCGGCGGTCGGCACGCCGTCTGGTGGCGGATTTCGACGCGCGTGCCACTGCCGCGAGCATGCGCCGCAACTAAACGTATGGTCGCGCTCGCCGGCATACAAGTAATAGCGGCCGGACCGCATGGCGTGCGATCCGGCCGGTGTTGGTCACTCATCGAGGCAGCGGCGTCGGCAGCCGCCCCGCAACAGCGTCAAGACATCGCGGGCGAGAAGACGCGCAGGCGATGGCCGTCCGGATCGACGGCCGTAAAGGTGTGGCCGAAGTCGAGCCTGACGGGGGCCTGAAGCATCGGCACGCCCTTCGCCGTCCAGACCTTGAAGGTCGCGTCGACTTCGTCCGGCGAACCGACCGGCAGCGTCAGTTCGCAGGCGCCCGCCGCCGCCTCGACCGCAGGCTCGACGCCGGCGCGGCCCCAGAGGCCGAACATCAGGCCGCCGGCAAGGGCATAAAGAACGAAGGTCGGCGAACTCTCGACCGGCTCGCGACCGAGCAGCGGCGTATAGAAAGCGGCGCTGGCGGCCGGGTCTTCAACATAAAAGATCACAAAAACGCTGTCCGACATGTTCGGGTCTCCCATTGGCGTTGCGATTGCCGACTCTATGCGGGGTACAGTCAGCATCTGTCAGCAGCGATGGCTCAGGTCAGCCGGCCGCCGACAATGCCGGTGTTTGTCTGGCTCTTTTCCCATTGACCGAGAAGCGTGACGCGGCGCTTGCCATACCGCACGCCGGTCTCTGCAAGTTCGACGATGCGGTCAGTGCGGAAGTGGCGGAAGTCCTCGCGCAGCTCGCACCAGGCGACGACGACGCGGACAGCCTCGAAATAGCCGATCGCGATGGGCCAGATGGTGCGGCGGGATGGCGTTGCACCGGCATCGCGATAAGCGATCTCGAGCTTGCGTTCCTCGCGGATGGCCTTGCGGATGGTCGCGACCTCGACCGCGTCAGCTTCCAGCGCTACAGGTCCGGGGATGAGCGATCCGGCTTCGATCGCCACGCGCGCCGCGGCCGGCAGGACGGTCTCGATCTTGACGAGAGCGTCACCGGCAGCGCGGGCAAGGCGTTCGTCGCCACGGTCGACCACCCATCGCAGGCCGAGCGTCAGGGCCTCGACCTCCTCGACATCGAACATCAGCGGCGGCAGCAGAAAGCCCGGGCGCAAGACATATCCGACGCCGGCCTCGCCGACGATATCGGCCCCCTGGGCTTCCAGATCAGCGATGTAACGATAAAGCGTGCGCAGGCTGACGCCGAGCTCCGCGGCGAGATCAGCGCCGGAAACGGGATTGCGGTGGCGCCGCAGGATCTGCAAAAGCGCAAGCAGACGTTCCGACTTGGACATGAACCTCGCGCGCCTCCGGGATCGCTTTCCGGCCTTCCAGCGCGGGAGAGTAACGCCGAAAACTCGAAGCCGCTCGTTTTTGGAGCGTGGGAAGGTTGTTTTTTAAATAGCGCTTAAGCATCGCTCGATGTGCAAGATGCTTTTCTGCCTTGAAAAACCCGGCCAGCCGCCAGCCAAATCGCCTCAAATTCAGCATTTCCGGGGACTGTCAGGGCGGATCGAGCGGCGTTCCGGTTTGCCCCACGATCACGGAAGGGTGCGGCCCGGAACGGAGGAAAAGACTTTTTTCTTCGTGTTTTCAATTGCTTATTCGCATTACGCGTGACTTGCGCCGGCCTGGACGGCAAGGGAGTGGCCGTCACCTGTCATGACCGATAAAATTCGATTCAATTTTTCGCAAAATTTGACTCCAGCTCTAATAAAAACCAATTCAAACACGCATAAAACTCGAACTCTACCCTTAGTTTTAAATAAAAATCTCTGTGAGACAGTCTTTCCTACAACAGGGGAAGGACGACATGGGACACAAAATCACGGGACTTGTTTTGCTGTCCGCAACATTGATGGTTTCGACTGCAAAGATCAGCCACGCTGCGGACTATATCAACAAGTATAAGGACAAGCCACAAGTTACAGCAGCGAAGAGCCGCGACGTCGACACGCCTCGCATTGGTCTGATTTCGTTCAACGGCATGGAAGACTACGCCGTTTCCGACGAGATCACCGGTCCGCGGGAAGCCGTCGAGAACGTCTCTTACGTTGCCAATGGCGCGCAGATGTCGATGGCCGGCAATCAGCCGATGATCGTGGCGCAGCCGAACGTGCAGCAGCAGGTGCTGATGCCGGTGCAGAACGGGATGGCCGGTGGGGCTGGCTATCAGGTGATGCAGGGCTTCCAGAACCAGGTGCTGGTGCCGGTGCAGAACGGTCTCGGCCAGCAGGTGATCCTGTCGCAGCCGACGAGCTACCAGCTCGTCCAGACGCCGCAGGGTCAGGTGCTCGTGCCCATCCAGAACAATTTCGGCCAGCAGGTCATCATGACCCAGCAGGGCGGCTTCGTGACCATGCAGGGCTACCAGACCCCGGTCACGCTGCAGGTTCAGAACGGACTCGGCCAGCAGATGCTGGTCCCGCAGCAGCAGATGATGCTCGCGCCCTCCGGCGCCGGGCAGCTTCAGCAGCCGGCGACGACCAACAGCTACGGACCGGTCGATGCGAATGCCCGCCAGCACTATTCGCCCGTCTTCAACGACGGCCGCGAATTGCCGTCGGCGAGCGAAGAGAATGCCGGCAATGACAAGGCACAGCGTGAGGCCAGGCGCGAAGTCCCTGTCGTTGAACCGGCGCCCTATCTGGCAATGGTGCGTGACGTTGCTTCCAAGAAGGGCGATACGCCGGCCATGGAAGTGACGGGTTCGACCTCGGCTCCGATCGGGTTCGTCCAGTTCTGCAAAAGTCATAGCAGCGACTGCGACGCCCGGACCTCGAAGCCCGGTATCGTCCGGCTGAGCCGGTCGCTGTGGAACGAACTCGTCGCCGTCAACGCCTATGCCAATGCGGCGGTGGAACCGGTCACGGACATGGACCTCTACCATGTGGCCGAGCTTTGGACCTATCCGGACAACGGCCGGGGCGACTGCGAGGACTATGTGCTCCTCAAGCAGCGCCTGCTCCTGGAGCGCGGCTGGCCGGCGTCGGCCCTGCTCATCACGGTGGTCCGCGACCAGCGCGGCGACGGCCACGCAGTCCTAACCGTGCGCACCGACGAAGGCGACTTCGTTCTCGACAATCAGGAGGCGGAAGTCCTGCCCTGGTACGGCACCGAATACCGCTACATCAAGCGGCAGTCCGAACGCAACGCGAAGCTCTGGGTCTCGGTTGACGATCCTAGGCCCTATCGCGTCGGCAGCCGCTGACAGGAACCCCTGACCCGGTCGCGTCCCCACCCTCCCCGTCCCCAGACCGGGTCGTCCCCGGAGCCGGCCTGCCCCACAGGCCGGCTCCACCCTTTTTGGGCCCACGATTCCCCTCGTCCGGCCTCATGGTTCATGCAAACGGCCGAACATGCCTTGCGGCATGCGGCCGTGCGGCACGCGGGCTCCGCTTTGGAAGCGCGGAGCGCCGCGAGCGGAATGCCCAAGGCATTGCCGGCCCCACCCTTTTCAGGTCCTCGATTCTTCCTGTCCGGCCTCATGGTTCATGCAAACGGCCGAACATGCCTTGCGGCATGCGGCCGTGCGGCACGCGGGCTCCGCTTTGGAAGCGCGGGCGCCGGCGGAATGGGGCATTGCCGGCTCCACCTGGACCGATCCCCCTCGTCCGGCCTGTGGCCTATCAACGGACCTTCCTCAACATGCCTTGCGGCATGCGGCCGTGCGGCACGCGGGCTCCGCTTAAGCGCGGGCGCCGCGAGCGGAATGCCCCAGGGCATTGCCGGCTCCACCCTTTTTTCACCACAGGTCCGTAATCTCTTGTGCATTTTCCTACGCGGCACACCCATAAGCGCTATCGCTACGCCGCCGTTCTTCTTATACGTGCAGAACAACTTTCGCACACACCCGATTCTGCCGAGTCCGCACCAATGTCCAACGATGCCAACAACAACCTGGAAGATCAAATTAAACTAGCTTATGCACAAGCCGACGTTTTCCCTCCCGTGGCACATGCTGCAAACATCTAAAGAGTATGGGCAACTACTTTCTAAAGCCTATTTGCAGCAAACGGTGGAGCCCTAATATCTACCTCGCATTTATTGGTGGAATTCGAATCCAATATAGTATCAGAATCTGGAGTTTCAGAATACTTATTTTATTCTCTGTCTTCATTTGGTGTCGGATTGATATTCTCCATTCTCATTGCCGCTGTTGGATATATAAATTTCTCAGGCATTTCCCGAGGTTTTTTCTGATTCTGGAAAAATTGTGAATTTTGCACTTGGAAAAATTGATGGGCATTCTTTATATAAAAAAATTGACATAAACCATATAACTGTTACTTATGTATTTGGCTATATTGTATCTGTATTGTCAATTATTTCATTTCTTATTGGAAGTACATTGTTTGCCTATATTGTATCGAGTTTGTTACGCTAGTTTTTATCTTCATCTGCTTCCTCGAAGATGACGACGGTTGCGCCCTGATCGAGCTGGTCGCCGACGGTGCCGCGCACCTCGGCGATGACGCCGTCCATCGGCGAGGACACGGCGTGCTCCATCTTCATCGCCTCGACGATGAACAGGCGATCGCCGCGCGCCACGGTCTGGCCGGGCTCGACGAAGAGGGCAACGAGCTTGCCGTGCATCGGCGCACCGACGCGGCCCTCGGCCTCGATTTCTTCCTCATGTGCGGCGGGATCGGCGAAGCGGACAAAGGTCTGGACGCCGTCGGTCAGCACGTAGACGCCATCCGGCGCATCGACGATCGTCGCGCCGTGGGCCTCGTCGTGCCAGTCGGGTTCAGCGCCGTAATAGGATGCCGACAGGCCGTCCTCGCCCCAGGTGAGCTCGACCTTGCGATCCTCGCCATCGGCCGTCACCGGCAGGACGAACCGGCGCGACGGGCCGAGCTGAAGGCATCGGTGCCGTTCCACGGCGAGAATGCCTCATCGGTCCGGCGGGCAGCTTCGGCGCGGATGCGTTCCTCGTCGCGTTCCACGAGGCGCAGCGTGCCGAGCGCGACGGCCGCCTTGCCGCCGCCCTGGCCGATGAGGTCGTCGAGGTGGCGATCAAGGAAGCCGGTATCGAAATTTTCGGCACGGAACTCCGGGTGATCGAGCAGGCGAGCAAGGAAGCCGAGATTGGTGCGCGGGCCGGCAACGACGGTGACGCGCAGCGCGGCGGCGAGACGATCGAAGGCCTCGTCGCGGGTCGCGCCGTGGGCGATGACCTGGCGATCATCGGGTCATAGAACGGCGAGACCGTGCCGCCCTCCTCGACGCCAGTATCGACGCGGAACGCCTTCGCCCTCGCCGAAGGACAGGGCGACGAGGTCGCCGATCGACGGCAGGAAGCCGTTGTCGGGGTCCTCGGCATAGAGCCGCGCCTCGACGGCGTGGCCGTCGATCGCCAGATCCGCCTGCGCCAGCGGCAGCTTCGCCGAGGCGACCTGAGCTGCCAGGCGACGAGGTCGAGCCCGGTGATTTCCTCGGTGACGGGGTGTTCGACCTGCAGGCGGGTGTTCATTTCCATGAACCAGAAGCCATCGGGACGCAGGCCGCGCGAGCCGTCGGCGATGAACTCCACGGTGCCGGCACCGACATAGCCGACCGCCTTGGCGGCAGCGATGGCGGCGGCGCCCATGGCGCGCGCACGTCTTCCGGCATGCCCGGCGCCGGGGCTTCCTCGACGACCTTCTGGTGCCGGCGCTGACCGAGCAATCGCGCTCGAAAAGATGGACCGCGTTGCCGTGACCATCGGCGAAGACCTGCACTCGACGTGCGCGGGCTCTCGACGTATTTCTCGACGAGGACGCGGGCGTCGCCGAAGGCGTTCTTCGCCTCGCGCTGGGCCGAGGCCAGCGCTTCCTCGAAGGCGAGCGCCTTGTCGACGCGGCGCATGCCCCTGCCGCCGCCGCCGGCGACGGCCTTGATCAGCACCGGATAGCCGATCTCATAGGCCTTCTGTTTCAGGAAGGCCGGGTCCTGACGGTCGCCGTGGTAGCCTGGAACGACCGGAACGCCGGCCTTTTCCATCAGCGCCTTGGCTTCGTCCTTCAGGCCCATGGCGCGGATGGCGCTGGCCGGCGGGCCGACGAAGGCGATGCCGGCGGCGGCGCAGGCGTCGGCAAAGGCAGCGTTCTCAGAGAGGAAGCCGTAGCCGGGGTGAATGGATCTGGCGCCGGTCGCCCTGGCCGCCTCGATGATGCGGTCGGCGAGAAGGTAACTCTCGGTCACGGGCGCCGGGCCGATGTGCACGGCCTCGTCGGCGAGGCGCACATGCAACGCCTCGGCATCGGCGTCGGAGTAGACCGCGATCGTCCTGAGGCCAAGCGCCCGGGCCGTGCGGATGACCCGGCAGGCGATCTCACCGCGATTGGCAATGAGGACGGAAGAGAACATGTGGCGCACTCCTCGAGATCTTGCGCCGGCGGCGCGGCGTCTTATCCCATTGGGTAACTGCCCGACGGCTGGTCGGCAAGCCCCGAGGCACGCTTGCGATGCCGCTGCCGCCGCGGCAACCGCGCTTGCCGAGGTGCAGGCCGTGGCCGGGCATGAAAAAACCCTCTCCCGGGCGGGAGAGGGTCTTGCATTTCATTCGTCGTTTTCCGCGCTCTGGGCGCTTTCGGCTTTCAGGCGCTTTCGGCGCTCAGGCGACTTTTGGGGTTCAGGCAGCGGGCGTCTCGCCGCCCTCGCCGCCGACATCCTCGCCATCGTCGCCCTCGACCTCGTCGATATGCTCGACCGAGACAACGCGCTCGCCTTCGGCAGTGTTGAAGACGATGACGCCCTGGGTCGACCGGCCGGCAACGCGGATGCCCTCGACAGGGCAGCGGATGAGCTGGCCGCCGTCGGTGACGAGCATGATCTGGTCGCCCTGCTCGACCGGGAACGAGGCAATCAGCGGGCCGTTCCGGTCGTTCACGGTCATGGCGATGATGCCCTTGCCGCCACGTCCGGAGGTCCGGTACTCGTAGGACGACGAGCGCTTGCCGTAGCCGTTTTCGGAGACGGTCAGGACGAACTGCTCGGCGGCGCCCATCTCGGCATAGCGGGCCTCGCCGATCTCGCCATCCGCCTCGTCGGCCTCGGCATCCAGCACCGGCTCGTCGCCGGCCTCATCGGCATTGACCGCCCGCCGCATCTTCAGATAGGCGGCGCGCTCGGCCGGGCTCGCCTCGAAGTGGCGCAGGATCGACATGGAGATCAGCGCATCGCCGTCGCCAAGGGCGATGCCGCGCACGCCGACCGAATCGCGGCCCTTGAAGACGCGCACCTCGGTGACGGGGAAGCGGATACACTGGCCGATCGCCGTCGTCAGCAGCACGTCGTCGCTTTCCTGACAGGTCTCGACGCCGATGATGCCATCGCCATCGTCGAGCTTCATGGCGATCTTGCCGTTGCGGTTCACCTGGACGAAATCGGAGAGCTTGTTGCGCCGGACGGTGCCGCGGGTCGTCGCGAACATGACGTCGAGCGCGTCCCAGGTCGTCTCGTCCTCGGGCAGCGGCAGGATGGTGGTGATGCGCTCGCCCTGCTCCAGCGGCAACAGGTTGATCAGCGCCTTGCCCCGGGCCTGCGGCTGGCTGAGCGGCAGACGCCAGACCTTCATCTTGTAGACGATGCCGCGCGAGGAGAAGAACAACACCGGCGTGTGGGTGTTGGCCACGAACAGGCGGGTGACGAAATCCTCGTCCCTGGTCTGCATGCCGGCGCGGCCCTTGCCGCCGCGGCGCTGGGCCCGGTAGGTCGAGAGCGGCACGCGCTTGATGTAGCCGGCGTGGCTGACGGTGACGACCATATCCTCGCGCTGGATGAGGTCCTCGTCCTCCATGTCCGCATCGGCGTCGACGATCTCGGTCCGCCGGGGCGTCGCGAACTCGTTGCGCACGGCGGCGAGCTCGTCCTTGATGATGTCGAGAATGCGGGCGCGGGAACGCAGGATATCGAGGTAGTCGCGGATCTCGTTGGCGAGCTTCTCGAGCTCGTCGCCGATCTCGTCGCGGCCGAGCGCGGTCAGGCGCTGCAGGCGCAAGTCGAGGATGGCGCGGGCCTGTTCCTCGGACAGCCGGTAGGTGCCGTCGTCGTTGATGGTGTGGCGCGGATCGTCGATGAGACGGATGAAGGTCTCGATGTCGGAGGCCGGCCAGTTGCGCGTCATCAGTCGTTCGCGGGCCGTCGCCGGGTCCGGCGAGGTGCGGATGAGCTGGATGACCTCGTCGATATTGGCGACCGCGACGGCGAGGCCAACGAGGACATGGGCGCGATCGCGCGCCTTGCCGAGCAGGTACTTGGTGCGCCGGCTGACGACCTCCTCGCGGAAGGCGATGAAGGCGGTGAGCAGGTCGCGGAGCGTCATCATCTCCGGCCGGCCGCCGTTCAGCGCCACCATGTTGCAGCCGAAGGACGACTGCAGCGGCGAGAACCGGTAAAGCTGGTTGAGAACGACGTCGGCGACGGCATCGCGCTTCAGCTCGACGACGACGCGCATGCCCTCGCGACTCGATTCGTCGCGGATGTCGGCGATGCCCTCGACGCGCTTCTCGCGCACGAGGTCGGCGATCTTTTCGACCATCGCCGCCTTGTTCACCTGATAGGGAATCTCGGTGACGACGAGCGCCTCGCGCTCCTTGCGCACGGTCTCGACCGTGACGCGGCCGCGCATGATGACCGAGCCGCGGCCGGTCGTATAAGCAGAGCGGATGCCGGAACGACCGAGGATGAGGCCGCCGGTCGGGAAATCCGGGCCCGGCACATATTCCATCAGCTCTTCGGAGGTCAGCGCCGGATTGTCGATCAGCGCGACGACGGCATCGATGACTTCGCCGAGATTGTGCGGCGGGATGTTGGTTGCCATGCCGACGGCAATGCCGCCGGCGCCATTGACGAGCAGATTGGGGAAGCGGGCCGGCAACACGACCGGCTCGCGCTCGGAATTATCGTAGTTCGGCTGGAAATCGACGGTGTCCTTGTCGATGTCCTCGAGCAGCGAATGCGCCGGCTTGCCGAGGCGAACCTCGGTGTAACGCATGGCGGCGGCGGGGTCGCCGTCGACGGAGCCGAAATTGCCCTGGCCGTCGAGCAGCGGCAGGCGCATGGCGAAATCCTGCGCCATGCGCACCAGCGCGTCGTAAATCGCCTGGTCGCCATGCGGATGGTATTTACCGATGACGTCGCCGACGACGCGGGCCGACTTGCGGTACGGCTTGTTCCAGTCGTAGCCGTTCTCGTGCATCGAATGGAGAATGCGCCGATGCACCGGCTTCAGGCCGTCGCGCACGTCGGGCAGCGCGCGACTGACGATCACGCTCATGGCGTAATCGAGGTAGCTGCGCCGCATCTCGTCGATGATTGAAATCGGCTTGATGTCGGAGGGCGGTCCGCCCGCCGAGTTGCTTTCGTCCATATCTGACAAGGATGCGTTCCGAAGTCGCTGGAAAGAATCGATTCCTTATATCCGATTCCATCTCAGGAGACCAATTCCAGAACCTCGTGGCAGGGCGAAATCCCCTGCTATTTCCGAGCGTTCCAAGCAAAAATCGCGGCCGGTCACGGCTTTTTTGTCGGCTTGGAAGTTGACCGCGGGCAACAACCTGCCACATTCTTGGAAAAACCAAACAAAACCAGCGCACAAGGCAGGGAGAGACCGAAATGGAGTATCTCGACGGCCTGTTCGGCCTTTCCGGGCGATGCGCGCTCGTCACCGGCGGCGCCACCGGAATCGGGCGCATGATCGCCGAGGCACTGGCATCGGCCGGCGCCCGGGTTCTCATCGCCTCGCGCAAGGGCGAGGCGTGCGTTGCCGCCGCCGAGGAACTGAATGCACGCGGCGCCCGCGGCACGGCGGAAGGCTTTGCCGGCGATGTCGGCAGCGAGGAAGGGGTTGCCGCCCTTGCCGCCGAAGTCCGCGCCCGGACCGACCGGCTCGACATTCTCGTCAACAATGCCGGACGCACCTGGGGCGAGCCGCTCGACCAGTTTCCCTTCTCCGCCTTCGAGAAGGTGATGTCGGTCAATGTCGCCGGACTTTTCACACTGACCCGCGATCTCCTGCCGCTGCTTGAGGCGGCGGCAAGCGAGGAAGCTCCGGCCCGCGTCGTCAACATCGGCTCGGTGATGGGCACGCGGCCGCTCGGCGACGGCGCCTATTCCTATGCGGCCTCGAAAGCGGCGGTGCACCACCTGACGCTCATCCTCGCCAAGGAACTGGCCGGGCGGCGGATCACGGTCAATGCCATTGCGCCTGGCCCCTTTGCCTCGAAGATGACCGCCTTCGTGACGGCGGACGCGAGCCGGAGGGCGATCGTCGAGGCTGCCGTGCCGTTCGGGCGGCTCGGGGCGGCGGACGACCTTGCCGGCACGGTGCTTTACCTCTGCGGCCGGGCGGGCGCCTACACCACCGGCGCCATCATTCCGCTCGACGGCGGCATGTCGGTGAGCACCGGCCACGAAGTCTTCGGAGAACAGCCGTGAGCGCCATCCCGGACATCGCCACCCTCGATGCCCGGACGCTCGAGACATGGTTCGCTGCCAATCTCGCCGGTTTTTCCGGCCCCCTCACCGCCCGCAAGTTTCCGCACGGCCAGT
Organism: Hyphomicrobiales bacterium; assembly: GCA_041397845.1. Classification (GTDB taxonomy): domain Bacteria; phylum Pseudomonadota; class Alphaproteobacteria; order Rhizobiales; family JAKPQE01; genus JAKPQE01. Next base: position 61,532 of record JAWKVW010000018.1, on the reverse strand, counting down.
CGAATCCGACCTACCAGTTGCACACGCCGCATGCCGACTACGTGCTGCGGCGCAAGCCGCCGGGGCTGCTCCTGAAATCCGCGCATGCGATCGAGCGTGAATTCCGCGTCATGTCGGCGCTTGGCAAGACCGGCGTACCGGTGCCCAAGACCTATGCGCTTTGCGAGGACGAAAACGTCATCGGTTCGGCGTTCTTCGTCATGGGGTACGTTCCGGGACGGCACTTCGAGGACCCGCGCCTGCCGGACCTCGACAACGAGGCGCGCGGCGCCGTCTATGACGACATCAACCGCGTTCTGGCGGCGCTGCACAGCGTCGACGTCGCTGCCGTCGGCCTTTCCGACTTCGGGCGGCCCGGCAATTATTTCGCCCGGCAGGTGAAGCGCTGGAGCGAGCAATACCGGGCAAGCGAGACCGATGCGGTACCGGACATGGATGCGCTCATTGCCTGGCTGCCGGGTGCGACGCCGGCGGACGACGGCCGCGTCTCGATCGTGCACGGCGACTATCGCATCGACAACATGATCTTCTCGCCGTCCAGCCCGCGCATCGACGCGCTGATCGACTGGGAGCTGTCGACGCTCGGCCATCCGCTGGCCGATCTTTCGCACCAGTGCATGCAGTGGCGGCTGCCGGTGGGGCCGGTCGGGCGCGGCCTTGGCGGCGTCGATCGGGCGGCGATCGGCATTCCGGACGAGGAAGACTATCTGGCGCGCTATGCGGCGCGGACCGGGCTTGCCCATCTCGACGACTGGCCGTTTGCCCTCGCCTTTGCCTTCTTCCGCTTCGCGGCAATCCTGCAGGGCGTGAAAAAGCGGGCGCTCGACGGCAACGCGTCGAACCCGGAATTCGGCCTGGCGCTTGCCGAGATGATCCCGCTGCTTGCCGCCGAGGGTGCGGCAATCGCCGCCTCAGGGCGAACCTGACGCTGCGTAAGCGAAAGGGCACCGCCTCCCCAGGCGATGCCCCTTCCGGTCGCGTCCCCACGCGTTCAGTTGGCCGGTTTCAGCCCCCTCGCATAGCGGCGGGCATTTTCGACATAGTGGCGGGCCGAGCCGCGGATGGCGGCGGCGGCCTTCTCGTCCAGCGTCCGGATGATCTTGCCGGGCATGCCGACGACGAGCGAATTGTCAGGGATTTCCTTGCCCTCGCCGATCAGCGCGCCGGCGCCGACAAGGCAGTTGCGGCCGATCCTCGCGCCATTGAGGATGGTCGCGCCCATGCCGACGAGCGAGTTGTCGCCGATGGTGCAGCCATGCAGCATGGCCCGGTGGCCGACGGTCACATCGGCGCCGATGGTCAGCGGAAAACCCATGTCGGTATGGAGCGCCGAAAGGTCCTGGATGTTCGAACCGGCGCCGATCTCGATCAGTTCGTTGTCGCCGCGCAATACGGCGCCGAACCAGATCGAAGCGCCGGCGAGCAGACGGATCTTGCCGATCAGCGTTGCGTCCGGCGCGACCCAATAGTCGCCATCGGCCGGAAATTCCGGATCAATTCCATCAAGAGACCAGATCGGCATCGTCGTCTCCCCTGCTTGCGTTGACTAGATCGTCGGGCCGCGCAGGGCGATGATGAATTCGAGCAGGATGATGCCGGTGCAGGCGCTCCACATCAGCGAAATCGCAACGCTGGCGACGAGCCAGCCGAGCGGCCGGCGCTCGATGCGGCGGCCACGGATGGCATTGCGCATGATGATGAACGGGGCGCTGAAGCAGCACAGCATGACCGAACCGAAGCCGGACAGGAACGACTTGTCCGACACACGGAACTGCGGCGCCTCGGCCGTCAGGAGCTGATAGAAGCTGCCGATGATGCCGGCCGACACGAAGCCGACCGTCGCCGCATAGGAATAGATGAACAACTCGGTATACACGCCGCTTCCCCTCGTCGTCCCGATATGACACGGAACCGCCTATTGGGGTTCAGAGTCGCAAGAGCCATGCCGTAGCAGGGCTTGCGAACAGTCGGCAAGCGGGTTTGGCAGTTTTCCGCCGGTTTTCGACCCTCAAGCCAAATCATCAGCGGTTTCATATGGTTAACGAAGTGTTTCAGGGCGGCACAGAGAGTCGTGACGGTCGCCTTAACGCTTCGAAAACCGTTTCATTTCGGGCCGCCCCGCCGCCGCGATCCGAGCCGCGACGGCGACAGCGGGTCTGGCGCGACCGTCAGTCCAGATCGATATCGAGGATCGCCATCTGGAAGTTGTACGACACTTCGCCATCCTCATCGTCGCGGAACAGCACGCCGACGAACTCGTCGCCGATATAGACCTCGGCCGAATCGTCCTTCTTCGGGCGGGCGCGCACGCCAATGCGCGGCAGGTCGAAGACGCGGCGAAGATAGGCTTCAACCTTCTTGATTTCCTGGGGCTTCACGGGAACTCCTTGCCTCGGAGGCGGGTTTTGCGACGGTGCCGGGGCGCGTCGCTGTCTTTGCGGAAAACAACGCCGGGTGCCCGAAAGGCCGCTCCGGCAATCATTTCCCGCGCTCGAAACACAGCCGACCATGGCCGGGTTACGCGGCCATACCTTGTAGATAGTGCGCCTGATCGCTGTGGGAGAGAGGCCGACCGTATAACGCACGGGGCGTGCGACATCAAACCCGCTATCGGGGTGATGAGACGAACGGTGGAGAAGCCGTCAGTCGGCCTGGCGCTCGCCGAGCATCTGGTCCATGCAGCGGGCGGGCTCTTCCGAACCGGCCTGTCCGACGACGCGGGCCGGCACGCCGGCGACGGTCGTATGGGCGGGAACGGCATTCAGCACCACCGAGCCGGCGGCAACGCGCGAGCAGCAGCCGATCTCGATATTGCCGAGGATCTTGGCACCGGCGCCGATGAGCACACCGTGGCGGATCTTCGGATGACGATCGCCCTCTTCCTTGCCGGTGCCGCCAAGCGTCACGCCCTGCAGGATCGAGACATCGTCCTCGATGACGGCCGTCTCGCCGACGACGAGCGCGGTCGCGTGGTCGAGCATGATGCCACGGCCGATGCGCACGGCCGGATGAATATCGACCTGGAACATCTGCGAGGAGCGGCTCTGCAGGTAGAGCGCGAAGTCCTTGCGGCCGAGGTTCCACAGGGCGTTGGCAAAGCGGTGGGTCTGCAGGGCATGGAAGCCCTTGAAATAGAGAACCGGGTCGATGTGGCGATGGCAGGCCGGATCGCGATCATAGACGGCCATGATGTCGGCCCGCATGGCGACGCCGATATCGGGGTTTTGCGCCAGAACATCGTCGAAGGTGCAGCGGATGAGCTCGCCGGGCACGTCGGCATGATCGAGCCGGGAGGCGATGCGGTAGACGACAGCCTCCTCGAGCCGCTCGTGGCTGAGGACGGTCGTATAAACGAACGTGGAAAGCGCCTGCTCATGACGACTGAGTTCGGCCGCCTCAGCGAGGATGTTGTCCCAAACGGGATCGACGGCGCCGATTTCGCCGCGCCTGCGCCTCTGGTGAGCCATGGGTCCCATCTCCCTGTCAGCCGACCATCAGAAGATAATCCGAAAACGGGTCTTTGCCAGACCTTAAAGGGAAATGGTTGACGACCTCGCCTATGGCCGGCATTCCTCGGCGGTGATTCCTTCCCTTTGCCAGCCGACGAGGCGACCGATGCGCATTTCCTCCCCGAGCGAGAAAATCCATGCCGAGATCGAGGCGCCGATCGGCTGGATCGTCGTCGACAATCCGGCCCGGCGCAATGCCGTCGACCTTGCCATGTGGCTGGCGATTCCGGCGCTCGTCGAGGCGCTCGTTGCCGACGACCGGGTGCGGGTCATCATGCTGCGCGGCGGCGGCGAGCAGGCCTTCGTTGCCGGCGCCGACATCTCCGAATTCGAGACGGTGCGGGCGACGGCGGAAAGCGCGCGCGGCTACGAGGCCTCGAATGCCGACGCCTTTGCCGCGCTCCGGCATGCGGCAAAGCCGACGATCGCGATGATTCGCGGCTTCTGTCTCGGCGGCGGGCTCGGCCTTGCGGTCGCCTGTGACATGCGGCTCTCGTCCGACGATGCCGTCTTCGGCATTCCCGCCGGCCGGCTCGGCGTCGGCTATCCGCCGGAGGCGGTGCGCGACGTCGTCAATCTCGTCGGGCCGTCACGGGCCAAGGACATCTTCTTCACGGCACGGCGGCTTGACCATGCCGAGGCATATCGCATCGGCCTCGTCGACCGGCTGTTTCCGGCGGCGGATCTTTTCGAGGAGACCCGCAAGCTCGCCGAAACGATTGCGGCGAACGCACCTCTGACGCTGAAGGCCGCCAAGGCGGCGATCACCGGCGTCGCCGGCGATCCGCTCGCGGCGGACTGGGCAGCGATCAAGGCGCTGGCCGACGCCTGTTTCGACAGCGACGACTACGCCGAGGGCCGGGCGGCGTTCCTTGAGAAGCGCTCGCCGGTGTTCCGGGGCCGCTGACAGCCCCTTCACGTCTCACGGGACGATGCCGGCCTCCGAGGAAATCGCCGATCGCGGCGCCGAAAACATCGTTGCGGTCGCCGGCGACCATGTGACCGGCGCCCGAGACATCGACCAGCCGGGCATGGGGGACAAGCGCCAGAAACTCGCGAGCGTGCTCCTCGGAGACAAGCTCGCTGCGGGCGCCGCGCACCAGCAGGACCGGAATGGTCAGCGCCTTCGAGGCGCCGACGAGACGCTGCTCGATGTGGTCGACATGGCTGTTGACGTTCTGGCGGCCGACGAGGAACGCCGGGTCCCAGTGCCAGCGATATCGCCCGTCGGGGTCGAGCCGGAGGTTCTTCCGCAGGCCGTCGAGCGACTCAGGTCGCTTTCTATGCGGCAGATAGGACGCGATCGCGTCGGCGGCCTCCTCGATGGAGGCAAAGCCCTCCTCGACCTTGTCGCCCATGAAGGCGAGGATGCGGGCGACGCCGCCGGGATCGATGCGCGGCGTGATGTCGACGAGGACAAGCGCACGCAACAGGCCGGACGAGGCATCGCCCTCGGCCAGCAGCGCCGAGATGCCGCCAAGCGAGGCGCCGATGGCGACCGGACGTTCGCCGAAGCGTTCGGCGATTTCGCCGGCGACAGCGGTGACGTCGGCGGCGTAGTCGGTGAAGATGTAGGCGCCGTTCGCGACCCAGTCGCTGTCGCCATGGCCGCGCTGGTCGATGGTGATGGCGCGGAAGCCGGCTGCGGCGAGCCGTATCGCCGTATCCTCCCAGGAGTGGCGGGTCTGGCCGCCGCCATGCAGCAGCAGCACCGGCGGGCCGCCGGCGCCGCGCATCTCGCCAACCAGCCGATTGCCGTCGACGCCGACGAACTCGATGGGTTCGGCAGGTCCGGTCACGGCCGGCGCTCGAGGAATTCGAGAACGCCCTGCTTATAAGAGCGATCGCCGACCGCGAGCATGTGATCACGGCGCGGGATGTCGAGCACTTCGGCGCCGGGAATGAGACCGGCGAGCGCCGAGGCCGAGCCGGCGATGACGTCGCGCGTGCCGACCGCGACGAGGACAGGCACCCGGATGGCGGCGACTTCCTCGGCGCTGATGCGCTGGCGCGAGGCGCGCATGCAGGCGGCAAGGGCGGCAAGGTCGCCACCGGTGTTCTCGGCAAAGCGGCGGAAGGCGCGGCCGGTCTGGTGTGTCACGTCATCGAGGTGGCGCGCCTCGAGCGCGTGGACGATCGGCTCCGGCGGACCGACACCCTCGATCATGCCCATGCCGAGGCCGCCGAAGACGACGCTGCGGACGCGGTCGGGATGGTTGAGCGCGAGGAAGGCGGAGATCCGCGCGCCCATGGAATAGCCCATGACGTCGGCGCGCTCGATGCCGAGATGATCGAGCAGCGCGGCGGCGTCCTCGGCCATCAGCGGCGAGCGATACATCGCCGGCTCATAGAGCTTGCGGCTGGCGCCATGGCCACGATTGTCGATGGCGATGACCCGGAAGCCGGCTTTCAGCAGAACCTCGAACCAGCCGGTGTCGACCCAGTTCACCCGGGCATTGGAGGCAAAGCCGTGGATGAGCAGGATCGGGTCGCCCGAGCCTTCGTCGAGATAGGCCAGTTCAATACTGCCGGAGAGGAACGTCTTCATGTCGCTCGCATACCGCTTGTGACGGGACGGAAGTCAAGGGTGCGGTGCAAAATAGGAATTTCCGGCGCGTCCCGCCAGTCGCTTATGCTCCGAATTACCTCTACCCATCGTCGGGCGAGGCCGTTATTGTCCGCCACGACAGCGGCAACAACCGAACGAGGCGGATATGGCCAGCCATGCGGTTCCCCATTTCCACAACAGCGCCGGCGTAGAGACCATCGAGGTCGGCGTGCGCGAATTCCAGTGCGTCGGTGCCAAGCCGCCGTTCGACCATCCGCATGTGTTCCTCGACATGGGCGACGAAGACGAAATCGTCTGCCCGTATTGCTCGACGCGCTATCGTTTCGCCGCGAAACTTTCGGCGGGCGAGACCGTGCCGGCCGGCTGCGCGCTCGACGCGGCCTGAGCCCGGATACGTCGTTCAGCGTTGAGATCGGGGTTCTCCGGCGTGGCCACCACCCGCACCATCGTCATTGCCGGAGCCGGCATCGGCGGCCTTTCGGCCGCGCTCATGCTGGCGCGCCGGGGCTTTCGCGTCGCGGTGCTGGAGCGGTCGCGGGAGCTCGCGGAAGTCGGCGCCGGCATCCAGCTTTCGCCGAACGCGCTGAAGCCGCTCTATGAGCTCGGCCTTGGGCCGGCACTCGAGGAAGCGGCGGTGCGTCCCGAGCGGATCGAGATCCGTGGCGCGGCGAATGGCGGCCTGCTGGCAACGATCCCGCTTGCCGCCGAAATCGAGCGGCGACATGGCGCGCCCTATCTCGTCATCCATCGCGCCGACATCCAGCGCATTCTCCATGACGCAGCCTGCAGCGACCCGGATATTTCGGTCGAGCTCGGGGTTTCGTTCATCGATGCGATCAACCACGCCAATGGCGTGACGGTGACGGCGGACCGCGATTTCGAGCCAATCGAATATCGCGGGCTGGCGCTCATCGGCGCGGATGGCGTCTGGTCGCGGGTGCGGCGGCGGGTCATCGGCGGGCCGGAACCGGTCTATACGAATCGCACCGCCTGGCGGGCGACGATCCCGGCAGAGGCCCTGCCCGCCGGTTTGTCGCGGGATGCAACCGGCCTCTGGCTCGGCCGCGACGCCCATCTCGTGCACTACCCGATCAGCGGTGGCCGGCAAATCAACATCGTCGCCGTCGTCGCCGACGACTGGCAGGAAGAAGACTGGAGCGCGGAGGGCGATGCCAACTGGCTGGCGACGCGCTTCGAGCGCTGGGCGGCGCCGGCGCAGGCGCTGCTCGCAACGCCAGAGCGCTGGCTGAAATGGGCACTTTGCGGCGTTGATCCCGATTTCGACTGGACCGAGCGATCGATCACGCTCGTCGGCGATGCGGCGCATGCCATGCTGCCGTTTCTGGCCCAGGGCGGCGCGATGGCGATCGAGGATGCCGCGGTGCTGGCGCGCGAGCTTGCCGACCCGTCAACCGACATCCCGGCGGCGCTGGCGCGATATGAAATCGCCCGCAAGCCGCGCGTCACCCGCGTGGTCCGGGAAGCGGCGGAGAATGGGCGCGTCTATCACTGGTCGGGGCCGGCGGCGCTCGCCCGCAATCTGGTGCTGCGCAACTCTTCCCCGGAAAAGCTCGTGTCGCGCTACGACTGGCTCTATGGCTGGACCGCCGACTGAGGCATCCCGGAACGGGAGACGAGACGTCCGGTCAGGTCGCGCCGTCAGTTTGCGAGACGGAGCAGCGCGTCTTCCTGCGCCTTTGCCTTGCGGCGCAGCGTCTCCAGCGACGGATCCCGAATTTCAGCCGCCAACTGCCGTTTGCGCTCGTCCTTGACGGCGGAGGGCGTCGTCTGGCGCAAGGCCGAGGCCTCGGCGTCGCCGGCGGCGCTGGCGCGGGCCTGCCGATCGGCCTCGATCCGGGCCGTGACGGCATCGGCGTCTTCCTGGTGTGACTGGAAGTGACGAAGTTCGTTCCGAAAAACGTGCGGTTCATCCTGGTCTATCGGCTGCGCCCGAAATCGCTCGTCACCGGCAAGGCGATGACGAAACTTGCGGCCGCGCGACGCAGAGCGTGGGCGACAGCGATGGGCGCGCAGTGGCCTTCGGTGTGGCGCTCATGCCGGGACGATAGGTCAGCGAGAAGTGCCGCCTGGGATCAGATCGCGCAGCGGTCGATCAGTGTCGAATGCCGTAGTTACGGGCGAGCGAATTCGCGCCGGGAATGGAAGGGATTGCCGACCTCCTTCTGTACTTCAAGCTGGCTGCATCGAGAAATGCATAGGTTGCGAAGGTATTGGCCGAGCGCGGATAGCCCTCGATGACGGCGTCGTCGCCGCGCCGGACGACCCGTCGCCTGAAGCGCTGTTGCTCCTGCCGGCGCCAGAATAGATCGAACAGTGTCGGGTTGTTGCGGGCAGCCAGCTTCAGTTCGAGCAGTGACGACATCGCCAGTCCGTTCATCTCGCGTTCGAAGATCAGTTCATTCAGCCGCGACCAGCCGGCGGCCAACGCGGCGGCGGCTCGGCCAGGCAACGACAAGGAGCAGGAAGAGCACGACCGGAATGAGGAACTGCAGGGTTTGCAGGACGCCCTGCGCGAAGTTCAGACCCAGGGTGCCGAAGGCCAGACGCCAGACCGATGCGCCATAGACGATGGTGGCGACCGCCGAGACGCCATGTTAGCCGAAAGCTCGCGTGAACACCTTCAGACTCGCAGCCCCAGGCGGCCATGCACAGCACGATGCCGACACTGCCGAAATTGATGTAGGCCTCGGCGACCATGCCCGGCGGCCAGCCATTGTTGCGGACATCCTCGCCGAAGAGCTCGGACTTCACCCAGGGGCCAAGGCTTGGATTGGGTTTTTCCGCCCAGATCGCGCGCGGGATGAAGCTTGTCACAAGACTCAGATAGGACGAGCCGCGCAGATAGTCGTGGTATTGCGGCACCCGCTTCATGATGGCAACCGAGCGGTAAAGGTCGATACCATTGCCGGAGCCGACAACGGCCTCGAGCGCGTTGCCCACGGGCCTGCCCGTCTGATTTATCGAACGCAGATTGCCCATCACCGTGATGAAGGCGATGGCCAGAACGAACAGGTCGAGCATCAGCAGCGGTTTCGACCCGGACATAGTAGCTGCCGATGATCATCAGGCAGAGCACGAGGACGAGGATCGACGAGCGCGAACTGGCGAGAAACGGCGTTAAAGGAGGAGAGGGAAGAACAAGCCTGCCAGGATGACGTAGAGTGGCGACGGAGCGGCGAACATGGCCGGCGACCATAAGGCCGAAGAGGATCAGCAATCCGTACTGCGAGAACTTGGCCAGGAACTGCTGATAGCCGGCACCATAGACGACCTCGCCATCGTCACCGACGAAGGCCAGCGCCTTTCTTTGAGGACAGCGCCAGCAGGCCCTGGAGAAATCGATGCCGTGGACGGAGGCGAACATCGCCGTGCTGACGAGGCCAAGCACTGTGGTCAGCCCAATGACGTTGATAACGCTGACCCGTCTGAATGCGCCCGCCCCTGGAAGAAGTAGATTTTCTCCAGCGGCAACCGGTAGGTCGTGAGCCGGTAGGCAACGCCCATCGCCAAAACGCTGAGCAACATGCCGGGCATCGCTGCCACGACTTCTGGAAATGTCGCCCTGGAATTTCAGGAATTGACCCGGATCGGAATTGTCGAACGCCATGTAAAACGAGCGGGCACTGGTTCCAAAAACAAATGCGCAGAGGCACTACCATGGGACTGGAACGGTCAAACCGGCTGCCCTTGCCGATCTCGACGAGCAGCGGAATGGCTCCGGACAGCAAGGCAAGCGCGATGTAGACAACGGCGTCGTCGGAATTGACGATCCCGAAAACAGGAAGCAGACTGCGCCTGTGAACATCAGCCCGAAAGCAAGCCTCGCCATTACAACGTAGCTGAGTTGATCATCGCGGACCGACATTCCAGGATGACGGACGGATGCGCGACTGCGAATCCGTCAAAAGCCCTCAGTTTTTCTCCATCGGCATTGTTTCTACCATTTTTGCAAGAAACTCCGCAGCGGCCTCATTGTGAATTTCGCTGCCGATGCGGCGCGACGCGCCGCTGCTGGTGACGCGGCGCGTGACGGTTAACGCCAGCCCGGAACAGGCCCGGCCGGCGGATGAAGGGCGTGGACGAGCGCAAAGGTCTTCAGGTCGACGATGTCGCCGGCCTCCACCATTCGCCAGGCCGCTGGCGGGAGAGCCGATGGCCTATATCCTCGTCGTCGTCGCCGAGGAAATGCGTCGGCGGTGCCGCGCGATACGGGCGATGAAGAGATGGACTTTTCGGTGATCGAGCCGGGCGAGGAATAAACGGTCGAGACCGGTTCGATGTCGGTGATGCGGTGTCGGTCCGTAGGCTCCCGGAACACCGGTGGCCTTCGGCTCGGGGTCGGCCGGGTCGGGCAGACGAGACCGGCGCAGGCCTCAAGGATCCAGCCGTCGTCGCCATTCAGATGCACCGGCAGGCGAAGCTGGCGTGGACGAGCAGCACCGTGCCGGCCATCGGATCATAGGGAAGCACGGCCGCGGGCCGAGCCGTGGTCGCGAATTTCGTAGCAGAGCGTGTGCGGGGAGCCGTCACGGCGGCGGATGTCGGCGGTCACACGATCGATGCGCGACCAGCCGTCATAGATGATGCCGCTCGACCGAGCGGATCTCGGTCACTTCGGTGCGCGGCGCGAGCGTTTCCTTGACCATCCCCACTTCTCCCAAGGTCGCCGCCGGCGTCTGCCGGCGATCCGCGCAAGCCACACGAATTCGTGATGCCGTTTCGCAGCGTCCCTGCTCCCCTTGGCGCCGAAAGCTTGCCGGACACACTTCCAAACGAAAGCAAGAAACGAGAGGCGTGGACACCACGGGCAGGCTGGAGAAACGAGATGACCTACAGGCAGTCCTTCATCATTCGCAATGTTCGACGACACGATCATCGGCGCCGTGGCGCTGTTGATGACATGGCTGCTGACGTCGCCTCGCGCAAGAACACGATGGACGCGCTCGGCAAGGTCTCTCATCCGGTAGAGGCCGCGCTCGTTCTCTCCGAGACCGCGGTGCGCTGACGATCGCCCAGGCGCGCCGGGATGTCGCCGGCTTCCAGCCGGCGCGGATCCTGGCAACCGTTTCTCGAACCGGCCTTCGGCGAATGCCCTCTGCCGGGAGGCTGCCCACGAGGTGCTGGTAGTAGGCAAGGTTGTTCCACGTCAGGAGCATCGCGCCGAGCGCCCGTTTGCCTTGATCAGGTGATGCAGGTAGGCGTGGGAACAAAGGCTCGTCGCCGGGCAGTTGCTGGTCTCGTCGAGCGGGCGCGGGTCGTCGGCATGACGGGCATTCTTCAGATTGACCTTGCCGTGCCGGGTGAACGCCAGCCCGTGGCGGGCGTTGCGGGTCGGCATGACGCAGTCGAACATGTCGATGCCCCTTGCCACGGCCGAGACGATGTCGTCGGGTGCCGACGCCCATGAGATAGCGCGGCCGGTCCTCGGTACGCCGGGCAGGTATAGTCCAGCACCTGAAGCATCGTTTCCTGCGGCTCGCCGACGGCGAGGCCGCGCCGACGGCATAGCCATGAAAACCCGATGTCGACGAGCCGCTGCCGAGGCAAGGCGCAGGCGCTCATTGTCACCGCCCTGCACGATGCCGAACAGCGCCCTGCCCCTTGCTGCACCAAACGCCACCCTGGAGCGTCGGCCCAGCGCACCGAGAGCAGCATGGCGCTCCATTTCCGCCTCGGTCGCCGGCAGGGCGAGATGCACTCGTCGGAGCTCGCATGACGATATCGGTGCCGAGCAGCGTCTGATTTCGAGAACGCTCCGGGTCGCATGTGGCTCGAGCCGTCGATATGGCTCAGCGACGCCTTCTCGTTGAGCTTGCGCAGGCGTGACAGGGCATTACGACCTGAAAGCCGCCGGAATCAGTCAGATCGGGTGCGGCCAGTTCATGAACGGTGGTGCAGCTCCGCCAAGCGCTGCGACGCCCGGCGCCAGGCGTACATCAGGTGATGGTATTGCCGAGGACGATGTCGGCGCCAAGCTCGCACCTGCCCAGATACATGCATTTGACGGTCGCGGCGGTGCCGACCGGCATGAAGGCCGGCGTGCGGATGATGGCTTCAGCGGCGTCTGGATTTCGCCCTGACGCGCCCTTGGCCGTCGCAGCAGGCGGAACGAGAACTCGCTGGGCTCGCTGTCATTTGTCGTTCCTAAAGGGAGGTGCAGGCGTCGCCGTAGGAATAGGCCGCAACGCCTCAAGACGGCATGGCATAGGCCGCCTTCATCACCCCCAAGGCCGGAAAAGGCGGAGACGAGCAGCAGCGAACAACGTCGAGCGGCAGGTGCAGTTCGTGACGAGCAGGCTCACGCGGAAGCGATATCCGGCGAAATGGACATATGGTCGCCGGCGAAGGGCCGGAGGATGCCATCCTGCCGGCGGCGCTTTCAAGAAGGGCGCAGGGCGGTGCCGATGGCGATGACGGCGACGCCGCGGTACGCGGCATTGATGTCGGCAACGTCGACCGGGACAGCCCGTCCGGCATGCATGCGATGGTCGGCGACCATCGACCTTGACCGGCAGGAAGGTGCCGGCACCGATGATGCAGGTCACGAATTCGGTGCCGATGCCGGCGCTCTTCGTGACCGTCGATCATTTCAGGCGTGAAGTGCAGGCCGGCGGTCGTAGCGGCGACGGCGCCATCAGCCGCGGCAAAGACGGTTCGGTAGTCGGCGCGTCGCGGGCGTCGGTGGGCGCGTTTCGAGGCGATGTGGCAGGCAGGAAACGGGCATGACGCCGACGGCGGCGATTACCGTCGAGGGCGGGCCCGGCATGCTCGAAGGAAAGCACGACCTCGCTGCCTCGCCTTTCTCGACCACGCGGTCGAGAGCGCGGCGGCAGCGGCAGGGCGCGTTATCGGTGCTGGATGGCGTCGCCGACGACGAGCTTGCGTGCCGGCTTCGACGGCGGCGCGCCAGGAACGGCCGGCTCTCGCGCCAGGCAGCGTCACCGATGCGCGGCGTCGTTCCCGCCGACATCACGCGGGCGGCCGAACAGGCGGCGGGAATGACGCGGGTGTCGCTGGGGCCACGACGACGTCGCCGGGCTCAGCAGGAACTCGCGCTGTTTCATGAAAATGCCGGTCGATGAGCGGCGCACCGCCATCCGGGCGCACGACAAGGAGCCGGGCCGCGTCGCGCTCATTTTTACGCAGGGCAATGCGGTCTTCCAGGCTTGAAGTCGAACAGGTCGACGCGCATGGAGAAAATGCCCGCGCGAGCGGCGATTTCACCTGCCAGGGTGCGGTCGGCCGCGACGCGGACCGAGACCATCTTGTCCGGGTCCTTGACGGGCTCGCCGGCGGCTGATCTTGCGCCTGATGTTCTCTGATGCGTCTCGATGACCTGGTTCCAGACGGTACCAGGCCGCTTGCGGGCGTGCCGGAAGCGATGAAGAACTGGCTGTTGGCCGAATTCGGGTTCATCGACCGGGCCATCGAGCAGCGACGTTTGTGCTTGGGATGAACTGGCCTGAGGATCGGGATATCGAACCGCCGCATGCTGGTGCCGGTCGGGTCGCCGGTTCAGTCAGCGAAGTCGTCGATGACGCGACGAAGACGATGCTGCTCGGGTTCTCGCAGCGGGCTGCTTGGATGCGAGCGACAGCGGTCGGGCCAGACCAGGAGCAGTTCGATGATGCCAGTTCTTGGTCGTTTCCATGACGAGGGTGTTTCCCCGGATCCTTGATATCGGCCAAGGTCTCTTCCTGTTCGGATTTATCGGCGACGTCCGCCGCGACCTTGTATCTTGACGATGACGTCCGGCTTCACGGGCGGTTCGCCACGCTGATCTTACCGACGAACTCCATCCCGTCCACAACTCCCGCCGACGATGGTACTGGCTACCGAACACGGCGCGGCCAGCGATGAAGAACGGCAACCGCCGCTGCCGTTGCCCGGCTCGCGGGCGATGCCGATCGTGCCGCGGCCGAAGTCACGCTGGAATATTCGGCCTTGAGTGGTCGATGGTGGCTCGAGCCGCTGGAGCCGGTGCGCTGGTCGACCGCCGGTTCGGGCTGCTGCGTCGTCGATGATGGAAGGTCAGCCCGTCAGCAGAACCCTCGCGGGAGAGCCATGCGTTCGGCGTGACCGGCGCGACGTCGTTGCGCAGCTTGATCACCACCCGGCTGTCCTTGAGGTCGGTGAAGATGGCGCAGCCGGATCGAGCTTCTCGGCCCGAATGGCGACGCCAGCGCAGAAGGCGAAAATGGCGAAAACGAAGATGGCGAGCGTTTCTGAAACCGAAAAGAACCGTGTCGGAGTTGGACGGGTCGAGGCTTCGCGTGGGCTGCCTTCGAAACATGGTGTGGAAGTGGTGAACGGAATATGCATTCGTAAAGTAAAAATCTCGGTCCATCAGTGAAACCGTTGCGGTCAGCGCAACGCCAACCATGGCAGCGAGATATTCCTGATCAGCTGAAGCGGCGCCTGTGGCGCCGGGCAAGACGCTGGCGGGCAATTTTGTCTGCGCGACGTCGCCGCCCATCGCCGAGATCAGCGAACGGCGTCGCAAGACGTGGCGGACCGGCGGGGACGCGGGAAAGAACAGCGTGCGCACGCCCGGCGCCATGGTGCCGTTCCGGCGTTGGCCATTCATTTCGTAGTCAAAGTCCGTCGCATCGCGCAGGCCACGCATCAGGGCAACTGCCCTGGCGTCGCGCGTGTGATCCACGACGAGACCGGAAACGTCGAAAAACCAACGGCGTTCCTTCGCGTCACCGGAGATGCGGCTCGAGCCGTCGGCGATCATTTCGGCCCGCCCTCAGGCGAAGAGCGGCTTCTTGAGGGATGGACGCCGATGGCGACGACGACCCGGTCAAAGAGATCGAGCGCCTGACGAGCACATCGAGATGGCCGTTATCAGCGACTGAAGGAGCCGGGGTAGAGCGCGATGCGTGCCATGGATGTCCCTCGCGGTTTCATCGCCTCCGTCATTAACCCTTCAAACCGGCGGGAACAAGTCGTCCCGGTGGCGGCGGCGTGAATGGTCGGGAGAACCGCCGCTTCGACTTCATATTAAGACTTGCGTCGCTAGTGTGGCGACCAAGAAAAAGACATGAGCAGGGCCAGTCAGATCCACCTTCATGGCTGCGCGGGCAAGGACCCTGATGAGCGCGGGTCTCATGGCAATGTTCGTTGCCGGCACCGCCCTGTCGGCTTCCGAGCCGGTTTCGACGCTTCAAATTCCGGATCGCGCACCGCTCAGCTACGTGGCTGACGAATTGTGCGGTACGCCAGACCTGCCGCACATCGACAAGGCCTGCCTCGAGACGGTCGCCAGCACCGAGCAGCGGTCGCGCCAGTGCGCTAGCATCGTCGCCAGGAGCGAGGCAACAACACCACGGTGCTACATCGCATTCCCGTGACCCAGCAGAGGCTGACGCTCGCTAACGCCATCACGGACCCAGACAGGCGGACCAGAGAATATCGCGCGGCGATTTCGCGATAATTGGCGACCGGCAGCGCCGACACGATGCCAAAGACGCCGGCGCGCTGCCCATGTCCCTTGAGGCGCCGCCGGCGTTTTTCGCTGCAAATATCCACCGGGGTTCCTCGCCACGTAGATTGACGGAAACGGCAGAGGGTGTGTTGAACCTTCCGCCCCTTCAGACAGCTTCCGTGCGGCCCGGGAAAAACCGACCTTCCGAGATAACAACCCACGCACGGAGAAACCCAGAAGATGACCGACGAGTCGGGCGCCGCCACAAGCGCCGGCCGCGCCATTCTCCTTTCCGGCGCCGCGATCGGCACCTCCGCCCAGGCTTCGCGCCCGACGGCAGCGTCCATTGTTTCGGCGTCAATTCCTGCAAGGGCCAGGGTTCCTGCAAGACGTCGATGGAACGACTGCAAGGGCATGAACTCCCCGGCGGCGGGTCATGGCTGTCGAGAAGACCGAGGCCGAGTGCAGACGCCGGCGGCTCGACCACCGAGATGAAGCGACGCCTCGGCGCACCTCGCCCGCCGGACGACCTCCGGCGGTTGGCCCACCAATCTCCGGGAGACTCTGCCCATGACGCAGATCGATCGCTCGCCCGCCTCGGCTTCGGCCTCGGACTGCGGCCGCGGCATCGATGCCGACGTCCTGCTGCGGGCATGGCGTCGAGTGGTTCGAGATCGCCCGAAACGAGATGGTCGACGGCGGCCGGGCCCTTCACAATCTCGACCGGGTGCGGGCCGACCATCCGATCGTCATGCATGGCGTGTCGATGTCGACGGTCGACCGACCCGCCTGACCGCGAATATCTTGTAGCGCTGAAACGGCTCATCGATCGCGTGCAGCCGGCATGGGTGTCGGATCACCCGTGCTGGACCGGCGTGCACGGGATCAATCTGCATGACCTGCTGCCGGTGCCGTTGATCGGCGAGGCGTCGACCATTGCCGTCGATCGATTTCCCGGGTTCAGGACTTCCTCGGCCGGTGGATCGCCATCGAGAATGCCTCGAGCTACGCTTCGCGTCCCCGGAGATGGATGAGCACGAGTTCGCCGGCGCGAGATGGCACGGTGGGCCGACTGCCTGCTGCCTGTCGACGTCAACAACGTCTATGGTTGAAGGCTTCAACGACGGCTTCGATGCCCTCGCCTATCTTGAGGCGATGCCGGCTGACCGGCCGTCCAGATCCACCCCGATGGACATGAACATCGCGGCATCGCATATCGTCGACACCCATGACGCGGCGGTGTCGGGTCCGGTCTGGATCTCCTTGACCGTCAGGCGATCGAGCGCTTCGGTGCGGTGTCGATGATGATCGAGCGCACGACCGCATTCCGCCGTCTGGAGGAGCCTGCTGCCGAGCTTACTGCGCGCTGCATGTGCCGGCGAGGTTCGGCCAGGTGCGGAGAGTCGCGCATGAGCCCTGCCCTTTCCGCCCTGCAGCAGCGCTTTCAGGATGGTCTCGTCGCAACCTCCGACGACGTCCTTTGCCGATATCACCGATCCCGCGAGCGGGCGCGAGACGTTGTTCGGCGTCATCTATCGCCATGCCTATTCAGCACGGCTGATCGAGGCGCTTTGCCGGCGACTACGGGCGGCTGGCGCTGTCTGGCGGGCGGCCCGGCCCCTGACCGGCCTGGCGCGCCTATGTGGTTGAAAACCCGTCGCCCGGTCGCTCGATCCGCTGGTTTGGCGACCGCCTTTCGGCCTTCATCAAGACGCATGCGCCACATCCAGCAGCCGAGCTTGCCGAGCCAAGCCGAGATCGAGCGGGCGCTCAACGATGCCTTCGATGCCGTGGACGACGTTGCCCTGACCCGCGCTCGGCACCGTGGCGCCGGACGACGACTGGCCGGGTCTCGGTTTCGTCTTCCACCCGTCTGCCCGCCGGCTCGACCTTCCGCCGCCCCAACGTCCGCGAGATCTGGGCCGCGATCGGCGCAGACGAGGACGCTGCCGGTCCGGCACCCTCGTAGGCGACCGGAAGCGCCGTGCTGGTCTGGCGGCGGGATTACATGTCGCGGATCAGCGCCTGCCGAAGACGAGGCCATGCTCTTCGACGAGGCGTCAGCCGCGTGTGCCGTTCGGGCGTTTCGCGAGATGCTGGCGACCGGTGATGGACGCCGACATCGCGCCGGCACGCGCCGCGATCATTGCCGGCTGGCCTGGAGGAAGGCCCGTTGACGGCCTTCACGTCGGGGCTCAGGCGACTTCTGAAGATTTCTCGCTGAAATCGAACTGCGGCGGCAGGCCATGAGTGCTGCGGTGGGCCTCGAGTATCTCGACGACACGCTCGATCGAGACCGCGGAAGCCGTGCGATCCAACGCCGACATCGACCTGCGCTACAGGCGTGCGGTCGAGATGGCCGTGGACGTGGCCGAACAGGTGGCAGGCGCTGCACTGCGTCGGCCCAGTCGCATCGATAGCAAACAGGACGGCGCTCAGCCGTTCCACTCGACCGCGGATCTGGTCGACCGCGACGAAGAGATCGCTGGCAAGGGCGATCGTCTGGTCGTCGTGATTGCTCTGATGAGATGAATGCGCCAACCAGGCGGCGAGCCGGAAGTCGCCGGCGTCGGTCGAGTTGCGTGGGCGTCGCTGAGATGGTAGACGAGATCATCCGGACCGACAGTGTCGTTCCAGCTGGCAATGAGCGCGGCATCCATTTCCTCGATGCCGGCGAACGGCCGCTTGCGAATGCGGATGACAGAGGTGATCGCCGGGCGGGGTATCGGAAGAAAAGAAGATGCGCTGCCCGCTCACGGCGTTCCGCCCCATATCGCGTTTCGGTGATATGCGGCTCTCTATGAACGAAAATCTGGAAAGAGTTCCAGGAAAAGCGCGCACCAGCGTCTGGCTTTGCGGCTGACGCCGATGCGCGCCAGCGTCAGGCCGGTGACAACGAAGGCAGGCGGGCTACAAGCACGCTTGGCGGGACCGTTTCGCCAAGAACGAGCGCGGTGGCGCCGACACCGCAGATTGCACAGGTTCAGCCCGAGGGCGAAATAGGAAACCCGATCGTCCTGGATGAGGTGATAGCGCAGGATATAGCCAAGGCCGGTCGGGAAAGGCCAAGCCAGACGAGCGACCACATGGCGTTCTGGCTCGGCGCGCTTGAGCGGCGGGCCGAAAGCGAGCGTGCCGGCAATGAGGGCCGCACTGGAAAGATACCGAGAACCAGGGCGCTGAGGCGGGTCGGCGGAATGCCGTCGACCTGCGGATCAGCATGCCGGAGATGGTGTAGCGTAGACTGCCCAAAGTGCCGCGCCTCTGGGCAGCACGTTGTCACCAAGGCCGCGCGCCGCATCGAAGCCGACGACCGTCAGGACACCGGTGAAACCGAGAACCACGGCGGCAAGCTTCAACGGCGTCGCACGATCGTCGCTCGTCGTGAAATGGCTGCCGATCAGGGGCGACGAACGGCCCCGTCCCCATCAGCAGCGAGGCAACGCCGGCATCGATCAGCCTCCGCCCAGGATGAGGAAGAACGGGGCGATGACGTTCAGCGCCGCGATGGTGCAGACGAGCAGCCACTGCCGGGAGTTCTTCGGCCAGGACGAGGCCGCGCCGAGAGCGCCCAGGTGAAGGAGAGGAAGCCGAGAAAGACGCGGATGGTGACAAGCCATGTCGGCCCGACCTCGACGACGGCGACCTTGATGGGCCAGAAAGGCCGAGCCCCAGATGACCGCAAGGGCGAGAATCAGCGCGCGATGTCGACGGTGACCGGCTTGCGGATCATCGGGATGGACCGGAAAGAGGAAGGGGGCGCTTTCAGGGCGTCGTGTTTTTCGGCGCGGCGCGCGATGATAGTGCGGCATCCTTGCAAATGCGAGGGCAAAGCCGGTGATGAAACCGCAACGGTATCGCCACGCAACGGTCTGGCCTCGCCGGGCCGTTTCCGCTATCCCTGAACCAATTGGCGGTTCTGGCCGTGGATGCTGGTGATGTTTTTCTATCTTTCCAAGGTCATCTGGTTCTTCCTGCAGCCCTCGGCCCTGCTCGTCTCGCTCGTCATCATCGGCACCGCCCTCGCCTTCACGCGGTTCGCCCGCCTTGGCCGGCGGGTTTCCGTGGTCGCGGCCGTCGGCCTCTTCGCTGCCGGGTTCCTGCCGCTTTCGAGCGCACTCTACCTGCCGCTCGAGAATCGCTTTGCCCGACCCGCCGACGACGGCCGGCCGGTCACCGGAATCGTCATTCTCGGTGGCTCGCTCGACATCGATACCGGCGTTGCCCGCGACGGGGTCGAGCTCAACGAGGCCGCCGACCGCCTGACCGCGGCGGTCACGCTTGCCCGGCGGCATCCGGAGGCGCGGCTGATCTTTTCCGGAGGCGCGATCCAGCTTGTCGGCAAGGGCGTCGCCGAGGCGGAACCGGCGCGGCGGTTCTTTGCCGAAATGGGCATTGCGCCGGAGCGGATCGCCTTCGAGAGCGAGGCCCGCAACACCTACGAGAACGCGGTTCTCGCCAAAAAGGTCGCCGACCCGAAGTCCGGCGAGCGCTGGCTCCTCGTCACCTCGGCCTTCCACATGCCGCGCTCGATGGGCTGCTTTCGCGCCGCCGGCTTTCCGGTCGAAGCCTGGCCGGTCGATTTCCGCACCGAATCGGATGCCGACCTCCATCACCTCATCAGCCAGCCGGCAGCCGGATTGCAGCGGACCGACGCCGCCGTCCGGGAATGGATCGGCCTGCTCGCCTATCGTCTGACGGGCCGGACGGACGCGCTTTTCCCGGCGCCGTGAGACGCCGATTTCCTATCCACAGACAGGGCGCGGTTACGCACAGGCAATTTGTCAGGCTTTGTTCTGGAACGGCCCGGAAAATATCAAGAAATTCCGCTAACTTCCTGAAATATTGTCATGCGGCAGCGCAGCATTAGACGAGATGCTGAGATCTTGCGCAACCAATGCGCCCGTTTGTCCGTTGCACGGAGGTTAAGAAAGGATTAAATCCACGCCTCACCCGATGCCACATATGTGTCCCTCAGATGACGGCAATGCGGCGACGTCGGGAAGCGTCAACAGCCAGATAGGCGAATGATGGAAGAGAACATCCAGGGGTCCTGTTGGGGCGTCGCGACCTGGACGCTCGTCGGAATGCTCTGCATCCTGATGGTCGTGTACCTGTTCGGCGGTTTCGAGCCGAGCGCGATCGCAGCCAACTGACGACCAAGCGGCCGTCACTCCGCTGAAAAGGGCGTGTCCTCCGGGCCACGCCCTTTTTGATTCAAGTTTTCGTTTTCGTAATCGAAATCAAAGGACAGGCTGGACAGGGGCGCGGCGGCGCTGGCACTCTTTCCAGGCGGATGGACACGCGGAGGCCGAATCCATGAGTTCTCTCACCCTCGTCATTGGCAACAAGAACTACTCCTCGTGGTCGTTGCGACCGTGGCTGGCCATGAAGGTCGCCGGCATCGAGTTCGAGGAAGTGCTGGTGCCGCTCGACACGGCGGACACCAAGGCGGACATCCTCAAGTGGTCGCCGGCCGGCAAGGTGCCGGTGCTCATCGACGGCGACGTCACGGTCTGGGAATCGCTCGCGATCCTCGAATACCTCGCCGAGAAGTTTCCGCAGCGGAGCATCTGGCCGGAGCGGATGGAGGAGCGCGCCATTGCGCGGGCGATCAGCGCGGAGATGCACGCCGGCTTCATGGCCCTTCGCAAGCACTACCCGATGAATGTGCGCAAGCAGATCCTCGGGCGCGGTCCGACGCCGGAAGCGGCGGCCGACATCGCCCGCATCGAGACCATCTGGAAATCCTGCCTCGAGCGCTCGGGCGGTCCTTTCCTGTTCGGTGCCTTTACCGCCGCCGACGCGATGTATACGCCGATCGTCTCCCGCTTCGAGACCTACGGCATCGCGGTCGACCCGGTCTGCCGGTCGTACATGGACGACATCCTGACCCTGCCCGTGTTCGAGAAGTGGTACGCGGCGGCCGAGGCCGAGCCGTGGATCATCGCGCGCGAGGAGGTCGAGCGCGGCCTTTCCGAGCACGAGATGGGCTGAAACGAACGACCGCCCCGGCCGGCTCCGCCGGCGAGGGCGCAGCACGAACGACGGCACCGGCATTGCCTGACGCCGACGCGGAGCACACCATCCGCGTCGGCTTTTCTTTTCCGCCGGGCTCGGGCATGTTCGAACCCAAGAAGCAATCATCAGGGAGTGGTTACGCCGTGAGCCAGATCGCAACGTCGGTGAAAGCACGCTCACCGGAATTTGCGGCCAATGCGTCGGACATGGCGGCGCTCGTTGCCGAGCTTGCCGAGCGGCGCGAGACGGCGGCCCGCGGCGGACCGGACAAGGCGCGCGAGCGCCATCTGGCGCGCGGCAAGCTGCTGCCGCGCGAGCGCGTGTGGCGACTCATCGACCCGGGCTCGCCGTTCCTCGAGCTGTCGCCGCTTGCCGCCTACGGCATGTACGAGGACGCCATCCATGGCGCCGGCGTCATCACCGGCATCGGCCGGATCGAGGGTCGCGAATGCATGATCGTCTGCAATGACGCGACGATCAAAGGCGGCACCTACTATCCGATGACGGTCAAGAAGCACCTGCGGGCGCAGGAAGTCGCCCGCGAGAACCGGCTTCCCTGCGTCTACCTCGTCGATTCCGGCGGCGCCAACCTGCCGAACCAGACGGACGTCTTTCCCGACCGCGAGCATTTCGGCCGGATCTTCTACAATCAGGCGACGATGTCGGCGGCCGGCATTCCGCAGATCGCCGTCGTCATGGGCTCGTGCACGGCGGGCGGCGCCTATGTGCCGGCGATGTCGGACGAGACGATCATCGTGCGCCGGCAGGGCACGATCTTCCTCGGCGGACCGCCGCTCGTAAAGGCGGCGACCGGCGAGGTCGTCTCGGCCGAGGATCTCGGCGGCGCCGACGTGCACGCCCGCCTTTCCGGCGTTGCCGACCACTACGCCCTCGACGACGCCCATGCGCTGAAGCTGGCGCGGGCGGTGGTGCGCGATCTCAACACGGTGAAGCGGGTCGACATCGCCCTTTCCGAGCCGCGGGAGCCGCTTTACGACCCCTCCGAGCTCGACGGCATCGTGCCGGTCGACCTCAAGAAGCAGTACGACATCCGCGAGGTCATCGCCCGGATCGTCGATGGCTCGGAGTTCGACGAGTTCAAGAAGCTCTACGGCACGACGATCGTGACCGGCTTTTCCCATATCTGGGGCATCCCGGTCGGCATCGTCGCCAACAACGGCATCCTGTTTTCGGAATCGGCGCAGAAGGCGGCGCATTTCATCGAGCTGTGCAGCCAGCGGCACGTTCCGCTGCTGTTCCTGCAGAATATCGCCGGCTTCATGGTCGGCCGGCAGTACGAGGCCGGCGGCATCGCCAAGGACGGCGCCAAGATGGTGACCGCCGTCGCCAATGCGCAGGTGCCGAAGATCACCGTCATCGTCGGCGGCTCCTACGGTGCCGGCAATTACGGCATGTGCGGCCGCGCTACAGCCCGCGCTTCATGTTCTCCTGGCCGAATTCGCGCATTTCCGTCATGGGCGGCGAGCAGGCGGCAAGCGTTCTGGCGCAGGTGCGGCGCGACAATATCGAGGCCGAGGGCAAGAGCTGGAGCGCCGGGGACGAAGAGGCGTTCAAGGCGCCGATCCGGGCGCGCTACGAGGAAGAGGGCAACCCCTACTACGCGACGGCGCGGCTCTGGGACGACGGCATCATCACGCCGTCGGAGACGCGGCGCGTGCTCGGTCTCGCCTTCTCGGCGGCGCTCAACGCGCCGGTGCCCGAGACGAAGTTCGGCGTGTTCCGGATGTAACAGCGTTCGCGGCCGGGCCTGACGGCCCGGTCCAGAGCGCGCAAGCAGCGAGGCAGGTGCGCGCGTCAGTGATTGACGCGCGAGCGCTGGCGATAACGGCCGCCCTCGACGCCGTCGAACATTTCCTCGACCTGCGGATGGCGGACCGGCGTGCCGATATCGTCGGGCAGAAGGTTCTGCTCGGAGACATAGGCGATGTATTCGGTCTCCTCGTTCTCGGCGAGGAGATGGTAGAACGGCTGATCCTTCTCGGGCCGGACGTTTTCGGGGATCGCCTCCCACCATTCGTCGGTATTCGAGAATGTCGGATCAATGTCGAAGATCACGCCGCGAAACGGATAGAACCGGTGGCGCACGACCTCACCGATCATGAATTTTGCGGTTCTTTCTTTCACGTCTTGAACTCACTCAAAGCAAATCCCGGCGGAGGCCGCCGGGATCATTATTCCACGACCGGGCGCGAGACAACAAGGCGGGCAATCAGAACCCGTAGGCAGCGCCGCGCTCGGGGTCCTTGCGGGCCACGAGCCGGGCAAGGTCGACGATGACCTTGGCCTGCTTCCACGTCGCGTCGTCCTGCATCTTGCCGTCGATCATCACGGCGCCGGTGCCGTCCGGCATCGCCTCGAGGATCTTGCGGGCAAAGGCGACCTCGCCGGCATCCGGGCTGAACACCCGCTTGGCGATGTCGATCTGGGTCGGATGCAGCGACCAGGCGCCGAGGCAGCCCATCAGGAAGGCGTTGCGGAACTGCGCCTCGCAGGCCTCGAGATCGGAGAAATCGCCGAACGGACCGTAGAACGCCTTGATGCCGGCGGCCATGCAGGCATCGACCATCTTGGCGACGGTGTAGTGCCAGAGGTCCTGCTGGAAGGCGGTACGGGCGGCATCGCCGGACTTGTCAGCGAGCACGGCATAGTCCGGATGACCGCCGCCGACGCGGGTCGTCTTCATGCCGCGCGAGGCGGCGAGATCGGCCGGGCCGAGGCTCATGCCGTGCATGCGCGGCGACGCGGTGGCGATCGCCTCGACGTTCTTCACGCCCTCGGCGGTCTCGAGGATGGCGTGGATGAGGATCGGCTTTGCGATGCCGTGGCGCGCCTCGAGCTGGGCGAGAAGCTGGTCGAGATAGTGGATATCCCAGGGACCCTCGACCTTCGGCAGCATGATGACGTCGAGCTTGTTGCCGACGGCGCCGACGATCTCGACGATGTCGTCGAGCAGCCAGGGCGAGTTGAGGCAGTTCACCCGGGTCCAAAGCCCCGTGTCGCCGAAGTCGTTCTCGCGGGCCATGGCGATGAAACCCTCGCGGGCCTCGATCTTCTTGTCGGCCGGAATCGCGTCCTCGAGATTGCCGAGCACGACGTCGACCTGCTTGATGAGGTCGGGAACCTTGGCCCGCATTTTCTCGACATGCGGCGGCACGAAATGGATCATGCGCTCGAGCCGGACGGGCAGCTCCCGGAACGGTTCCGGGGCGCCAATGGCGAGCGGCTTGAAGAAGGCGCGCGGGGTTTTCATGGGTTTCCTCCTGCGGTCTGGAAGCTTTGAGCGCACCTTAACCCGCCGGCGTTGCAGTGCAACAGAATCCGCCGCCGATCAGCCGAACGTCTGAGATTGCCGGGTCAGTCGTCGTCGCTCTCGTCGACGACCTCGCCGGGAGCAATGGCGCCCCAGCGCTTCTGCGCCCACATCCAGTGGTCCGGATATTCGCGAATCCAGCGCTCGAAGATGGCGTGGAGCGCCGTCGTCGCCGCCAGGATGTCGGCCGAGCGGTCGGCGGTGCGCGGCACCGGCACTTCCTCGATCTCGATGCGGAAGCGGGCGCCGCCGGTGCGGATCGTGCGGGCGGCGATGAGCGGCACGTCGAGGACGCGGGCGATCATGGCCGGAAACGGATTGGTCGGCGCCGGCCGGCCGAAGAACGGCACCTCGACGCCGCGCATCTTGCGCTGGTCGGCGAGCATGGCGATATGGCCGCCGTCCTTGACGAAGGCGAGCACCTTGCGGCCGACAGCATCGCCCTTGGCAAAGAGGCCGCCGGGATAGAGCCCAAGGCGGCGATCGAGAAGATAGCGCTCGACGAGCTCGGTGCGCAGCGGCCGGTAGATGCCGCCGGACCGGAGGCCGTTGCCGGTCGCCGGGCCAATGACGATCTCCCAGTTGCCGTAGTGCATCGAGGCCATCGAGCAGCCCTGCCCGCTCGCCGCGATTTCCCGCACGCGCTCGCCTTGCGCAAAGGAGACACGCGCCGGATCGTTCGCGATTTTCTCGATGAAGAACGTCTCGGCGAAGACGCGGCCAAGGTTTTCCCACATGGCACGGGCAATCGCCTCGCGCTCGGCCGGGGTCTTTTCCGGCATCGCGAGGGCAAGATGGGTGAGCGCGCGCCGGTGGCGGCTCGTCAAGGGAGCGATCAGCCGCCAGGTCCGGCCCATCGCCGCCGAGGCAAAATCGACCGGCAAAGCGCCGATCGCCGCCCCGAGGAGGCGGACGCCGGCATATTCCAGCGCTTCCTTGATCTGCCGTATCGGCCCGGAGGGTCGGGACAAGCCCTGTCCTTTTCTTTGTGGTGGAGCAAGAGCGCCGGACATAAAGCCGGCCGTTGACCCCTGTTGCCAAAGGGTCTAGGCCACCGTCAAGCCCGTTTGCGCCCAGGCCCGTTTGCGCCGGCTGCGGCGCGGCGGGGTTTGGTGGGGCCGCCAGGGCGGCGCCGGGCGGCAAGGGAGGTCGAGGCAGGTCGTGAACGACATTCTATCGCTCGCCTTGCCGTTCTTCGGCCTCATCTTCCTTGGCTACGTGTCGGGAAAGCTTGTGCACATTCCCGAAGAAGGCCTTGCCTGGCTGAATTTCTTCATCATCTACATCGCCCTGCCGTCGCTGTTCTTTCTCCTCATCGCCGAGACACCGATCGAACAACTGGCGAACTGGGCCTATGTCGCGACGACGACGTTCTCGACATATTGCGGCTTTGCGATCGCCTTTGCGATCGGCGTGCTCGCAACGCGCGGCAATATTCCCGAATCGACGATCATGGGCATTGCCGGCGCCTATTCGAATGTCGGCTATATGGGGCCGGGCCTGACGCTCGCCTCGCTCGGGCCGGACGCGACCGTTCCGACGACGCTGATCTTCTGCTTCGACAACGCGCTGCTCTTCACCCTCGCGCCGCTGATGATGGCAATCGGCGGCACGGAGAAAAAGCCGATCGGTCAGGTCATGTTCCTGGCGGCGAAGCGGGTGATCCTGCACCCGTTCATCCTTGCGACCATCGCCGGCGTCGCCGCCGCGGCACTCGATTTCCAGCCGCCGGTCGCCGCCGCCAAGATGCTGACCTACCTCAAGTCCGCCGCCGCGCCCTGCGCGCTGTTCACGCTCGGCGTCACGGTGGCGCTGCGCCCCTTGAAAAAGGTGCCGCTGGAGCTTCCCGCCGTCCTGCTCGTCAAGCTCGTCATCCATCCGGTCATCGTCTGGGTGCTGCTTTCCTATGTCGGCGATTTCCAGCCGGTCTGGATCTACACCGCAATTCTCATGGCGTCGCTGCCGCCGGCGCTCAATGTGTTTGTCATTGCCCGGCAGTACAGCACCTATGTCGAGCGGGCATCGAGCATCGTCCTTGTCGGAACCCTCGTTTCCGTCTTCACGGTCACCGGGCTTTTGTACCTCATCGCCCACGGCATCCTGCCGGCCGATCTGTTCCCGGCCTGACCCTGTCAATCAACGGAGATTGGCCCATGCAGCCTCTTGAAGGCACCACGATCATTGATTTCACCACGCTCCTGCCCGGGCCGCTGGCAACGCTGATGCTGGCCGAGGCCGGGGCGAAGGTCATCAAGGTGGAAAAGCCGGGCGGCGAGGACCTTCGCTCCTATCCACCGGCGATCGGCGGCGTGTCGGCCCATTTCGCGGCACTGAACCGGGGCAAGGAAAGCTACATCCTCGACATTGCCGACGAGGGCTCGAAAGCGGCGCTGATGGATCTCGTCTCGCGCGCCGACGTGCTCGTCGAGCAGTTCCGGCCCGGCGTCATGGACCGGCTCGGCTTTGGCTACGAGGCGGTGAAGGCCATCAATCCCGGCATCGTCTATTGCTCGATCACCAGCTACGGCCAGACCGGAGCGAAGGCCAGCCGCGCCGGGCACGACCTCAACTATCAGGCCGAGGCGGGCGTCCTGGCGCTCTCGCACGGGCCGACCGAGGCGCCGGTGATGCCGCCGGCGCTGGTTGCCGATATCGGCGGCGGCAGCATGCCGACAGTCATCAACATCCTGCTCGCCCTCGCACGGCGCCAGAAGACCGGCGAAGGCGCCCGGCTCGATATCGCCATGGCGGACGGGATGTTCACCTTCGTGCCTTTCCCGATGACGGAGGGCGTCGTCACCGGGCTTTATCCAAAGAACGGCGCCGGTTACCTGACCGGCGCCCTGCCCCGCTACGGGCTCTACCCGACGGCGGATGGCCGGGTCGTTGCCGTTGCCGCCATGGAGCCGAAATTCTGGCAGCGCTTCTGCGAGCTCATCAACCTGCCGGCGGAGCTGCGCAACGACATTGCCGACCCGCCGGCAACGCGCGCCGCGATCTCAGCCGCGCTCCGGCAGAAGACCGCCGAGGAATGGACGCCGCTGTTCGAGGAAGCGGATTGCTGCGTCAGCGTTGCGCGCACGCTCGAGGAAGCGATGGCAGACCCGCACTTCATCGAGCGCGGCCTGTTCGCGCACAAGGTGCTCCTGCCGAGTGGCGACACGATGCCGGCGGTAACCGTGCCGATTGCAGCGGAATTTCGAGACGAGCCCGGCGCGGCAAAGCCGTTCCCCGCCCTGCCGGCGTGAGGCTGGCCCCCGTCGCGCGCTCCGGCAGCGCCTGGGCGATTCCGGGCGTTCCGCGCCTTGGGACGTTTTGCGCATCGGAACGCCCAGCACTTCGGGATCGGGCGCCGCCGCTGGCAAGGCGGCGGGTCCAGCCGGTATCGCCAACGCTATTCCGGGTCCGCGGTCAGCCGGCCGGCCGCGACCTCAGCGGCGAGCCAGCGCTCGACCGCTGCCTCGCGCTCGCGCAGCGCCGCGAGCCCGGCTCGCACAACCTCACTCACCGACGCGAACCGTCCGGCGGCGACGAGCTCGTCGATATAGGCGGCCGATTCCGGCGGCAGGCTGATGGTGCGGCGTTCGATTCGCGACATGGGCCAAGTCTAGCACTCGCCAGAAACCCACCAGTATGAAAGTTTCATACTGCTTGCACCTCCGCCAACACCAATGAGAGTGGAATCAGTATGAAACTTTCATACCGATGCGCTCACCCGAGCTTGATGCCGCGCATCAGCTTCGGCAGTCGCATGGTCGGGGCGATGCCCTCGCGCATCATGAAGCGGCGCAGGCCGCCGAGCCGGCTGGCGAGATAAAGGCCGAAGCCGTGCAGCCCCTGAACGGGCAGGAAATCGGACAAGAGAGTGCGATTGAGCAGGTCGACCGCCGTCGTGCGCGACCGGACGTCGACCTGCCGGTTGCGATCATAGGCGCCAAGCACTTCCGAGCCGCCGATATCGCCGCCGCGCGCCGCGACATCGGCGACGGCATCGGCAAGGGCGGCAACATCGCGAAGACCGAGATTGAGGCCTTGCGCGCCGATCGGCGGGAAGACGTGCGCCGCCTCGCCGACGAGCGCGACCCGCGCCTTGCCGAAGCTTTTCGGGATCATGCCGGACATCGGGTAGATCTGCCGGTCGGGCTCGACCGTCACCTTGCCGAGAATCGAGTGGCCGCGCCGCTCGACCTCGCGCGACAACTCCTCGTCGGAAAGTGCGCCGAGGCGTTCGGCCTCCTCCGGCCGGACGATGCAGACAAGGCTCGAGCGCAGGCCCGGCAGCGGCACCATCGTGAACGGACCGGTCTCGGTGTGAAACTCCGAGGAGACGAACCGGTGCGGCTCGGTGTGGGCAAAGTTCAGAACGAGCGCCGACTGCGGATAGCTCCAACTGGACACCTCGATGCCCGCTTCGGCCCGGCAGGGCGAGTTGCGGCCATCGGCGGCGACCACGAGGCGGGCGGCAAAGCTCCCGCCATTCGTCAGGGCAAGCGTCGCGCGGGTCTCGCCCGGCTGCAGCGTTTCGAGCAGCACCGGGACGATGCGGAGGGTTTCCTCGCGGTCGGCGGCCGCGCGCAGGGCCGCGTTCAGCGCCTCGTTCGGGATGTTGGCGCCAAACGCTTCAAGGCCGATCTCGGTCGAGGAAAATTCGACGAGCGGCGCGCGCAGCAGACGGCGGGTGCCGTCCATGATGCGCATGACCTTCAGGGGCGCGCCGGCGGCCGAGACCTCGTCCCAGAGATCGAGAGTCTTCAGCATCTCGACCGAGCCGGCAAGCAGCGCCGTCGTGCGGGCATCGCGGCCGGATGGCTCGGGCGCGACGAGGATCGTCGACAGGCCGAGGCGGGCGAAAACGATCGCCGCCGTCATGCCGGCCGGACCGGCGCCGACGACCGCGACGTCCACCTTGGTCGGCGCGGCGGCCGCAATGTTCGAATCGCTCATCCTTCGAATGCTCCCGAAGTGTCGTTTCCTCATGCGTGGCGCCGGGCAAAACTTGTCCGCCGGCGCCGGCGATGCGATGAGACAGATCAACGCACGCTTTCGCGCTTCCGGCAAATTGCTCTATGAAGGGCGGGAGCTGCAAGTCGACGGCAGGCAGGGACATCTATGAGCATCGGTACCCAATCCGGCCTCTCGGGGGCCGAGCAACGGCTGGCGGACTTTTCCCGCCGGCCGCAGCGCGGCGTGCTGGCGGCGATCGTCGTGATCGCCGGCATCGGCTGGATCTACATGGGCGCGATGCTCTACGGCATGCTGCCGGAGATGGACATGGGCCAGCTCGGTCCGGGCATGGGCGTCTTCAATATCTTCAATGATTTCGGCCAGCTCGACGCGGTTGGCCGGACGCTGCTTTCGGCGATCTGCCGGCCGGAGACGATGGACGGCCATTTCGGCATGCCCGGCTCGGGTCCGTGGGGTCTCGTCGACCTGTCGCTGGTCTTCATCATGTGGGTGATGATGGCGCTCGCGATGATGCTGCCGACGGCAGCGCCGATGGTCGCGACCTATGCCGACGTCGCGGCCGAGCACAAGGCGCGCGGGGAAAAGGTCGCCTCGCCGTTCTGGGTGGCCGCCGGCTATCTCTCGGTCTGGATCGCCTTCGGCTTCATCGCGACGCTGGCGCAGTGGGGCCTTGTCACGCTGAAGGCGATGTCGCCGGTCGTCATGACACCGGCCAATCTCGTCTTTGCCTCGACAACGCTGATCGCCGCCGGCATCTACCAGTTCACGCCGGCGAAATATGCCTGCCTTGCCCATTGCCAGGCGCCGCTTCCCTATTTCAAGGCGCGCTGGGCCGACACCTTCGTCGGCGTCTTCAAGCTCGGCATCGAGCAGGGCACGTTCTGCGTCGGCTGCTGCGCGGCGCTGATGGGCGTCATGTTCGCGGTCGGCGTCATGAACGTGCTGTGGATCGCGGTGCTCGCCATGATCATGGGGATCGAGAAGCTGTTTCCGAGCTTTGCCCTGACGCGCGCCATCGGTATCGGCCTCATTGCCTGGGGCCTGCTTCTCTTCCTTGCTTCCGACGGCGGTCAGGCGCTGCTCGGCCGCCTGTTCTGAGCGGATCGCCATTTTGGACAAGCTCGTCGCCTTCGCCATCCATGTGCTGACCGGCTCCGGCGCGGTCTGGGCGCTGCTCGCAGCCATCGCTGCGGCGCATTACGACTGGACCGCGATGTTTCTCTGGCTCGGCGTGGCGCTGTTCGTCGACGCCATCGACGGGCCTCTGGCGCGCCGGTTCGAGGTCGCGACGGTGCTGCCGCGCTGGGATGGCGGCGTGCTCGACTTTGTCATCGACTACACGACCTACGTCTTCCTGCCGGGTTTCGCGCTGGTGCAGATGGACCTCCTGCCCTCGCCGCTCGGCCTCATCGCCGGCGCAGTCGTGGTGCTGACCGGGGCAATCTATTTCGGCGATACCCGCATGAAGGCGCCGGACAACTGCTTCAACGGCTTCCCGGTCGTCTGGAACGTCGTCGTCTTCCATCTTGCGGTGTTTTCGCCGCCGGCCTGGTTCTCTTTCGCCGTTGTCATGGTGCTGGCGATCGTCACCTTCCTGCCGGTGAAGTTCGTGCATCCGGTGCGCGTCGAGCGCTGGCGGCCGCTGACGCTGGCCGTCACCGCGATCTGGGCCCTTGCGACGATTGCGGCGGTCTACTGGCGGATGGAACCGCCGCTGCCGGTGACCATTGTGCTGGCGCTGACGATTGCCTATCTGTCGTTCGTCGGCGTCGCCCTGCAGCTCACGGGCGGGCCGCAGCGCAAGCCAACCGCCTAAGGGCATCCTCCCATGCTGGAACTGCTGACAGACCCGCAGGTCTGGGCCGCGCTCGTCACCCTGACGGTGATGGAGATCGTGCTCGGCATCGACAATATCGTCTTCATCTCAATCGTCGTTGCCCGCCTGCCGTCGCTGCAGGCAAAGCGCGCCCGCCAGATCGGCCTTCTCCTGGCGCTCGGCTTCCGGATCGCGCTGCTCTCGGTGCTGACCTGGCTCATCGGCCTGACGCAGCCGCTGTTCGAGGTTATGGGCAAGGCGATTTCCTGGCGCGACCTCATCCTGATCCTCGGCGGGCTCTTCCTCTTCTACAAGGCAACGACCGAGATCCATAACGGCATCGAGGGCGAGGACGAGCACGGGCCGGAGAAGAAGACGGCGAGCTTTGCCGCCATCGTCGCGCAGATCATCGTCATCGACATCATCTTCTCGGTCGACTCGATCATCACCGCCATCGGCATGGCCGAGCATATCGAGGTGATGATCGCCGCGGTCATCATCGCCGTCGCGGTCATGTACGCCGCCTCGGGGCCGATCGCGTTGTTCATCAAGGAGCATCCGACGACGAAGATGCTGGCGCTCGCCTTCCTCTTGCTCATCGGCGTCGCGCTGATGGCGGACGGCATCGGCTTCCACATCCCGCGCGGCTACATCTACTTCGCGATGGCATTTTCGGCCGGCGTCGAGGTGATCAATGTCATCGCCCGGTCGCGCCGCAAGAAGGCGCGCCTCGAAGGCTGAAGTCCGCTTTCAAACGAAAAGGCCGGCGGCGGGATATTCCCGTCGCCGGCCATTCGGCTCTTTTCCTGGAAATGCTTTCGCGGTCAGTCGGCGCGCCGGACATCCGGCGGCACGGCCTCGGCAGCGAGCGCCGCGACCGCGTCGACGAGCGTCGAGGCGCTCTGGTCGCGCGAGCCGAGGCGGCGGATCGAGACAGTGCGTTCCTCGGCCTCGCGCTTGCCACAGACGAGCATGACCGGAACCTTGTTCAGGCTGTGCTCGCGGACCTTGTAGTTGATCTTCTCGTTGCGCAGGTCGACCTCGACGCGCAGGCCGGCCTTGCGGCAGGCGGCGGCGACATCCATCGCATAGTCGTCGGCGTCGGAGGTGATGGTGGTCACCACGACCTGCAGCGGCGCGAGCCAGAGCGGCAGGTGGCCGGCGAAGTTCTCGATGAGAATGCCGAGGAAGCGCTCCAGCGAACCGAAGATGGCGCGGTGGATCATCACCGGCGTCTTCTTCTCGCCGTCGGCGTCGACATAGAAGGCGCCGAAGCGGCCCGGCAGGTTGAAGTCGACCTGGGTGGTGCCGCACTGCCAGTCGCGACCGATCGCATCACGCAGGACATATTCGAACTTCGGCCCGTAGAACGCGCCCTCGCCCGGATTGATCGAGGTCTTGATGCGGCCGCCGGACTGGGCGGCGATGGTCTCGAGCACCTGGCTCATGGCCTCTTCGGCGTGATCCCAGAGCTCGTCCGAGCCGACGCGCTTTTCCGGCCGGGTCGAGAGCTTGACGACGATATCGGTGAAGCCGAAATCCTCGTAGATCGAGAGGATGAGATCATTGATCGCGAGGCATTCCTCGGCGATCTGCGCCTCGGTGCAGAAGATGTGGGCATCGTCCTGCGTAAAGGCGCGGACGCGCAGAAGACCATGCAGGGCGCCGGACGGTTCATAACGATGAACTGCACCGAATTCCGCAACCCGATAAGGAAGATCGCGGTAAGACTTCAAGCCATGCTTGAAGATTTGCACATGACCGGGGCAGTTCATCGGCTTGATGGCGAACCAGCGCTTGTCTTCCGCCTCGTCGCCGGCCGACTGGGCCGCGAACATGTTCTCGCGATACCATTCCCAGTGCCCGGAGGTCTCCCAGAGGACCTTGTCGAGCATCTGCGGCGCGTTGACTTCCATGTAGCCGGCTTCGTTCTGGCGCCGGCGCATGTAGGCAATGAGGCTCTGGAACAGCGTCCAGCCCTTCGGGTGCCAGAAGACGGTGCCCGGCCCCTCCTCCTGGAAATGGAAGAGGTCCATCTCGCGGCCGAGGCGGCGATGGTCGCGGCGCTCGGCTTCCTCGAGGCGGTGCAGGTAGAGGTCGAGGTCTTCCTTCGACGTCCAGGCGGTGCCGTAGATGCGGGTCAGCATTTCGTTGCGGGCGTCGCCGCGCCAGTAGGCGCCAGCCACCTTCATCAGCTTGAAGGCGGTGCCGATCTGGCCGGTCGAGACCATGTGCGGGCCACGACAGAGATCGAGCCACTCGCCCTGGCGATAGACGGTGATCGGCTCGGTGCCGGGGATGCCGTCGATGATTTCGGCCTTGTACTCCTCGCCGATGGAGCGGAAGTACTTCTTGGCCTCCTCGCGGTCCCAGACTTCCTTCTCGAAGCGGGCGTTGCGGGCGACGATCTCCCGCATCTTCTCCTCGATCTTCGGCAGGTCTTCCGTGGTGAAGGGCTCGGGCCGGGCGAAATCGTAATAGAAGCCGTTCTCGATGATCGGGCCGATGGTGACCTGGGTGCCCGGGAAGAGCTCCTGCACGGCCTCGGCCATGATGTGCGAGCAATCGTGCCGAATGAGCTCAAGGCCCTCGGGCGTATCGCGGGTGACGATCTCGATGCGGGAATCACGGGAAATCGGGTCGGCGAGGTCGACGAGCTTGCCGTCGAGCTTCATCGCCACGGCCTTCTTGGCGAGCGACTTCGAAATCGCGGCGGCGACGTCGGCGCCGGTCGCGCCATCATCGAAGGCGCGGGCGGAACCATCAGGGAATGTCAGATTGACCATTCTGTCCTCCTTGCTCACTCACTGCATACGAGCGCAGGTAAGCGGGTCGGTTGTCGAATGGCCGACTTCTAAATGATTTGCGCGACGCGGAAAAGCCGGTTTTCCGCGTCCTGTCATGCGCTTGCCGCGGAGCCGATACCGGCTGGCGACTACCAGCCGGCCTTGACGTAGGCGTCCGAGACCTCGTGGCGATAGTCGGCGAGAACCTCGTTTGCCAGCGCCTTGCTGTACGGGCCGATGACGCAGGAATAATAGCCGCCACGGAAGTTCGAATAGTCGTCGGTATCTACCACTTCGGCCTCGGCGAAGCGGCCGCAGCGCTTCTGGGCGTCGGCCTTCTTCTTGAACGAGCCGAGGATGACGAAATACTTCTGCTCGCTGGCCGCGACGACGATGGCGCCTTCGGCGGCGGGTGCCTTGATGCCGTCTGCCTCGACGGCGAGCGGGGCGGCGATTGCCGCGAGCGACGCCGACATGACGACCCCGGCGGCGAGCGATGCGACGAGTGTCCTTGCGATCATGACCTCCTCCTCGGTGGCGATGCGGAGCCGTCCGCCCGCCTTAGCCATATTTGGAGCGTCTGCGCCCTCTTTTGAGCGGAAGTATAGAGCAAAGCGGACTGCGGCGCCCGCGTCAGTCGTCGAGACGGGTCGCCGGATCGATATGGGCGCCGTGCCAGTCGCCATAGCGCCATGGCAGGTACCAGCGGCCCGCGCCCGGCAGGCGTTCGGGCACCGGATCGAAGCCGGATGTTCCCCAGGGATGACAACGCAGGATGCGCGACAGGCCGAGCCAGCCGCCGGACCAGAGCCCGAACCGCTGGATCGCGGTATCGGTATAGGCGGAACACGTGGGCAGGTGGCGGCATTGACGTCCGATGAAGCCGGAAATCGTCACCTGATAGGTTCGGATGAGGATGTGGGCGAGGCCGCGGCCGAGACGCGACAAAGGGCCGGCGGCCTTGCGAGACGATTGTTCCGCCGCCCCGGCGGGCCTATCGTTTACGCCATGGTCCGCGCCGTCACAGCCGCAGGGATCGCCCGGAGAAGCAGAACACATGTCAGAAGACGTCCTCATCGTCATGCGGGCGCTGCGCTTCGCGGCGGATGCCCACACGGACCATCGCCGCAAGGGTGAACGCGCCGAGCCCTATGTCAACCATCTCGTCGAGGTCGCCGGTCTCGTTGCCGAGGCGACGGACGGCAAGGACCCGAACCTCATCGCCGCCGCGTTGCTGCACGACGTCATCGAGGATACCGACCACGTCGAGGCCGACATCGAGGCGGCCTTCGGGGCCGACATCACGGCGCTCGTCGTTGCCGTCACCGACGACGTGTCGCTGCCCAAGAGCGAGCGCAAGGAACTGCAGATCGCCCGGGCGCCGCATCTGTCGCCGCGCGCCAAGATGCTGAAAATCGCCGACAAGACCAGCAATCTGCGCGCCATCCTCGCCAGTCCGCCGGCCGGCTGGGATTTCTATCGCCGGCAGGCCTACTACAACTGGGCAAGCGCCGTCGTCGGCCATTGCCGCGGCATCTCGCCGTCGCTGGAGGCCGCGTTCGATGCCGCCTTCGAGGCCGGCACGCGCCATCGCTACGGCCTTGCAGACCCGATCGCCATCATCCTTGAACCCTGAGCCGGTCAGCCGGCGCGCTTCTTCTCGATTTCGTCTAGGGCTTCGACAACGGCGTCGAAGGTCAGCAGCGTCGAGGCGTGGCGGGCCTTGTAGTCGCGTACCGGTTCCAGGAAGGCGAGATCGGCAAACCGCCCCTCGGGCGCCGGGCCGTTTTCCTTCAGCATGCGCCGCATCGCCTCGCGCACATCGCGCAGTTCGGCGGCGCTCGCCCCGACGATGTTGCGCGCCATGATCGAGGACGAGGCCTGACCGAGGGCGCAGGCCTTCACGTCATGGGCGAAGTCGGCGACGGTATCGCCGTCCATCTTCAGATCGACGGTCACGGTCGAGCCGCAAAGACGGCTGTGCGCGGTCGCGCTGGCGTCCGGATGCTCGAGCCGGCCGAGTCGCGGGATGTTGCCGGCGAATTCGAGAATCTTCCTGTTATAGATGGCATCGAGCATGCCCAGCCTCCGCCATTGCTGGCAAATCGTTCACCGCGCGGCGCGGAAGTGTCATTTCTTACCTTCTTCACGGCCGTCTCGCACCTATATAGGCACGTATCGGCGCGTCTTCGCACTCGACGATAAATTAGACGTATGCGATATTTCCCCGACAAGGGGTCCACAAGGCGCGCAGCGTCGCTTTTCGGTCGGAACACGATATGGGAGAAAC
This sequence comes from Hyphomicrobiales bacterium, assembly GCA_041397845.1. GTDB lineage: Bacteria > Pseudomonadota > Alphaproteobacteria > Rhizobiales > JAKPQE01 > JAKPQE01. The sequence goes on along the minus strand of JAWKVW010000018.1, from coordinate 24,794 downwards.
TGCCCGGATGGATGCTATCGTCAAAAGCCTCGGCCAGCAGTCCGCCTCGACCCTGCGCACCCATGCCCCGAAGCGGCCAAGCCGCGAGGAAGCCGAAGCGGCCGTTCGCACGCTCATCGCCTGGGCCGGCGACGACGTCGAGCGCGAGGGGCTGATCGATACGCCGAAGCGCGTCGTCAAGGCGTTCGAGGAATTCTACCGCGGCTATCGCGAGAATGCCGAGGACGTGCTCGACCGCACCTTCGAGGAAGTCGGCGGCTATGACGACATCGTGCTCGTCCGCGACATCCCGTTCTATTCCCATTGCGAGCACCATCTCGTGCCGTTCGTCGGCAGCGCCCACATCGCCTATTATCCGAGCGAGGCGGTCGTCGGCCTTTCCAAGCTGGCGCGCGTCGTCGACATCTTCGGCCGGCGCATGCAGACGCAGGAGAACCTGACGGCCCAGATCATCGGCGCGATCGACGAGATCCTGAAGCCGCGCGGCGTCGCGGTGATGCTCGAGGCCGAGCATATGTGCATGTCGCTGCGCGGCGTGCAGAAGTCCGGCGTCTCGACCGTCACCACCCAGTTCACCGGCGTCTTCCGTGACGATCCGGCCGAGCAGGTCCGCTTCATTTCCCTGCTGCGCGCCGGTACCCGCTGAGTCTGATACTCACCGATCCGGGCACTCGCTGATCCGGACACCCGCCGATCCGGCGCATTCCGAGCTGTTCGATGACCGATACCGCACATTTTGCCGGGCGCGGCGACAAGGCCGCGCTCGAGACGGGCACCACCCTCTCGCCGAAATTCGACCGTGACGGTCTCATTCCCTGCATCACCACCGACGCCGACAGCGGCGAAGTGCTGATGTTCGCCTTCATGAACGAAACATCACTGGCGCTGACCATCGAGACCGGCATCGCCCATTACTGGAGCCGGTCGCGGCAGGAGCTCTGGAAGAAGGGCGAGACGAGCGGCAATCTGCAGCGCGTTGTCGAAGCGCGTACCGATTGCGATCAGGACGTCGTCTGGATTGCCGTGCGGGTCGACGGCGCCGGGGCGTCGTGCCATGTCGGCTACAAGTCCTGCTTCTACCGCCGCATTCCGGTCGGCCAGCCGGCAACGCCGGACCTCGTGCTTGAATTCGCCGAGGATGCGCCGCTGTTCGACCCGAAGGACGTCTACGGCAAATAGGCGGCCCGTCGCGCAAACTGCGACAGAATGTCTCGACGTTCACTCTCCGTACACTAGATTTGACTATAGTCGAACTCGTGGGCGCCCTGTGGCGCCACGGGGAGGTAACGGTGTTCATGTCGATCGCGCGCCGCTTTCGCGGCCCGGACGGGACAGGTTCCGCAATCCCGTCCGGTCATTCGGACAGTCGGAAGGAAGGACCAAAAATCGGGCTCGCCCTTGGCGGCGGCGCGGCGCGCGGATGGGCGCATATCGGTGTGCTCAGGGCGCTCGCCGAAGCCGGCATCCAGCCGGACATCGTCGCGGGGACCTCTATAGGCGCGGTCGTCGGCGGCTGCTATCTCGGCGGCAAGCTTGACGAACTCGAAGAGTTCGCCCGCAAGCTGACGAAGCGGCGGGTTTTCGGCCTGCTCGACATCAGCCTCGGCGGCAGCGGCCTCATCACAGGCGAGCGCCTGCACGACCATTTCGCCAGACATCTCGACGGCACACGGATCGAGGAACTCGACCGCACTTTCGTCTGCGTTGCGACCGAGCTTGGTACCGGCCACGAGATCTGGCTGAACCGCGGCCGGCTGATCGATGCGATGCGGGCATCCTATGCCCTGCCCGGCATTTTCCAGCCGGTCCGGGTCGATCACCGCTGGCTGGTCGACGGTGCGCTCGTCAATCCCGTGCCGGTTTCGGTCTGCCGGGCGTTCGGCGCCCGGATCGTCATCGCCGTCAACCTGCACAGCGACGTCTTCGGCCGGGGCACGGTCATCTATCAGGAAGCGACGATCGACGAGGCGCCGATTTCCTCCGACACCACGGGTCCGGCGGACGGGAGCGGAGTCGTCGCCAGCCTAGCGAGCGAAACGAAGCGGTTCATCCGGCGCCAGTTTCTCGGCTCGGTGGAGCCGCAGCCGGGCGGGCCGCCGGGCATTCCGACGGTGATGTTCGATGCGTTCAACATCATTCAGGACCGGATTGCGCGGTCGCGCCTTGCCGGCGATCCGCCGGACATGATGCTTGGCCCGAAGCTCGGACCGATCGGCCTTTTTGAATTCCATCGTGCCGCCGAAGCGATCGAGGCTGGCTATGAATCGGCCCGCCGCGCCATTCCCGAGATCGCCGACCTGATGGTCGCTCTCGCCTGACGCGGCGGCTATTGTTCGCATGCTGAAGCCCGGCTGGTCGTCAAAGCTCCGATGCCGGCCTGACGACGGGTCTGATGCCCTCGTCGCGGCTCAGCTCGTCAGAATATAGCTGCGCATCTCCTCGGCCTCGCTCTCGGCCTGGGCCAGCCGATGGCGCACGAGATCGCGGTTCGAGATCATGCCGATGATGACGCCGTCGCGCAGCACGGGCACGTGGCGGAAATTGCCGGCGGTCATGCGCGCCATCACCTGGCCGACGCTGCAATCCTCCGTGCAGGTGACGACCATCGTCGTCATGTAGCTGCCGGCCAGCGCCTGCAGGGCAGATGCCCCGTCCATCGCCACGGCACGAATGATGTCACGCTCCGACACGATGCCCACCAGCGATCCGCCCTCGTTGGTGATCATCACGGCGCCGATGCGCTTGTCGGCGAGAATGCGGGCAATCTCGGCAAGCGTCGTCGACGGGCTGGCGCTGAAGGTGTCCCGGCCCTTGTCTCTCAGAATAGCGGCAACGGTCATTGGCCTCTCCTTTGCGAAAATCGGCGGATTCACGACGCAACGGAAGTCGCCTTATCGAGAATGAGGGCATACCTTCGTATTAGCAAGGACAAAATGCCGCAGATGGATAACCAACGGCTTCAAAAAGAGCCGGCAAATCAACATTAGAAAACCGTGCGATTAACGCGGGTCGCGCCACGGTGCCGGCGCCTGCGGCGGCGGTTGTTGTCCGGTTCGACAATCTCGACGTCATAGGGCTGCGGCCAGTCTTCCGCGGCCTCGCCATCGCCTTCGGCCGGCGGCTCGCCCGTGCCGACCGGGTCGAAAGAAGCGGAACAGCACGAGGCCCGCGACGAAGCCGCCGAGATGGGCTTCCCAGGCCATCACCTGATCCTCGCCCATCATCGGCAGGCTGATCGAGCCAAACAGGAAATTCACGACAAAGAAGGCGACGATCATCGCCAGGGCGCGGCGGTCAAGGAAAGCGCGGGCGAGGGAAATCGCCGGCCGGCGGAAGCGTGCCGGCCCCTGCCCCCGGATCGCGCCGAGCGGTCCACGCTCGACGAAAACGAAACGCACGGCGGCAGCCATATGTCCCGATATGGCACCTGATGCGCCGACAAGCGGCACAGCTTCGCCCCAGTGGGTAAGCATATGGATGCCGGCAGCCGCTGCGGCGGTGATCGCCGAGAAGGCCAGGAACCGCAGCGCGCCGAAACGCCAGGCCACGGCCGAACCGAAGGCGGCAAGCCAGACGGCGTTGACGAGGAAGTGCGTCCAGTCGCCGTGAATGAAAGCATAGGTAACGAAGTCGGCAATTTCGGCGGCGGTGCCGCCCGGAAACGGGTCCTCGGCGGCCGGCAGCAGATAGCGCACCGGGATGAAGGCGAAAGTTGCCAGGAATTCGAGGTCGAGTTCTTCCGAAACGAGCTTCGAGCGCACGAAATGCACCAGCCCCATCAACAGGATAAGGGTTGTGATGACATTCGGCAGATTGAGGATGGGCTCGCGACGCGCGCTCAATGTCGACCTCTCTCGTCGGCTGTTCCCGCAGATTCATGGCGGGCGGAGCGGCGACAATAGCAGGGCATTGCGGCGAGAGGGACAGTCTTCGGCAGACAAAAGAAAACCGCCCGGCGCGGTCATCGCGCCTGGGCGGTCTGCTCGTCGCCCCCCTGTTGTAATTCTGGTTTGGTCGACGAGAGAAGTTTTATTCGGTGCTGTACGTGGAGCGGCCGGAGCCGCGACGTGACGAAACACTGCCGAAAAGCCCGGCAAAAAGAAAGCGAAACCCTTTGTTAACCTTACCCGGGCGGCGGGCTGTGGATATCAGCAAGCCGGCGGTGGACAAGACGGGAGATCCCCTTCCCGTCCCGTCCAGGGTCTGGCACGCCTCCTGCTACTGTCGAGCCAACAGGTCGCAAGGCCCCGCCAACGGTCCCACACCGGGACAGGCGGTTTCCCAGGACCCAAATCGAACCGCAACGGCGGCAAAGACAGGAAGGCGAAGATGAAACACGCGAGCTCGAGGCGCCTCTATGACTACTGGTCGCTCCTGCGCGGCCATCGCTCGGCGCCGGACCGCAGTGAGATCGATCCTGCTCATATCCGCGATATCCTGCCGGATACGTTCATCCTCGAAGTGACCGACCGGGCGGAATACATCTACCGCCTCGCCGGCACCCGGATCTGCTCGTCCTATTGCCGCGAACTGAAAGAGCGCAGCTTCCTGTCGCTCTGGCGCGATGCCGATATCGAATCGCTGCGCCGCATGCTCGACGGCGTGCGCAGCGACGGTGCCGTCGCCGTCATTGGCGTGCGCGGACGCAACGAACGCGGCCAGGAAACGAGCATCGAAATCACGCTGCTGCCGCTCTCCTATGGCGGCAAGAGCCATAACCGGATCCTCGGCAGCCATGCCAATCTCGATGCGCCGTACTGGCTTGGCATCTATCCGGTCGTCAGCCACGAAATCACCAGCCTCCGGCTGATCTGGCCGGACGAGACGCCCTCGCACCTGCGCCAGCGCAGCCAGGAAGAGCTCGACGCCATTCCGGCGCTGCTGCCGATCATGCCGCAGGCGCGGCGCGGCCACCTGCTCGTCTACGAGGGCGGCAAGAACTGAGTCGGAACAGCGATTCTCGCGTGATTGGCGGGGCGGCGGCGGCAAGTCGTGCGCCCCGCCCTGCATTTTTGCCCGCTTGAGAGGCAATGCGCCGGCCGGCAGCGGCCCCGCCCCCCGAAATTTCGTGGAACAGCCGCAATGACAAGGGCTTGGTGGCGCCGTTACACCACCCGTTAACCTTCCTGCCAATATCGTAGCCGGCAAGGAAATCGGGCACCTTGTTTGCCCGCACGCGTCAATAACGGTGCAGATTGCCGATGGAAGCGGTGGCAGCCCATACAACCCTGACGAAGCGGCAGATCGATCGTCGCCGCTATCAACGGGTGAAAGTGAATCTTCTTGGCCGGTTCATGCTGCCGAACCGGCGTGAATATCCGTGTCAGGTGCTCGACATGTCGCCGGGCGGCGCGGCCTTGATGACGCCGGTTTCCGGCGACATCGGCGATCGCATCATCGCCTATATCGACCATATCGGTCGTATCGAGGGCGAGATCACCCGGCTTTTCGACGGCGGCTTCGCGATGGGCATCCATGCGACGGCCCGCAAGCGCGACAAGCTGGCGGCCCAGCTCACCTGGCATGCCAATCGCGACACGCTCGGCCTGCCGGAAGACCGGCGCCACGAGCGCATCGTGCCGCGCAATCCCTATTCGCACATCACGCTCGACGACGGCCGGCAGTACAAGTGCAAGGTTCTTGATATGTCGCTGTCCGGCGCGGCCATATCGCTCGACGTCAAACCGGCGATCGGGTCGCCGGTCACCTTCGGCAAGATGCGGGCCCGGGTCGTGCGGCATTTCGAGGGTGGCGTCGCGGTCGAGTTCAGCGCGGTGCAGAACGCCGAGTCGCTGCGGCAGAATTTCAGCCTCTAGAGACAGCTCAACTTTGTGACATGCACGGTTGGCGCCGCGGCATCCGGCAGCGTCATCAACCCTTTGCGGCGTCGCCGAAGAGGAAGCGGCGGCGGAATTCGTCGCCGAGCTTTTCCGGAACACGGACCTCGAGATTGCTGGCGCCATCCTGTCTCGTTTCGCGGGACAGTACCTCGCAATGTTCGTGCACCCAGGCAAGCCCTGCCCCGTCCGCGGCGGCAATGGTCACGCGGTAGACCGGCTGGGTTTCGGACAGCCGGCGCTCGATCAATTCCTTCAGTTCGCCCAGCCCCTCCCGCGTCACGGCCGAGACCAGCACGGGCCGGCGCCGCTCGTCGATGGCCGACAGGGTCGCCACGAGCGCATCGCGCCGCTCGGCCGGGAGCAGGTCGACCTTGTTCCAGACCTCAAGAAGGCGGTCGGTATTGGTCGCATCGACGCCGAGGCTTTCCAGCACGTCGCGGACATCGGCGGCCTGAACGGCGCTGTCCTCGTGGCTGATGTCGCGGACATGGAGAATGAGGTCGGCTTCCAGCACTTCCTCGAGCGTTGCCCGGAAGGCGGCGACGAGATGGGTCGGCAGATCGGAGATGAAGCCGACGGTGTCGGAGAGAATCGCGTTCTTGCCGTGCGGCAGGGTCAGGCGCCGCAGGGTTGGGTCGAGGGTCGCGAACAGGAGGTTCTCGGCGAACACGTCGGCCGACGTCATCGCGTTGAACAAGCTCGATTTTCCAGCGTTCGTGTAACCAACGAGCGCAACGATCGGATGCGGCACCTTGCGGCGGTTGCTGCGATGCAGGGCGCGGGTGCGCTTCACATCGTGGAGCTCGCCCTCGATTTTGGCGATGCGCTCCTGAAGCTGGCGCCGGTCTGCCTCGATCTGGGTTTCGCCCGGTCCGCCGAGAAAGCCGAAGCCGCCGCGCTGGCGCTCCAGATGGGTCCAGCCACGCACCAGCCGGCTCTTCTGATAGGTGAGATGGGCAAGCTCGACCTGAAGCCGGCCCTCGCGGGTGCGGGCGCGCTTGCCGAAAATCTCCAGAATGAGGCCGGTGCGGTCGATGACCTTGGCGTTCCAGGCCTTTTCGAGATTGCGCTGCTGGATGGGCGAGAGCGGCTGGTCGACGACGACGAGGCCGATGCCTTTGGCGGCGATGCGGCCCTTCAGCTCCTCGACCTTGCCGGTGCCGATGAGGGTCGCCGGCTTCACCTCGGAAATCGGCACGATGGAGCTGTCGGCGACCTCGAGGCCGATGGCGGCGGTCAGGCCGACGGCCTCGTCGAGGCGGGCCTCCGGCCCGCGCGACGGACGATCCGGGCTGTCACGATCCTGCCGCCGTGCCGCCCCCTCTTTCAGGGCCGGCACGATGACCATGGCGCGGCTGTCAGAGGATTCCGGCCCTTCGTCGGCCGGCTCCTCCGCCTCGTCCGTTCCGGAGCGGCGGCGGCTCAATCAGCCCTCGGCATCAGTCGCCCGCCTCGTCGGCCGGCTCGAACAACTGAACCGGCTGATTCGGCATGATCGTGGAGATCGCATGCTTGTAGACGAGCTGCGAGTGGCCATCGCGCCGCAGCAACACACAGAAGTTGTCGAACCAGGTCACGACACCCTGCAGCTTGACGCCGTTGACGAGGAAAATCGTCAGCGGGGTCTTGGTCTTGCGTACATGGTTGAGGAAGGTGTCCTGAAGGTTCTGCGCTCGATCGGCTGCCATTTTCTTCTTGTTCCTTCGGTAGCTCAGGGAGGGAGTCCGGCGGTTGAAACCGGACTCTAGCGATTTTCGGGCCGCACCGTAATCCCGAAAACTGCCCAAATTCCGAACGCCCGCACTGGCCGGACTCGGGCCCAGCGGATCATCAACACGATGACCGGACGGGAAAGCGGTTGTCATCCCCCCAAATCGAAGGGTGGCGTCCGGAATGGGAAAATCGAGGCTCTCCGCCGGCGTTTTTATAGATAGGACAAAATCGCCGTCGCGTCAGCGTCAAAATATCGATATTTCTGCAACCTCGAAGAAATGCCGGCGCAACTCCTGCGCGACCGTACCGGGCTCGCCATTGGCCACGGTCGCATCGTCGATGCGCACGACCGGCATGACGATCTGGGTTGCCGCGGTAATGAAGGCCTCGCGGGCGGCCTTGGCCTCCCCGGGCGTAAAGGCGCGCTCCTCGACCTTGAGGCCGAGATTGGCCGCGACCTGCAGCACGACGGTCCGGGTGATGCCGCGCAGAATGCCGAATTCGGCCGGCCGGGTGACGATCGTGCCATCCATGGTGACGATCCAGGCGTTGGTCGCGGCGCCTTCGGTGACGAAGCCGTCCCTGTCGACGAACCATGCCTCGCGGGCGCCGGCGCGCTTTGCCGCCTCGCGGGCCAGCACGTTCGGCAGGAGGCCGATCGACTTGATATCGACCCGCCCCCAGCGGTTTTCCGGCACGGTGATGACGGCAACGCCCCTTGCCGCCGTGCGCTCGCCGGCAGCGGCATCAATCGATTTGGCGGTCATGACCACGGCCGGGCGGACGCCGGCCGCCGGAAAGACATGATCGCGCGGGGCAACGCCGCGGGTTACCTGCATGTAGACGAGGCCGTCGCGGATCCTGTTGCGGGAAATGAGCTCACGCTGGACGAAGGAAAAGGCCGTGCGGGGCATCGGCATGCGGATCTCGAGCTCGCGCAGCGACCGTTCGAGACGGTCCATGTGCAGCCGCTCGTCGACGGCATGGCCGCCGAGCACCTGACAGACCTCATAAACGCCGTCGGCAAGCTGGTAGCCGCGATCCTCGATATGAACCGCCGCATCCCGGTGTCTGACGTAGCGTCCGTTGACATAGGCCCAGCGTGGCATGGCGACTCCACCTTGCATGATTTCGGCGCGCCGGTCTTGCCGCGCCGCACTCCCGAACGGAGATAAGACGATCCGGGCAGGATCGACAACCCCGGCGGCGATCAGAAGAACTCGAGACTGACGCGGAACATCTGCTCGACCTTGCGGACCCGATCGGCCCTGACGAACATGATGACCCGGTCGTGAGCGTGAATCTGCGTGTCGCCGCTCGGCATGATCACTGCCTTGCCGCGATAGATGGCGCCGATGCGGATGCCATCGGGCAGCTCGACATCGCGCAAGGGCTTGCCGACCAGCATCGAGGTCTCGAGCGCCTCGGCCTCGATGACTTCGGCGGCGCCGTCAAGCACGGTATGGACACCACGGATGCGGCCGCGCCGGACGTGCCGCAGGATCTTCGAAATGGTCACCTGGCGCGGGCTGATATGGGTGTCGATGCCGAGCGAATTGGTGAAGTTGGCAAAGCTCGGGTCGTTGATGAGCGCCATCGAGCGGGTGCAGCCAAGGCGCTTGGCCATGACGCAGGAGAGCACGTTGACCTGGTCGTCATTGGTGAGGGCAACGATGGTATCGGCCGTATCGATGTCGGCCTCGCGCAGGATCTGGTGGTCGAGCGCGCTGCCGTGGAGGACCACGGTCTTCGACAGCTCGTCGGCGATTTCCGTCGCCCGGGCGCGGGAGCTCTCGACGACGGTGGCGCGGGTGCGGCTCTGGCGCTTCTCGAGACTGCGGGCAACGTAAAGGCCGATATTGCCGCCGCCGGCGATGACGACGCGGGACGCCTCGGACTCATCGTGGCCGAAGATCGACAGCGTCCGGCGAACCTGATCCTTCTGGGCGACGACGTAGACCCGATCGCCGACCAGGAGCGAATCGGAGCCGCGCGGCACGAACAGCTTTTCGTTACGGAACACGCCGACGACGACGGCCTTCAGGTCCGGGAAAAGCTCGGTGAGCTGGTTCAGCGGCGTATCGACGACCGGGCAATCGTCGCCGCAGACGAGGCCGACGACGACGACCTCGTTGTCGGCGAAGCGGACGGTATCGAAGGCGCCGGGCAATGCGAGGCGTCGCAGCACCATCTCGCCGACTTCCATCTCCGGGGAGATGATGACGTCGATGGGCAGATGCTCGCGGCTGAAGAGGTCGCCCCAATGCGGCGCCAGATAGCTCTGGGCACGGACACGGGCGACCTTGGTCGGAACGTTGAACAGCGAATTGGCGACCTGACAGGCCACCATGTTGACCTCGTCATAGAGCGTCACGGCGATGATCATGTCGGCCTGGTCGGCACCGGCCTGGGCCAGCACGTCGGGATGGGCGCCATGGCCGACGAAACCCTGGACGTCGAGCGTGTCGCGAATGACCTGGATGAGGTGCGGCGAGCTGTCGATGACCGACACGTCGTTCTGTTCGGCGGCGAGCCGTTCGGCAATGCCGTAGCCGACCTTGCCGGCGCCGCAGATGATGACCTTCATCGAAACCTTCCCCCGGCGAGGCCGGACAAATCAGGCGATGCCCAGCGTCTTGAGCTTGCGGTGGAGGGCCGAGCGCTCCATGCCGACGAATTCCGCCGTGCGGGAGATATTACCGCCGAACCGGTTGATCTGCGCGATGAGATATTCCCGCTCGAAGATCTCGCGGGCCTCGCGCAGCGGCAGGGCCATCAGGTGCTCGCCGCCGGAATTGGACGGCACGGACGGCAGCATGGCGCCAACCTCGGCCGGCAGCAGGTCGGCGGTGATCACGGCTTCGGCGTCGCCGCGGGTCAGGATCATCAGGCGCTCGACGTTGTTGCGGAGCTGGCGGATGTTGCCCGGCCAGTCGTGCGCCTGCAGCACGGCGAGCGCATCGTCGCCGATGCGGCGGACCGGCAGGCCGGTCGCGACCGAGATCTGCTCCATGAAATAGCGCACGAGTTCGGGGATATCCTCGCGGCGCGAGGACAGCGCCGGCACGCCGAGCGGCACGACGCCGAGGCGATGGAACAGGTCCTCGCGGAAGCGGCCGGCGGCGATTTCGCCGGCAAGATCGCGGGCGGTCGAGGAGACGATGCGCACGTCGACATGGACGCGCGTCGAGCCGTTGACGCGCTGGAAGTTCTGGTCGACGAGGACGCGCAGGATCTTGTTCTGCGTCTCGCGCGGCATGTCGGCGACTTCGTCGAGATAGAGAGTGCCGCCATGGGCCTCCTCGAGCGCGCCGACCTTGCGCGGCTTGCCGCCACTCGCCTCGACGCCGAAGAGCTCGATCTCCATCGTCTCCGGCGTGATCGCGGCAGCGTTGAGGACGACGAACGGACCGTGGGCACGGCCGGAAAGGCCGTGAATGGTGCGTGCGACCAGCTCCTTGCCGCTGCCGGAGGGTCCGGAAATCAGGATGCGGCTGTTGGTCGGGGCAATGCGCTCGATGGTCTGGCGGAGCTGGTTCATCGAGCTCGACGAACCGACGAGGCCCTCGGCCTCGCCGCTCTTCTGGCGCAGTTCCTTGACCTCGCGCTTCAGCTTTGAGGCTTCAAGGGCGCGCTCGGCAATGAGGATCAGGCGATCGGCCTTGAACGGCTTCTCGATGTAGTCATAGGCGCCGAGCTTGATCGCCGAGACGGCGGTCTCGACATTGCCGTGGCCGGAAATGATGACCACCGGCAGGTCGGGATGCTGCTTCTTGACGATGTCGAGCAGTTCGAGGCCGTCGAGCCGGCTGCCCTGCAGCCAGATATCGAGGAAGACGAGCGTCGGGCGGCGCTGCTCGATCTCGTTCAGCGCCTGGTCGCTGTTGGCGGCGACACGCGTGCCGTGCCCTTCGTCCTCGAGGATGCCGGCGACGAGCCCGCGAATGTCGGCTTCGTCATCTACGATCAGAATGTCAGACGCCATTGGGCTGCCTTTCGGGTCTGCCGTTTGTCTCACTGGCCGCCGCGCCATCCGCTCCGGCCTCTTCCGGCGTCTCGATGCGGGCGACCGTCAGGCGCACCATGGCGCCGCGGCCGCCGGTCTCGACCTCCGGGGAATCGAGGAGTTCGATGGTGCCGCCATGGTCCTCGACGATCTTGCGCACGATGGCGAGGCCAAGGCCGGTGCCCTTCTCGCGCGTCGTCATGTAGGGCTCGAGCAGGCGGCGGCGGTTGTCCTTGGGCAGGCCGATGCCATTGTCGATGACATCGACCTCGTAGTGGGTGGCGGTCCCGCGGCCGACGACGCGGATGCGGCCGCCGACCGGTTCTTCCTCGCCGGCGGCGGCGGCGATGCCTTCCGTCGCGTTCTTGATGATGTTGGTGAGCGCCTGGGCGATGAGCCGGCGGTCAAAGCGGCAGCGCATCGGGTCCTCGGGGAGATCGGCCTCGATCGTCAGGTCCGGGTGGCCGACGCGCATGAGGAAGACGGTCTGGCGCACGGTCTCGGACAGGTCTCCGACCTCCATGACCGGCTTCGGCATGCGGGCGAACGAGGAGAACTCGTCGACCATGCGGCCGATGTCGCCGACCTGGCGGATGATGGTGTCGGTGCACTGCTCGAAGACGTCCCGGTCCGTCGTCAGCACCTTGCCGTATTTGCGCTTCAGCCGCTCGGCCGAGAGCTGGATCGGCGTCAGCGGGTTCTTGATCTCGTGGGCGATGCGGCGGGCAACGTCGGCCCAGGCCGAGGTGCGCTGGGCGGTAACAAGGTCGGTGATGTCGTCGAGGGTGATGACGAAGTCGTGGTCCTCGGTGTCCGATTCCTCGGAGGTGACGCGCACCATGATGTTGCGCTCGCCGCCCTCTCGCTGCACGACCTCGTGGGCGACATGCATGCGATTGGGATCGCCGAAGGCGCTGCCGAGAATGTCGGCGATCTCGGGCATGACATCGACGACCGGCTTGCCGAGCATGGTGCGCTCGTCGGTCTCCAGCATCTTCAGCGCCGAACGGTTGGCGAGCGTCGTGCATCCGCGATGATCGACGCCGATGACACCGGCCGTCACGCCGGCAAGCACCGCCTCGGTGAAGCGGCTGCGCTGGTCGAGCTGCTCGTTGGCCGAGAGCAGATCATCGCGCTGATGGCGAAGCTGCGAGGTCATGTTGTTGAAGGTCTCGCTGAGATTGGCGAGGTCGCCCTCCTCCGCCGCGAGCGGCACCTGGACGTAGAGATTGCCGCGCGATACTTGATCGGCAGCGCCGATGAGGCGGCGGATCGGGGCTACGAGGCGATTGGCAAAGCCGATGCCGAGCCAGATCGCGGCGAGCAGCATGACGAGCGCGATGCCGACATAGAGCAGGCCGAACGCCACCTGCACGCCATAGCGGCGTGCCTCCAGCGTCTTGTACTCGGCGGCGTTCGCCTCGGTGATGCGCAGATATTGCGTGACGCGCGGATCGATGAGGCGGCCGATATAGAGATAGAGGTCGTCGAACGCCTTCAGCTTGATGACGGCGCCGACCTGATTGGTGGTGCCGGGCGTCACGAGAACGGGTTCATCGGCATTGGCGTCGGCTGCCACCTCCTTCGGCGGCAGCACGGTCGGCTCGCTCTCGACCGGCTTTGCCTGCATCACCTCGGTGCCGTCGGCCTTCATCAGCACGGCGATGACGAGATTTCGAATCTTTGTCTGGGTGGCGAAATAATCCTCAAATTGGCTGTGATCGAACGTGAAATACGGCTCGGCCCGGTCGATGTCGGTCTGCATGGCGAGGATTTCAGCCGCGCAGGGCATGCGAATGCTCGCGGACATAGGCCTGCGCCACGGCAAGCGACGTGCCGATGATCGACTGGGTGCGCTCGGAAAACCAGCGGTCGAGGCCGCGTTCCAGCGTGACGCTCGCGGCGGCGGCAACGAGAATGGCCGGGATCGCGGCGACGAGGCTGAACAGCGTCACCACCCGGACATGCAGGCCCGAGGCGGCGCGACGACGGCGGCGGGCGATCCACAGCGTCCACAGTTCGCGCACGATGAGGGCGGTCATCGAGGCGATGAGGACGCCGTTGATGGCGAGCGCCCAGACGACGACGGCCTCGGTCGGCATGATCGGCGTCAGGCCGGTCAGCACCAGGAACGTGGAAATCGCCGATATGAACGCCAGCACGAAGACGCCGGGCGCGAGATAGCGCATGACGCCGCGCCGCCCGGTTCCGGACGGGAGTTCGGCCTCGCCGGCTGCGCTGTGCGCGCCTTTCGCCATGCCTACCTGCGCCTTCCCTGGCGGAGCGTCAGTCCGCGTTGACGTACCGGTCGGCCGTCACTGTGCCGATCCTGTTGCTCGCTTGCAACAGAATTGTCGCATAAATGTGACAATCGCGCGGTTGCGCGGTCAGCGGCTGGACCTGATGACCTGGATATCGAGATCGCGGATCTTCTTGCGCAGGGTGTTGCGGTTGAGGCCGAGGAGTTCGGCCGCCTTGATCTGGTTGCCGCGGGTCGCCGCGAGGGCGGCCGAAAGCAGCGGATACTCGATCTCCTTCAGGATCCGGTAGTAGAGGCCCGGCGGCGGCAGGGAGCTGCCGAATTCGGCGAAGTAGGCCGCCAGGTGGCGCTCGACCGAGCCGGAAAGCGTCTCTTCCTCGGTGCGCTCGCTGACGACCGGGGCCGGCTGGCTGAGCTCGATGTCGATGATGCCGCCGGTGATGACGTCCTGCGGATAGAGCGCGGCAAGGCGGCGGACGAGGTTTTCAAGCTCGCGCACATTGCCCGGCCAGCGATAGCGGCGCATCCGGTCGAGGGCGTCGATCTCGATCTGCTTGGCCGGCAGGCCCTGCTTCTCGGCGAGCGAGAAGAAGTGGCGGACAAGATCGGGGATATCCTCGGTGCGCTCGCGCAGCGGCGGCAGGCGAATCGGCACCACGTTCAGGCGGAAGAACAGGTCCTCGCGGAACAGGCCCTGATTGACGAGCTGGCGCAGGTCGCGGTTCGTTGCGGCGATGATGCGCACGTCGGTGCGGATCGGGGTGCGGCCGCCGACGGTCGTATATTCGCCCTGTTGCAGCACGCGCAGGAGGCGGGTCTGGGCCTCCATCGGCATGTCGCCGATTTCGTCGAGAAACAGCGTGCCGCCGTCGGCCTGCTCGAAGCGGCCGACATTGCGCGTCTGGGCGCCGGTGAAGGCGCCTTTCTCGTGGCCGAAGAGCTCCGCCTCGATGAGGTCGCGCGGGATCGCGGCCATGTTGATGGCGACATAGGGGCCGTTGCGGCGCTTGCCGTAATCGTGCAGCGCGCGGGCGACGAGTTCCTTGCCGGTGCCCGACTCGCCGGAAATCATGACGGTGAGGTCGGTCTGCATCAGGCGGGCGAGGACGCGGTAGATCTCCTGCATCGCCGCCGAGCGGCCGATGAGCGGCATCGCTTCCGGCGCATCGACGAGGTCGGCCGTCGGGCGCTTGACCTTGGCTTCCGACAGGGCGCGGCCGACGATCGAGATCAGCTCCTTCAGGTCGAAGGGCTTTGGCAGATACTCATATGCGCCGCGCTCGGACGCGCGGATCGCCGTCATGAATGTGTTCTGGGCGCTCATGACGATGACCGGCAGGTCGGGGCGCACCTTCTTGATCTGCGGCAGCAGGTCGAAGACGTTCTGGTCGGGCATGACCACGTCGGAGACGACGAGGTCGCCCTCCCCGGCCGATACCCAGCGCCACAGGGTCGAGGCGTTCGAGGTCATGCGGACTTCGTAGCCGGCCCGGGTCAGTGCCTGGTTCAGGACCGTGCGGATGGCTGTGTCGTCATCGGCGACAAGTACGGTACCGCTGGGCATCGATCAGTCCTCCTCGGACTCGACGGGGCCGGTCCAGGCCGGCATCAGGATTCGAAAGACGGTCTTGCGCGGCTGGGAGTCGCATTCGATGACGCCGCCATGATCGCCGACAATCTTGGCGACGAGCGCAAGGCCGAGCCCGGTGCCGTTCGCCTTGGTGGTGACGAACGGATCGAACAAATGCGGCATCATGTCTTCGGGCACGCCGGGACCGTTGTCGCGGACGCAGAATTCGAGCGGCAGGGTGACGCGATCGCGACTGCCCTGCACCGACAGGCGGACACCCGGCCGGAATGCCGTCGTCAGGATGATCTCGCCGTCCGGGGCGTCGCCAATCGCCTCGGTAGCGTTCTTCAGCAGATTGAGGAAGATCTGGACGAGCTGGTCGCGGTTGGCGAAAACCGGCGGCAGCGACGGATCGTAGGCCTCGACGATGCGGACGTTGCGGGCAAAGCCGCTCTGCGCCAGCCGCTTCACATGCTCCAGCACGACATGGATGTTGACCGGCGCGCGCTCGATCGGCCGCTCGTCGGAGAAGACCTCCATGCGGTCGACGAGATGGACGATGCGGTCGGCCTCGTCGCAGATGAGGCGGGTCAGCGGCCTGTCGATTTCCTCGACCGAGCTTTCCAGAAGCTGGGCGGCACCGCGAATGCCGGACAGCGGGTTCTTGATCTCGTGGGCAAGCATCGAGGCGAGGCCGACGACCGTCCGCGCCGCGCCGCGATGGGTGAGCTGGCGGTCGATCTTGTCGGCCATCGTGCGTTCCTGGAACATCAGCACGACATTGGCCGGGCGCTCGGGCACCGGGGTCGCGTAGACATCGACGATCCGATCGGCGCCGTTGCGCGGGGTGCTGACGTCGAGGCGGTATTCGCTGACCGGCGAACGGGTCGCGCGGACCTGATCGACAAGACCGAGAACCGGGCTGCCGAACGGCACCATGTCCTTCAGCGTCTGGCGCGACAGCCAGACGGCGCTTGCCTGGAAGAACTGCTGGGCGGCGTCGTTGGCCGCCGCGATGCGATCGTCGGCGCCGACCATCACCACCGGGTGCGGCAGGGCGTTGAGCATCTGGAACGCGGGATCGTCCGTCCCGCCGGCGATTGCGCGCAATCTGGTCGCGGTCATCATGCCGCCCTCCGTATCGAACCGGCAGCCTCCGCAAAGGCGGCAAGGTCCTTGATTATCGTTTCCGGCCGAACACCTGGGAGCACCGCCCGCCGCAGCGGCGAAAGCGCCTCGCGCTCGCCCCCCTCCAGCCGCTTCATGGCGGCGGCAAGGTGCTTGCGGGCAAGGCGCACGCCGTGATCGGCGCCCCAATGTCCAACCATTTCCTCGACGAGCTCGGCGAGCCGGGCAACGAGTTCGGCACCCTCGGGTTCTGCCTCCCCGATGCCGGTCGCCAAAAAGCGCGCCACCATTCCCGGAAACCACGGCCGGCCGATGGCGCCGCGCCCGATCATCACGGCATCGGCGCCGGAGGCCGCCAGCATCGCCGGCCCGTCCTCGACGCTTACGAGATCGCCATTGGCGACGACCGGCACGGATACCGCGTCCTTCACCGCGGCAATTGCCGACCAGTCGGCAGCGCCGCCATAGAACTGGCAGCGGGTGCGGCCATGCACGGCGATCATCGCGATGCCGGCATCGACGGCCCGCCGCGCGATCTCCGGCGCATTGATCGTGCCCTCGTCCCAGCCGAGGCGCATCTTCAGGGTCACGGGCACGCTCGCGGCCGCAACCGTCGCCTCGATCAGCCGCAGCGCGAGATCCGGGTCGCGCATCAGCGCCGCGCCGCCATAGCCGCCAGTCACCTTGCGGGCCGGGCAGCCCATGTTGATGTCGATGATGTCAGCCCCGGCATCCTCGGCATGACGGACCCTTCCGCCATGGCCGGCGCATCACGACCGACGAGCTGGACGACATGGACACCGCCCTCGGCCCGCTCGACCTTGGCAAGCGTGCCCTCGTGGCCGTTCGCCAGCCACTCCCCGGCAACCATCTCGCTCACCGTCAGGCCGGCACCGTCCCTTGCCACCAGCCGGCGGAACGGGCGGTCCGTCACCCCGGCCATGGGAGCCAGGAAGACGCGGTTCGGGATGGCCAACCCGCCAACAACAAGAGGATCTAACGGATCATTCGACACGGCGTGACTATCAAATGGGCAATTGCGCTTGCTGCCCACAGCATAGCCAAATCAAAATAAACGGCAAGAGCGATGCTGCGGTGCGGTAAACATTAGCCGACGATCCATCAACAGACCGCTGGCAATGGCGCTAGGGCTTTGTGTATCCTGCAAAAAACGGCTTCTTGGGGGATGCAGCGGGAGATGGCCGAGATGAAAGTCCACGTCCTTCTCGTGGCAGCGGGGCGCGGAACGCGGGCTGCCGGCTTTGCCGGTGAGCTTCCCAAGCAATATCGCAGGATCGGTGGACGCGCCATCATTGCGCGCACGCTGGCGCAGTTTCTCAGCCATCCGGCGATCTCGGGCGTCACAATCGTCGCGCACGCGGCCGATGGCGAGGCGCTCACAGAGGCGACCGCTGCCGACGCCGGCCGATTCGCCACTGTCACCGGCGGTGCGACGCGGCAGATTTCCGTCCGCAACGGCCTCGAATCGCTTGCCGGCGATCCGCCCGATGCGGTGCTCATCCATGATGGCGTGCGCCCGTTCATCTCGCATGCAGTCATCGACCGCGCCGTCGCGGCACTTCGCCAGCACGCGGCGGTGCTCGTCGCGACGCCGGTCACGGACACACTGAAATCAACGGGCACCGGCGGCGAGGTCACCGGAACCGTGCCGCGCGAGGGCCTGTTCGCGGCGCAGACGCCGCAGGGCTTTGCCTATGCCGCGATCCTTGCCGCGCACCGGCAGGCCGCCGGGGCGGGCCGCGACGACTTCACCGACGATGCCGCCGTCGCCGAGTGGGCCGGCATTCCGGTCCATATCGTCGAGGGCGAGCGGGGCAACATCAAGATCACCACGCGCGAGGACATCGACATGGCCGACGCCCGGCTCAACGCCACCGAGCCGATGGAAACGCGGACAGGCTCGGGTTTCGACGTGCACGCCTTCTGCGCGGGCGACCACATCATGCTCGGCGGCGTGCGGATCGCCCATGACCATGGGCTTGCCGGCCATTCCGACGCCGATGTGCTGCTGCACGCCGCGACCGATGCGGTCCTTGGCGCGATCGGCGCCGGCGACATCGGCAGCCACTTTCCGCCGAGCGATCCGCAGTGGCGGGGCGTTTCCTCGGACCGGTTCCTGCGCCATGCCTGCGACCTGCTCGCGGCGCGCGGCGGCCGGCTCGTCCATCTCGATCTGACCGCCATTTGCGAGGCACCGAAAGTCGGGCCGCATCGCGATGCAATCCGCCTGCGGGTCGCCGAAATCTGCGGCGTCGCGGTCGACCGGGTGTCGATCAAGGCGACGACGACCGAACGCCTCGGCTTCACCGGCCGGCGCGAGGGCATTGCCGCCCTTGCCGCCGCGACGGTGTCGCTGCCGGCTGCCCCGACGGAGACCTGAACATGATCGCAACGCCCAACCTGAAGCCGCGCGCCGAGGCCGTGCTTGCCCATGCGCGGGCCGCCGGCCTCAAGATCGTGACGGCGGAATCGTGCACCGGCGGCCTCATCGCAGCGACACTGACCGCGGTGGCCGGGTCGTCGGATGTCGTCGACCGCGGGTTCGTGACCTATTCCAACGCCTCGAAGACCGAGATGCTCGACGTGCCGGCCGAGCTCATCGCCGAGCATGGCGCGGTCAGCGCGCCGGTGGCGCGGGCCATGGCGGTCGGCGCCCTCGCCCGCTCGAACGCCGACGTCGCGGTCGCGGTGACGGGGATTGCCGGCCCGGGCGGCGGCTCGGCGGAAAAGCCGGTCGGCACGGTGCATCTGGCGGCGGCACGGCGGGACGGCGAGACAATCCACCACCTCGCGCATTTCGGCGATATCGGGCGCACGGAAGTGCGCTCGCTGACGGTGCTCGAAGCCTTCATGCTGCTGGAGAGCCTGATCGGCTAGACCGGCATCGAACTGGCGGTCAAGCGCTGGCGCTCAGGCGTTGTCGCTCAGGCGCCGGCGGTTCGGCCGTAGACCCTGTCGGCGCGCTCCTCGAAGGCCGCGGAGAACTTGCGGAACGCCCGGTCGAACATCGCGCCCATGAGGAGCCCGAGGGTGCGGCTGCGGAACTCATAGGAAATGTCGAAGCCGACGTCGCAGGCATGCTCACCGCGCTCGATGAACCGCCAGCGGTTCTCCAGCGAGAGAACGGGCCGTCGAGAGTAGTCGACATTGATCTTCAGGTTCGGCCGATCGAAGACGGCGCGGGAGGTAAACGTCTCGCGCACCAGCTTGTAGGACACGGTCATGTCGACAACGACGATCTCGATGTCGCCCTGACGATCGCGGCCGCGCATAAATCCGACTCGCAGAGCGGCACGAACTCGGGATAGCGCTCGACATCGGCGACGAGCGCGAACATGTCGGCGGCCGAATGGGCAACCCCGGTGGTTGGTCGAAAAGCTCGGCATGCCGCCCGCGCCTCAGTACCCGTGACGGGCGAGCCGCGCCGCCTTCAGAGCCGCGAAATCCTCGCCGGCATGATGCGACGAGCGCGTCAGCGGCGAGGCCGAGACGTGCAGGAAGCCCTTCGGAGAGCGCCATCAGGCGATAGCCCTCGAACGCCTCGGGCGTCACGAATTCGGCAACCGGATGATGCTTGCGGGTCGGCTGGAGATATTGGCCGATGGTGAAATCGACCTCGGCGGTGCGCAGGTCGTCCATGAGCTGCAGCACTTCGTTCCGCTTCTCGCCGAGGCCGACCATGATGCCGGACTTGGTGAAGATGGTCGGGTCGAGCTCCTTCACCCGCTGCAGCAGGCGGATCGAGTGGAAATAGCGGGCGCCGGGGCGGACCTCGAGATAGAGCGAGGGCACGGTCTCGAGGTTGTGGTTGAAGACGTCGGGCCTTGCCGCGACGACGACCTCGAGGGCGCCAGGCTTGCGCAGGAAATCAGGTGTCAGCACCTCGATCGTCGTGTCCGGCGTCAGGGCGCGGATTGCCGCGATGACCGCTGCGAAATGCGCCGCGCCGCCGTCGTCCGAGATCATCGCGATCGACCGAGGTGATGACGACGTGCTGCAGGTTCATCGCAGCGATGGCGCGGGCGGTGTTTTCCGGCTCGGCCGGATCGAGCGGTCCGGGCATGCCGGTGCGGACATTGCAGAAGGCGCAGGCGCGCGTGCAGGTCTCGCCCATGATCATGAAGCTGGCATGCTTCTTCGACCAGCATTCGCCGATGTTCGGGCAGCCCGCCTCCTCGCACACGGTGTTCAGCGAGTTGTCGCGGACGATATCGCGGGTTTCGCGATAGACGGCCGAGCCCGGCGCCTTGACGCGGATCCAGGCGGGCTTGCGCAGCACCGGACTGTCGGCGCGGCGGGCCTTTTCCGGGTGGCGCGGCCGGGCCTCTTCGCCGGCGACCGTGTCGATGATCCTGACCATTTATGCCTGCCTGAAATGACGGGTCGCGCCGACCATTGCCGACGCGACCCCGTGTTCCCCGTTCCGGCTCAGCGCTGGCGCAGCTTGCCGTAGACGAAGAGGAGGATGACCGCACCGATCGTCGCGACGACGAGGTTGCCGATCCAGCCGCCGAAGGCAATGCCGAGCACGCCGGCGAGCCAGCCACCGATGAACGAGCCGGCGACGCCGACGACGAGATTCATCAGAAGACCGTGATTTGCAGCCATCACCTTCTCGGCGATGAAGCCGGCCACAATGCCGATAATGAGAAAGCCGATGAGGCCGACACCCGGCATGGTCATGAACTGGGCCATGGAATTCTCCTCGCGCTCGGCGCCGTCGTCCGGTCGCCACCCTGTTTGCTGTCCCCGCGCGGCAATGTCCGCGCCCGACTTATATGGTGTCTTGCCGGCCACGCCCAATGGGTGACTTCGGCAAACACCGTTCCAGTCCTGAATATCAGGCCGACACGGGGGAGGAAAGCGCCGCGCGCTGCAGGCTTCCTTAACCTTCCAGCGCTAGTGTAATTTGGCTGTGCTGGCGGTGGGGCGTCCGAACGCGGCAGGCAACGACATCCCGTCACCCCTCGGGCAGGGCATGCCCGCTGGACCGTCTGCCATGCGTGGGCCTCTGCTTGCGTCTCTGCTAGAGAAAAACAACAATAACTTCAATCTTTTGCGCTTTCTGGCGGCGGCCAGCGTCATCGTCAGCCATGCCTGGCTGGCAACCGGCGGCGAAAGCGTCGCCGAACCGCTGCTCGGGCCGACGCCGTTCACGCTCGGCCAGCACGCGGTGCTGGTGTTCTTCTCGCTCAGCGGCTTCCTCGTGGCGGCGAGCCTGCACCGGTCGCGCTCGACGCGCGACTTCCTGAAGGCGCGGGCGCTGCGGGTCTATCCGGGACTCATCGCCTGCCTCGCGCTCATCACCTTCGTGCTCGGCCCGGCGGTGACGACCCATTCTGTCGGCGACTATGCCACCGACCCTGGCACCTATGCCTATTTCGCCAAATCGATGACGCTGCTGGCCGGCACCTTCCCGCTGCCGGGCGTTTTCGAGGGCAATCCCTATCCGGGCGTCGTCGACCTGCCGATCTGGACGCTGAAATACGAGATCGCCTGCTATGTGCTGCTTGCCGTGCTTGGCGGGCTTGGCCTGTTCCGCAAGGTTGCGGTGATCTGGTCGATCTTCACGCTGGCGGTCATCGCCTATCTGGCGATCCTCGTCCTGCCCGATCTCGCGGTCCTGCCGAAGACGGCCTATCACCTCAGCCGGCTCATCGCGACCTTCTTCCTCGGCGTTCTCGGCTGGCACTATCGCCACGAGATCCGCCTGTCGGCGAGCTTCCTTGCGCTTGCGATCGGTGCCGTCGTCCTTTGCCATGGCACGCCGCTTGCCGAATTGTCCTGGGTGGTGCTCGATGCCTACGGCGCGATGTGCTTTACCGCGATACCGCTCGGCGCGCTGCGGCAGGCGACCAACCGCATCGACATTTCCTATGGCCTCTACATCTACGGCTGGACGGTCGAGCAGACGATCGTCAACGCCCTGCCCGCTTTCGGGCCGGCATCCGTTGCCGTGCTTGCCGTGTTCATCACTACGGCGCTTGCCTGGCTGTCCTGGACGCTCGTCGAACACCCGGCGCTGGCGCTGAAGCGGCCGGCACAGGCGCGCACGACCATCGTGCCGGCGGCCTGACGAACCGCTTCGCTGAACGGGTGCCTGCGGGCGCCCGATTGGAGCGCCAGCAAGTTCCTTCGCCCGTTCAGATGTGGATGGCGCGGCCGTAAGCGTCGAGCACGCTCTCGTGCATCATCTCCGACAGGGTCGGATGCGGGAAGACGGCGTGCATCAGCTCTTCCTCGGTCGTCTCGAGGTTCATGGCGACGACAAAGCCCTGGATCAGCTCGGTGACTTCGGCGCCGACCATGTGGGCCCCGACCAGCCGTCCGGTTCCTGCATCGAAGATCGTCTTGACGAGGCCGTCCGGCTCGCCGAGCGCAATCGCCTTGCCATTGCCGACGAACGGGAACCGGCCGACGCGAACCTCGATGCCGGCTTCCTTCGCCTTCTTCTCGGTGAGGCCGACGGAGGCGACCTGCGGATTGCAATAGGTGCAGCCCGGGATCTTCGACTTGTCGAGCGCGTGGGTCGAAAGACCGGCAATGGTCTCGACGCAGATGACGCCTTCGTGCTCGGCCTTGTGGGCGAGCATCGGCGGGCCGGCGACGTCGCCGATGGCGTAGATGCCGGGCACGCTGGTGCGGCCATGGCCATCGGTGACGATGGTGCCGCGCTCAATCTTCACGCCAAGCTTTTCAAGGCCAAGGCCCTCGACATTGCCGACGACACCGACGGCCGAGATGACCTTTTCGACGGCGAGTTCGGAAGTCTTGCCGTTCGCCTCGATGGTCGCGGTGACGCCGCCGGCGCCCTTGTCGAGCTTCTTGACGCTGGCCGACGTCATGATCTTGATGCCGAGCTTCTCAAGCCGCTTGCGAACGAGGCCGGCGATTTCCTCATCCTCGACCGGAAGGATCTGAGGCAGCACTTCAACGACCGTCACGTCGCTGCCCATCGCGTTGTAAAAGCTGGCGAACTCTATGCCGATCGCGCCCGAGCCGACGACCAGAAGCGACTTCGGCAGGCTTTCCGGCACCATCGCCTCGAAATAGGTCCAGACGTTCTTCCTGTCGGGCTCGAGGCCGGGCAGGACGCGCGGCCGGGCACCGGTGGCAATGATGACGTGTTTGGCGCCATAGGTGCCGGCGCCCTTGCCCGTGACGACGACCCTGCCCGGCGCCTCGATGGCGGCCTCGCCGTCGATGACGGTCACCTTGTTCTTCTTCAGCAGAAAACCGACGCCGGTATTCAGGCGCTTTGAGACATCGCGCGAGCGCTTGACGATGGCGGCAAGGTCGAACGACGTCTTTTCGGCGGCAAGGCCGTAATCGCCGGCATGCTGCATGTGGTGCCAGATCTCGGCCGAGCGCAGCAGCGCCTTGGTCGGGATGCAGCCCCAGTTTAGGCAGATGCCGCCGAGGTGAGCGCGTTCGACGACCGCTGTCTTCAGGCCGAGCTGGGCGGCCCTGATCGCGGTGACGTAACCACCCGGACCCGCGCCAATGACGATGACGTCGAAATTCGTGTCGGCCATGCGTTCGATCCTCTCGTTGCGCCGGCAGCGCGCCGCCGAGGGCTGGCGAACACGCGCGGGCCTTGCCCCTTGCGAATATAGAAGTGCGCGAACAAGGTCCAGCCTTGCCAGACCGAACGGTCTGTCAACGGCCGGTCCTTGCCGCCGTGCCCTTGCCTTCCACCATGCGCACGAGGCGCGTCAGCAGCACCGCCGAACCGTTGAGCCGGTCCTCGGGCCGCGGCCAGTCGCGCTTCAGGACGAGCTTCTGATCCGGACGGATCCTGGCAAGATTGCCCTCGGTCGCGATGTACTGGACGAGGAGCGCCGGCTCGGCAAAGACGTTGTTGCGGAAGCCGATGACGACGCCCTTCGGCCCGGCCTCGATCTTCTCGACGCCGGCGCGGCGGCAGAGCGCCTTGACGAGGGCGATCTTCAACAGGTGCTCGACCTCGTCCGGCAGCGAGCCGAAGCGGTCGATCATCTCGGCGCCGAAGGCATCGATCTCCTCGGCGTCGGAGAGATCGGCAAGGCGCCGGTAGAGCGACAGGCGGACCTCGAGGCTCGGGACATAGGCTTCCGGAATGAGGACCGGCGTGCCGATGGCGATCTGCGGCGACCACTGGTCCTCGGTCAGCGCCTCCTCGCCGGACTTCAGGCTGGCGACCGCCTCTTCCAGCATGTGCTGGTAGAGCTCGTAGCCGACCTCCTTGATGTGGCCGGACTGCTCCTCGCCAAGCAG